>CAYXYF010000005.1:0-94771 GCA_964469265.1 uncultured Bdellovibrionales bacterium
TTATATTCGGACCTAAAGCTTTGCTTTGGCAAGAGTCCATTCTTGCATCAAGGGGTGCTGATACCTCTGAGCTGCGCTCTCAGTTTTCAGGAGTAGCATTGGGAATAACGTATCGGCGTTTAACATCAAATATACGCTGGGTGCAATCCCACGCATTAGATGTGGGAGCTGGTGCTTTGGTCGCAAAAAGTGCAGGGACTTCATTCACGGATCATTTAAAAAATCAAATGTGGTATTCAGTAACATTAAGACCAGGAATGAGTTATCGGACGACTTCAAGTTCAGAATTAGGCTTTGGTGTGCCGCTCACATACCGTGCAATTGCATGGGAATTGCAAGATCCAGCTTTGAAGTTAGATCGAGAGACTTCGTTTTCATATGGTGTTAGTGGCACCTATGTTACGCATGTTTCAAAAAGCAGTTCTTTGCAAGTCGAGATCACACAGCACATACCTTGGAAGGCCTTTGTCTGGTCAATAGGTTGGAATTACAGGTTTCATTAATCTCACTGACTTTTATTCTTCTCTACATAAAAAACGATTTATTTGTCTTATAACTTTTTGACAAGATACGGACATCAGGATGTAAAATATCCTTTAAACTGCGCAACGGTGGGGAGAGCAAAAATGAAGCTCGTGTTGGTGATATTTTCTACTTTAGTACTTTCAATTGAGGCCTATTCAGAAGTCAAAATCGACGTCAAATTAAATCCTGCTGGTAGCTTTGTGGCAGAAACAAAAAAAATAAGAGGCTACGCTTACAAAACAAAAACAGGCGTTGCAGCAGAAAATGTTGAAGTCGATGTTAACTCCATCACAACGGGAATGAGTTTAAGAGATAAGCATTTAAAGGAAAGACTTGATTCAAAAAAGTTTCCAAAAGCTAAGCTCATTAAGGCCGTCGGTAAAAATGGATCAGGGAAAGCAAAAATCGAAATCAAAGGAATTCAAAAAATTTATTCAGGAAAATACACGGTTGACGGAGAAAATCTCAAAGCAAGTTTTGAGATCGATTTAGAAAAAGACTTAAACATAAAGGACGTTAGCTACATGTCTGTCGGAGTGAACGATAAAATAGTAGTAAACATCACCCTCCCCCTCAAAAACCGCTAAGGTACGGCCTTCCCAAATGTTTCGCAGATGCTAAATGGAGAGATCCTCAACGCATCTGCGACACCAAAAGTCTCCTGCCCTCAACCCCTTCGCTTTGCTACGGGGCCTGCCTTTGGCAGTCCAAAAATAGCATCCTGCTATTTTTGTCGAACTCGGCGTCTTGGTTCCAATCGAACTATCGCAAAAATTAAAAAAGGCCGCATAAAGCGACCTTTTTTAATTTGGCGGAGAGAGTGAGATTCGAACTCACGGTAGGCTTTCACCTACACACGCGTTCCAGGCGTGCGCCTTAAACCACTCGGCCACCTCTCCGTTTTAAGTTGGATTTGATTTAAGATTCTACTTTTTATAAAAAATTTGTCCCAACTTCAAGAATTATAGCGTATTAGTTGTAATTGACTTCTTCTGAGGTCCTGGACGAGATGCGCCGTACCCAGTTAAGACAAGACGACGCTCTTTAAAAAGGAGTCGTATATGTCAAATGCATGGATTTTGTTGATTATTGCAGGGCTTCTGGAGATCTGCTGGGCTGTGGGCCTTAAGTACACTCAAGGTTTCACAAAGCTAGTTCCAAGTCTTTTTACTATCGTCACTCTTGCTGGAAGTATGTATTTACTGGCTTTAGCTGCAAGGGCAATTCCTATTGGGACAGCTTATGGCGTATGGGTTGGCATCGGAGCGCTTGGGGCTGCGATTTTAGGAATCATTTTATTCCAAGAGCCTGTTACTATTGGGCGGATGATTTTTTTGACACTCCTTTTGGTTTCCATCATTGGTCTTAAACTGACTAGCGGAGCAAGTTGAAAAACTTTTAGTGTTCATAAGAAAAGATAAAACCCCAATTGCAAAGAGCCTATAAGTAACTCCATGAAAACCACCGTAATTTTGAATTTTTTAAGTGTCTACATTGTTTGGGGTTCGACCTATCTTGCAATCAAGTATGCGGTGATGAGTTTTCCTCCTCTCTTAATGGCATCAATGCGGTTTTTACTCGCGGGTCTTTTGATGTATGGAATCGGAAGACTCCGTGGCGAAGCCAATCTTTTATCGCCCGATAAAAAGATCGCAGCGGTGAGTGGAATACTTTTAGTGCTAGGAAATGGTTTTGTGTGTATTGCGGAAATGACGGTGCCGTCAGGTTTAACTGCAATTGTGATTGGAACAACGCCAGTTTTTATGATGTTATTAAATTGGATTTTTTTTGAGCGAATTGCTCCTACTTTGCGCCAAGTTGCAGGGATCTTTATTTCTTTTGTCGGAATTGCATTACTGGCAAAGGGCGATATCGGTTTATCTACTACCGCTCAAATAATTGGAATATGTCTTTTAACACTTGCGATCCTATCATGGTCCGTTGGGACGTTGATGCAAAGACGCGCAGGAAAGTTACCAAATATTTTTACTTTCTCAGGCATTCAACTTCTGGTGGGCTCTGGCGTAGTGATGATTTTAGGAATTATGAGGGGCGAGGTCGGTGATTTTGACTTCAATCAAGTTACCCCAGTTGGTATTTTTTCTGTTTTGTATCTTGTTGTTTTCGGGTCAGCCATCGCGTTTTCTTCTTATATATGGTTAAGCCGTCATGTTGAACCTTCAAAGGTTGCTACTTATGCCGTCGTGAACCCCGTAGTGGCGGTTTGGTTGGGTTGGCTTATCGCGGGCGAACATGTGGATGTCAATACAGCGTCTTATTCACTCGTTGTACTTATAGGACTGTATTTTGTGATCCGGCCTGGAAAAAATATTGTTCACCCGATTGCCCCTACGAAGGCCCGTTAATTTTTAAAGATTGAATTTTCACACAAATTTCTCTTTTACACATGAGTTAATTTCGCTATTCGTATACTCTGGGAGATAACAAGGGAGTAAAAATGGATAAAAAAGTATTAGTCTTAGTTGGTGGGATAAGTCGAAGTTCAATAAACAAAAAATTATTTCACGCAACAAGGCCCTTGCTTGAAAAAGACGTTGAAGTTCTTGAGTTTTCTATTGAAGTTTTGCCGTTCTACTCCCAAGACCTTGAGGGTGAGCTACCGAGCGTCGTTCAAGATTTAAAAAAGAATATCGAAAATAGCGATGGCATCATGATTTTTACTCCTGAATACAATCGTTCTATACCTGGAGTTCTTAAGAACGCTATTGATTGGGCTAGTCGGCCTTATGGAAAGTCTTCGTGGACAGACAAAAAGGTCGCAATCCTTGGTTTAACCCCTGGCGCTACTGGGACTTTGGCAGCTCAACAGAACTTACGATTGGTCTTAAGCGCGGTTGGAGCGCACACGATGACTCATCCAGAAATGTACCTGACTCACGACCGAGTTCTTGGTGAAAGCGGAGACTTTGCAAGCGACAAAGCAAAAGAGCATATTCAAAAGTTTTTGAATCAATTTAAGTCATTCATAGGATAAACTACCATTTTACATTCCTCGTAAATATCGATATATTTTCGAGCTTATGATTCAAGTTTCTAATTTAGCTAAAACTTTTAGAGTCCATAAAAAACAAGTCGGCTTAGTGAACTCCATTAAATCTTTGTTTTGGCGCGAGTGGGTTGAGAAATCTGCACTCAAAGGTGTTTCTCTAGAAATAAAAGCAGGTGAGATCGTAGGTCTTGTGGGAGCCAACGGTGCCGGTAAAACGACTCTCGTTAAAATCCTATCAGGCATCGTTCATCCATCGGGTGGAGAAGTTAGTGTTCTCGGTCATAAACCTTGGCTGCGAAATAACGATTTTCGAAGACAGATATCGCTCATTATGGGTCAAAAGGCTCAGTTATGGTGGGATCTTCCAGCAGAAGATTGTTTTGTGCTTCTTAAAGAAATTTATAAAATCCCAGAAGATCAATATCACGAAACCTTGAACGAGCTTGTTGACGCTCTTGACGTGAGACATGTTTTAAATATTCAAATTCGGAGGCTATCCCTCGGCGAGCGGATGAAGATGGAGCTTATTGCAGCCCTTTTGCATCGGCCTAAAGTTGTTTTTTTAGATGAGCCCACTATTGGCTTGGATATTACCGCGCAAAAAACTGTTCGAGATTTTTTAAAAGAGTATCGTCAGCGCCATCAGCCTGCAATGATCTTAACTTCTCACTACATGGAAGATATCGAAAAACTTTGTGAACGGATTATTATCATTAAAGACGGTGAGTTTGTTTATGATGGGGCTTTGGCTAAGGTTTTAGATAAATATTCTGATCATAAAGTTTTATCTGTCCAAGTCCATCCAGATGCAGTTGCAAACTTGTCTGAAGCTGATTTTAAATTGAAGCGCTCAGAAATTATCAGCCAAGAAAATAACATTCTAAAGTTCAAAGTAGACAAGATGAAAGTTGGAACAGCTTTGACTGAAATTGTAAGCCGCTTTGAAACTCTTGATGTCAAAATTGAAGAACCTGATATCGAAACGATTATTGAAACGATGATGAAAAGATAATTATGAGTTGGTTATTAGGCGCTGCAAAACTTGAAGCAAAACAAACCATCTCTTACCGAGTAGACTTTTGGTTACAATTTGCAGTCACCGTTATCGTTGAGGTGGGTATTGCCTATTTTCTTTGGAGTAGCATTTATGGCGAGGATCGATCACGGGAAATAGGGGGTTTTACTTTTGAAGGAATGCTCGTTTATTACCTGTTTGTCCCGTTTGTTGGAAGAATGGTGAAGTCTTTAGAAGATTTTTCTACGGCTCGAGAAATCCGCGAAGGTGGCATCAATAAATTTTTAATTTATCCAGTTTCTTATTTGCAATATAAGCTGATGCAAAAAACAATCTTCACATCTCTTGCCTGTCTACAAATGTTTTTAGGTTTATTCATTGTAGCGTATTTTCTTGGTATAACGGTGCCGTTTAGCATTTCAAGTTTCGCTCTAGGAGTTGTAGCTTCATTTGCTTCAATGATTTTATATGCGACGATGTTGACTTCGTTAGAGCTCATAGCGTTTTGGGCTGACACAGTATGGAGTCTTGGCGTGATGCTGAGATTTTTTGCCATGTTTTTTGGCGGAGCTTTCATTCCGTTAAGTTTATTTCCTGAGTGGGCATCTCAGATTTTATTCATGACACCTTTTCCTTATCTGTTTGCAACGCCTATTCAAACTTTTATGGGACAATACACTCTGCAACAGTCTTTAACGGGCATTGCAATAACTTTAGCATGGTCCGTACCGCTTTTTGCCGTGATGTATTTGATCTATAAAAAAGGATTAAAGCAATATTCAGGGATCGGCATATGAAGTATCTTAAACTCTATAAGTACTTTGTTAAGTTCTCTTTAATACAAGCCATGCAGTTTCGCTTTGATTTTTTCTTTAGAATCGTTATGGACTGCATCTTTTATCTTGTAAACATTTTGTTCTATATCATCTTGTTCAGACACACAGGTGGGATTGGCGGCTGGACAGAGTCTGAAGTTTTAATTTTTACCTCAAGCTTTTTAATGATGGACGCTTTACAAATGAGCATTACATCTAATGGCGTTTGGATGATCCCTAATCTCGTAAATAAAGGGGAGCTTGATTATTATTTATTGAGACCAGTATCTAGCTTATTCTTTTTATCAACACGTGATTTTGCTTTTAATTCCTTTGTTAACTTTTTGGTTACTATCGGAATTATGATTTGGGCATTTACACGTTCAGAGGTTTCCTATCCTGCAGTTAAGATTTTATTGTTTGTGTTTTTAACTCTGAACGGAACTTATCTTTTCTTCTTGCTAAGAGTTTTGTTTTTGATTCCCGTATTTTGGACTCATTCAGGACGTGGCCTTGAGGCTATTTTTTGGACCGCGGATAAGATAGCGGAGCGACCCGATGCCATCTACAAAGGCTGGGTTAGAAAAGTTGTTATATTTATTTTGCCATTTGCAGTGATCAGTTCATTTCCCGCTCGGGCTCTGTTTCAGAGTAATTGGTTGGAGGTTTCACTTTACTGCTTAGGAATTGTTTTAGCTTTCCACTTTATAACCATGGGTCTGTGGAAATGGGGATTAAGGTCTTATAGTTCAGCTTCTAGTTAAGCGGTTCAAAATTTTGCTTAAGATGTACTTCTAAATAAGGCCTGACAAAGTCGGGGACGATAAGCACTACGCTGTTTGATTCAGCCAGCGCTTTCTCTGCGAGATCGCGGGCCAACGTGCCTTGTTCTTGGTATTGAGTTTTCCATATGTTTTTAATTCGGGTGAGGCTTGAGTGCACCCCAAGGCCGTAGGCTGAAATTAAAATCGGCACACCAATTTGAGCCTCTGGAAGGTTATATAACCCAACGAGGCCTGCCGCAAAAGCAACATGATGTGCAGCTTTTTTGGCTTTTGTATATTGTTTGGATTTTTCATTTACACTTCGGATGCTCTCAGCCTTGGCTACTGGGCTCGGTTCTCTAAAGCCTTCTCTAGGAGTAATGCTTCTTTTTGCAATATCATAAAGACCGTAGTGATTGGTTTCTCTGAGGTTAGATTGATGTGTATAAGGATCAACCACTGCAACAAGTGTATGCTGAGATAGTTTTTGGAGATTTTCCGTTAGAGCTTGTGTTTGATCTTTGGTGAAAGGATATGTTTTTAAAACAGCCCCGTCTTCTCGCTCAATCTTCACAATCCGGTTATTTTTAACAACAACCGCTGCCCGATTCTTGTCATAAAGTACAGTGATGGTTTTTCTGCCCTCAAAGTCACGATAATGCTTAACCGAGGCATGAGAAATCATTTGCAGCATCAATAATGAGCGTTTGATTTCAAATGCAGGAGCTTTTTGAACGAACGGTGAAAATAAAGAACCACAGGAGGATTGTGCAAAAGAAAATTGCGGAGCACATAGCACGATGAGAAGGGCCGTTTGTAGAGTGCGGTTTAGTAACTTCATAGATAAAAAGTTATAACAAATGAGAGGATAAATTTCGCCTGTTATGATTTAGACAGATGGGAAAAATATTACAATTTCTTATCCCTAAGATCTCTAAAAAAGTCTTTAATGATCACGCTGGATTTATCAGCGAGCACCCCAGCTGTCAGTTCGGGGTAATGATTAAAGTGAGTAGTCTTTGAGAGTTGATAGGTCGATTCTACTGCACCAGCTTTTTTATCAAGAGCACCATAAACAACATGATCAAGTCTTGCGGAAATAATTGCCCCCAAACACATAAAACACGGCTCAAGAGTGACATACATGGTGCAACCACTTAAACGCCATCGACCCAGTTTTTCACTTGCGCGCTGGATGGCTAAAACTTCAGCGTGGGCTGTGGCATCGGCATTTTGCTCTTTTTCATTAAAAGCCTCGGAAATAAGCTGCCCGTTTTCAACAATCACGGCACCCACAGGAATTTCCCCCAGATACTTAGCTTTTTCAGCCATCTCAAGCGCCCGAGCCATCCAATATTCATGATTGATATCCATATACCGCCATGTGTTACCTTTCCAAAGAGTCCAAAGTCAACAAAAGCATTTCCCAACACCACAGCGAGAGCCCAGTCATTGACACAAGATGCCTATTTTGTTAACTAATTCTATCCAAAAAAATGGAAGGCGGGTGAATTTAGATGGCAATGGTAAAATCAAGAGATGGCGAAGGCTTTGAACAGCTTTTAAAGAGATTTAAAAAGCAATGTGAAAAAGCAGGAATTCTTTCAGATGTTAAAAAGAAAGAGTTTTTTGAAAAGCCAAGTGTCCGCCTTAAAAAGAAGTCGATCGCAGCTCGTAAACGTCTGTTGAAAAAACAAAAGAAGTTCGGAGATTCAAGACGTAGTTACGATATGAAGCCAGACCGTGGCGGATTTTAATCAAAAAGGAAATCATGGCACTCAAAGAGAGACTGTTAGAAGATATTAAAACTGCAATGAGAAGCAAAGATGCGAAGCGCCTAGAAGTGCTTCGTTTTGCAAACGCTGCAATTAAGAACCGAGAAATCGAACTTAGACCAAACCCTGTGACCGATAACGACGTCCTAGGAGTTTTTCAAAAGTTAACGAAGCAAAGATTAGATTCTATTGAGCAATATCGCGCGGCAAACCGCGAAGATCTTGCGACACAAGAGGAAGCTGAACTTCAGATTTTAAAGGGATATCTTCCGACTCCGCTCTCGGAGGCCGAACTTAAATCACTTGTTCAGGAGTCCATCACATCGGTCGGTGCAACTAACATCAAAGACATGGGCAAGGTGATGAAGGATGCGCAAGAACGCGCTCAAGGTAGAGCAGATAATAAGCTTCTAAGCCAGTACATCAAAGAGAAGCTCTCATAACTTAGCTATCACAATAGGGAATTTATAAAATTGAGATTCAGTCCTGAGTTTGTTGAAAAAGTCAGGGATGCGAACAATATTGTTGATGTTTTATCGCAATATACATCCTTTAAGCATACGGGCAGAGATCATGTGGGTCTTTGTCCCTTTCCTGATCATAAAGAAAAAACCCCAAGCTTTTCAGCTTCAGAAGTAAAGCAAGTTTATTATTGTTTTGGCTGTAAGAAAGCTGGAAATATCATTAACTTTTTGATGGATTACAATGGGATGAGTTTTCTTGAGACGGTGGAGTATCTTGCGCAACGAGCGTCGATTCCACTTCCTGAAGAAAGTTTATCTCAAGGGAATCAAAAAAAATCCAACAAGCCCACGCTACTTAAGATCAACTTGCTTGCGGGATCGTTTTTCAGAGGAGAATTATCCAAACTTTCTGAAGAGCATCCAGCCAAAGTTTATTTAAAAAACAGAGGGCTGACTCAGGAAATTATTGATACTTTTAAAATTGGATATAGCCCCGATAGTTGGGACGCTTTTGTAAAGTACTTAACTTTTAAAAAAGCCCCTCATGTTTTGGCGCAAGCATTGGGACTGGTCAAACAAAAGTCCAACAAGAAGGACTACTTTGATATTTTTAGAAACAGAATTATGTTCCCGATTCTTTCACCGAAGGGTGAAGTTTTGGGATTTGGCGCACGAACGATTGCAGACGAAAATCCGAAGTACTTAAATTCTCCTGAAAGTGAAATCTTTCATAAAGGAAAAGTTCTTTACGGATTAAATGAGGCCGCAAAATATATTCGTATCGAAGATTCTGTCATAGTTGTTGAAGGGTATATGGATCTGATTACTCTTCATCAGTACGGTTTTAAAAACGTTGTTGCAACACTTGGAACTGCATTGACGTCAGATCATGCACGGCTTTTAAAACGTTCAACCAAAAACGTTTTGGTTCTTTTTGATTCCGATCAAGCTGGACAATACGCTCAAGAAAGAAGTTTGCCGATTCTTTTATCTGAAGGCTTATTGCCCAAAGCAATTTCACTCGGAGAGAGCAAAGATCCCGATGAGTTTTTAAGACTTAACGGGGCTGAGAAATTGCGGGATAAAATAAAATCCGCTGCGGATTTATTCCTCGTCGTGTGGCAGAGAGTTTCTTCATCTGCAGGAAGTGGTCCTGCAGACAAAGTGCATAAACTTGAACTCATTGCGCCATACCTGCAAAGCATTGCGGACCGCTCTTTGATGGAACTTTATGTTCAAGAGATCGTGAGTGACCTTGGTGTGAATCCTGAGTGGGTTTTTAAAGCACTAAGAGGCATGAAGAGCACCGTTCATAAATCAAATTCCGTGCCACAAGAAGCGCAAAAGCAGGAAAGCGTATTTGAAAAGATAAAGATTACTAAGCCCCTTAAAGAAGAAGTATTTCTAGTGAATCTTGCGCTTGCCAAACAAGAGATGATGGACGAATTTATTGAGTGGGGTTTAGACAAGAAATTAACTAAATCGGGTCTGGATTTGGTCTTTAAAAAGGCCGCTGATGAATATAGACAAAATTCGGCGAATTTTGCTACACTGACCAGCAATTTATGTTCATTGGTTGAGGACCCTTCGATAATAACCCAGCATTTGGATGAGAATTGGGAGACAAGTTTAGATATCCAAAAGCTAAAAAATGACTGTATTCAACGACTTGAGAAGCGATTTAGGGATAAAATGGCCAAATCCCTTGTAAACGAATTAAAGCAAGGTAGCGACCCTCAAAAGTTGGAACAGTTCATGAATGTAATTCGTAGTAAACATGCAATAAAACAGCTCAAAGATTGAGAAAACACCCATTTGGAGTCTTGAAAATATGGCGAAAAACAAAAAATCTGACATTAATTTAGCTGAGGTTAACGTGTTGCCAGTAGAAGAGCAAAAAACGTTAATTCATGATGAAATTCAGCGTTTTATCAACCTAGCTAAGCAAAAAGACTTTCTAACTTTTGATGAAGTTAACGAGCTTTTACCACCCGAAATTATTGCAGCTGAAGCCCTTGATATGTTGATGGCAGGTTTAGAGAACCACAATGTAAAGATTATAGATTCGTCTAGTATAAAAGACAAAGACGAGTCTGAAGAATTCTCTTTAGACTCAGGAAAAGACGATGATGAAGAGGATGCAGAAGAAAAGAGCGAAGCTTCCGATGTGAAAGGCAATGACCCAGTTCGTTTGTACTTAAGAAAAATGGGTAGCGTTTCACTTCTTACTCGTGAAGGGGAAGTTGAAATTGCTCAGAGAATTGAAGAAGGTGAGCGCAAGATCGTAAGAGCAATCCTTTTGTCACCACTTGGAACCTTTGAAATCATTCAACTTGGAAATTACCTAGATCAAGGAAGAATTAAAGTTAAAGCCATCTTCCGTGGTTTAGAAGACGAAGACACGCAGTACGATGAAAAAGAATACATCGAGAAGATTCATACTCTTATCGGTGAAGTTAAAAAGTACGAAAAGAAAGTTAAAAAGACTTTTGAAGATTTAAAAGACGAAAATCTTTCTGAGACAGAATATAATGCGCTGGACGCTGAAGTGAACGCGGCTGTTGATAAGCTGATGTCAAACTTCGAAGAAGTTAGCTTCAACAGAAAAGTTATTAACAGAATCGTAATTAAGTTCAAAAACATCTCTTCAAGAATGTCGACACTAAAGAAAAGAATGAAAACTGGCACTGAGCGCACGTTTTCAAAAGATGTCGATGATCTTTACGCAAGATTTCAGTTAATCCAAAAAAGCGACCAAGAGCTTGCTAAGATGATTCGTGAAACAGGGCTTAGCTACGATGCTTTCAGAACTTTTGCAGTTCAAGCAATGGATGCAAAAAAGAGATTTGAGCGTCTTGTTACTGAAACAGAAATGAATCATAGATGGATCCAAAATACTTACACTTCTATTTGGAAGGGTGAAAGAGAAGCAGACAGAGCGAAGTCTGAACTTGTTGAAGCAAACCTAAGACTCGTTGTTTCTATTGCTAAGAAGTATACAAACCGAGGTTTACAATTTTTAGATCTTATTCAAGAAGGTAACATCGGCTTAATGAAAGCTGTTGATAAGTTTGAATATAGAAGAGGTTATAAATTTTCAACCTATGCAACATGGTGGATTCGTCAAGCGATCACAAGAGCGATTGCTGACCAAGCAAGAACAATCCGTATCCCTGTTCATATGATTGAAACAATCAACAAGCTTGTTCGAACTTCAAGATATCTTGTTCAAGAGCTCGGTCGTGAGCCAACTCCTGAAGAAATTGCTGAGAAGATGGAAATGCCAGTCGAGAAGGCGAGAAAAGTTCTTAAGATTGCAAAAGAGCCAATCTCTCTTGAGACTCCAGTAGGCGAAGAAGAAGATTCACACTTGGGTGATTTCATTGAAGACAAAAAAGTGATCAATCCGTCTGAGGCGATTGTTAACTTGAACCTTGCTGAGCAAACAAGACGAGTTCTTTCTACTCTTACACCAAGAGAAGAAAAAGTTCTTAGAATGAGATTCGGTATTGGCGAAGAGTCAGACCATACTTTAGAAGAGGTTGGCCAAGACTTTAACGTAACAAGAGAACGTATACGTCAGATTGAGGCAAAAGCTCTTCGCAAATTGAGACACCCGTCTCGTTCGAAAAAGTTGAAAGCATTCATAGATTAACGTAAACTTACAGAGTGGGTGTCGATTGCGACACCCTTGAATCTGGGAGTTTATATGAAGTCATTGTTTTTAACCGTTACTCTATTAACTCTTAGCGCTTGCTCGACAACCACCACTCCTGTAACTACGGATCCCGCTGCAATTGATATCGTTGATATATGCGAGTCTAAAAGCGTTCATGAGATTGGTGTCGCGGATGCGATGACTGATAAAAAAATGAATGCCTCTTTTATTGGAACTTGCAATAAATCTAAGCGTCTTGAGCTGCGAAAATCCTATAGAATGGGATATAAGAAAGGCCTGGCGCAAAAAAATCACACAAAGCGCTCAATATCAGGGAAATAAAACAAGAGTTGTGTTGATCCAAAGTTCAAACTGGCTGAGAATGTGGTAGGCCATCCAGGACTCGAACCTGGGATCCTCCGGTTATGAGCCGGATGCTTTAACCAACTAAGCTAATGGCCCTGATAAAGATGTAGATAGTAACCATAGTTTTTTTAATCTGGCAACAATAGGGAGGTTTAGATGCCGCATATTAGAATTAGGGGTATTGGCGAAATGCAAGCCAAAGACCTTAATACACCAATGATAGAAGAACTTTCAGAAATCACAGGATCCCCGAAGGAGCATTTTATCTATGAGCTAGTTGCGGGTAAGTTCTTCGATAATGGGCGAACAGTGGTGCCTCCGCCTTATATAGAAGTCCTTTGGTTTGACCGAGAGCAAACCATGCAGGACGCCTGTGCGGAAGCTATTACAAGACAAATTAAAGCCGCCGTTCCTGACCAAGACGTGACCGTCGTATTCACAAAGCTGGAACGAAGCGCTTATTATGAAAACGGAAAACAGTTTTAATCGCTAATTTCTAAAGGGCCTACGGGCATGGGTCAATCGGCCCGCCTGGGCCAGGGTTTGTAAAGGTACTCTGGATTTTTGCTTTTATAGACTCTAAGTCAAGATTCTTCCTTCCTTCAATTTGAGTCAGCGATGCAATCTCTCTTGATCCCGTCTTAAGTAAACTCTCTACTTGGGCTGGAGTTAAAGTGGTGCCATGCACGTCTCTCACATAACTATAAACAATAGCTGCACTGGCGGCTACGATGGGTGATGCCATCGATGTTCCTACTAAGTAACCATAGTTATTATTTCGAATAGTAGAGTAAAGGCCATTGGCGTTTGAGTTCGTCGTCGCATAACAACCGGGCGCTCCAATCTCTACAAACGTTGCACCATGATTTGAAAACCAGCAAAGCGCGCCCAGAGTGGACAGTCTTGCGTCGGTTGCGCCCACGGTAATCATTCCATTAATGATGCGTCCGTAGTTACCTGGAAGGACGTAGGGTGCATTGGAGCTTGAAAGATTTAACCCATCATTTCCAGCAGCAGAAACAACGATGACTCCGTTGTTGACAGCGTGTTGGAGGGCCTGTTGCACGGACGGTATGTGTGTGCCTTGCCCACTTAAGCTCATGTTGATAACCTTTGCACCCATTGCAACGGCGTAGCGAATGGCTTCGTTTAGCGCAGTGGTGGAGCCCTGACCGTTATTAAAGATATTGAGCGACATAAGCTTTGTGTTCTTTGCCATGACCCCAGCAATGCCCGAAGAATTATTTGTTGCCGCTGCGATGATTCCAGAGACGTGGGTTCCATGAGAGTTTTGTGCGGCCGTGCCGCCGTGATTGTGACTTGGGTTTCCGCTGTCGCTTCCAAAGTTGTATCCGTAGATATCATCGACATAACCGTTGCCATCATCATCAACGCCCGATTGGCCGTTGAACTCGGCCATGTTTCGCCAAAGTACGCTTTTAAGTTCGCTATGATTTAAATCAATACCATCATCAATAACAGCAATTATCGTATCGTTCTTAATGCTGTTTCCACCCGTGAAGAAAAACTCATAGACTTGCTCATACTTAATTGCTGGTAAATGGGTTTGGTTTGAAATACCTGGATCATTAGGTAAAGCAGCAAGTGAAAGACTAACCTCTGGTGATAAGCTTCTTATACATTCATCAGAATAAACCAAATCCTCTAATTCATCGAGACTCAGGTCGTTTCCTAATTGGATAGACAAAGACTGTGTATCACCAAATTGAGCTGGAAGACGTTTAAACTTTAAATTCTCAGTAAGTAAAGACTTATACCGCTTGGAATCACTAAGACACTTGGTATCCACCAGCACACTTAAAGCTCTATCGGTGTTAATAATAACTTCTTTTGTTTTTTGAGAGCTTGTATATAGTGTATCGTAATTAGGATCGAAGTCTGCCCTATTAAACTTTACAAGAGCAGTGGAGCTTGTGTTTAGGGCTTTATTGGCGGGGCAAGTGCTATATTCATTTGTCTGGTCATCTCGCACGCTCATATCGCCGCATGCACTTAGAGTTACTGCAATAGATACTAAAAAAATATATCGAAATAAATGACATGTCCCCATCAACTACCCTCGGACATCATTTGGTGCAATAAACATTCCCTTAGAATTAAGTACTTGGAATCTTACGCTTTAGAAAACCGCATGGATTACATTCGTTTCTATCTTAAATTTATTCCAAAGAGATAAAGCCAATATTGAATATATTGTTGTCAGGGGTTGGGTTCCTAAACGTTGCATATTGATACCGCAACATTTTGGAAGTGTTGCGTGAGTGTTGTAACTAAAAGAAGTCTCTACTTGTTAAACAACCCAGTGACAAAATTTTGTTTGTCATTAAGTTCGACAAAAGAAATCAAACAAAAATTCAGTCAAACTCAAATTAAGTCTATTTAAATTGGTACGCGCTAGCATATGGCTTGCTCAATAATAGGTTGGGCAAACAAAACACAAGAGGCTTAAGACAATGAAAAAGTACTACTTATTAATTCTACTGGTCGCAACAATGTTGTCGACTGGTTGTACGAAACCAAGATTCTCAGTGATCGATAAACAGAATATTATTGAAGAACCTATATTCACTGGCGAAGACGAAAACTTCAACCCTGGTGAAAACGACAACAATACCTTCCCACCAGGCGAAGAAGATGATGATACGACACCACCAGGTGATAACAATTCTCCACCAGGCGAAGACGACGATACGACTCCACCAAGCGATAACGACAATGATCCGAATCAGCCAGGCGATGACAATAATAATGATAACGACAATAACGACGATGACAACAATGATAACGACACAACGCCACCAGGCGATAACAATATTCCTCCAGGTGAAGACGACGACGATACGAATCCACCAGGTGATGATAATGACGATAACATACCGCCTGGAGAAGACGACGATGTTCCGCCAGGAGAGCAAGATTTAATAGAAACTCCAGTTGATTTATTGTGCTCAGACGCTCAGACAAGAAGAGTCGGATACAATTTAAAAAGCTCACACCGTTTAGAGCTTCAGATTATTGATGAGTATGGGAATGTGATTTGCCGAGACAGCAGATTAGATCTTAAGACTATCATAGTGAATGACAAAATCCTTCCGTTAGAAATCTGTGAACAAGCGACGGGTCTTGAATATGCTGTTCGCTTAATCGACACAATGCAAACAGACAATATCAAGTTTAAAACAAACGGTAAGGTCAGAAAATTTGACGACCTTCTGAACTTCTCTTTACAAAGTGTAATCATTACTAGGGAATCGACATCTGAAAGCTTTAAAGTTATTAACGACAGAAATTACAGGAAAAAAATTGAAGTTCTATATGCTGGTAACAAAGACAACAATGGCGATGCTCTATGTGATAGAAGAGCATCTCCGTTAGTCATTAAAACTGACAAAAATGATAGAGGCGGAATTAAGCTAACCTCTCAGAGAAGAGGTGTCTTCTTTGATATCCTCGGAGAGAACTCATTTCCTTTTGCGCACGCTAAAAAACGTATTTCATGGATTTCTAAGCCTTCTTATATGTTCTTGGTAAAACCAAACGCTTATGGGCAAGTTCGTGGCATCAACGAAATGTTCGGTGATAACACCAAAGGGCCTGACGGACTCTTTGCTGACGACGGCTACGCAGCTTTGGAAAAGTATGACTTAAATCAAGACAAAGTCATCGACGCTGCAGATCCTGTATTCTCAAAGCTTATGCTCTGGTCAGATAAGAACCTCGACGGGCGCGCTCAAAGACGTGAGCTTATTAGTTTAGAAGAGGCAGGCCTCGTTGCCATCGATCTTCTCTACGATGCGAGTTACAGCGAGACAGATCAATACGGTAACCAAATCAATATGAAGTCTGTTGTCCGCTACTCTGACGGAACTCTGAGATCCATCTTTGATCTTTGGTTTAATTATATAGATAAGCGCCAATCGCGCAGAAGATAATCCATCACTGTGTACGCAGCTTCTCATTGGAAGCTGTGTATATCTTTGTCACTACAGCTGTAAACAAATTGTACATGTCCAAAGTCTCAATTGTCTCAAAATGAGATGTCAAACTCAACAGGGTAGGTGCCGAGAATTGTCGCTGTTGGCAGAGATCTTGCTTTAAATTAACATTGGGACCTTCAAAAAAAGGGGCGAGGGATATGAAAGCTTTTAACTTATTAGCAATGTTGATTTTGTTTTTATCGATAGGTTGTGCCAAACCTGTATTTGATGTGGCTGCTAAAAATAAAGCACTAAACGATACAGTATTTGGTGAAAACGACGGTGATAACAATCACAACGTTGGAGAAAACGACAACAACAATCATAATGTCGGTGAAAGAGATATTCATAGACCATGGAATCCAAATGAACCCATTTGGGGATGGCATAAAGATGGCCCTTTAGATTCTAAATTGGTTTGCTCTGACTCTTATACAAGATCTGTCGGGTACAACTTGTCTTCTGCAAGCCGATTAGAAATTCGTCTTCTTGATCAGTCAGGAAATATCGTTTGTAGAAACTCAAACACAGCTCAAATCAAATCACAAATAGTTGACCAAGGGACCTTCGTTGTTCCTTCATGCGCTAACGCGACGGCATTAAAATATGCAATTCAGCTTGTCGATCCGTCCAAATCAGTGGGCGCACATGATTTGTTAAACTTCCACCTTCAAAAAGCATTTGTTGTGCGTGAGTCAGTAGGGTCTCAATGGACTTTCCTGTTAAGAGCGCACGATAAGAGAACAGTGAATATGGTTGAAGTCCTTTATGCCGGAAATAGAGACAACGAAGATGAGAAGTGTGAGCGGAGAGCATCGCCTCTGGTTATTAAAACGGATATGGCCGATTATAGAGGTGTTGAGCTAACGTCTCAAGATCGTGGTATCGATTTTGATATCCTAGGGGAAAGATCAAATCCATATGCTCATGCGAAGAAAAGAATTTCGTGGGTTACAAAGTCCTCTTATATGTTCTTAGTGAAACCAAACAAACGTGGCCAAGTTTTAGGTATCAATGAAATGTTTGGCGACAACACTAAAGGACCAGATGGCCAGTTTGCAACTGATGGATATCATGCGCTAGCGAAGTATGACCTCAACAAAGACAGAATCATCGACAAAAAAGATGCAGTCTTCCGTGAGTTAGCATTATGGTCAGATAAAAACTTTGATGGAATAGCACAAAGAAATGAACTTATCTCCCTGAACAGAGCTGGTATTGAAGCCATCGATCTTGACTATGATGGAACATACCTTGAGACCGACCAATACGGAAACCAAACAACTATGAAATCTGTGGTGAAGTATAAAGGTGATGACAACTATAGACTTATCTTCGACTTGTGGTTTGCTTACGAAGATCTTCAGATTGACCGCATCCCAGACGTTGGCATCCGACCACTGCCAGTCATTAGAGATCCAGCGCGCCGCCCTGATATTCCGTCGCCAGATGTGGACCGCGTACCGCGCGTACCAGACGTCGGTATCCCTCGTCTGCCAGATTTACGAAATCCGATGCCGCTTCCGCCAGACATGAGAGGGCCGCACCCAGGACAACCGGTGATAATTGAGCGAATCGACCGAGGCGACAGATAAGAATATTAAACCTCACAATCACAGAAGCGAATCGAAAGATTCGCTTTTGTTTTTTGTAATTCAGATGTATATTACCTGCAGTTACAAACCCATTTCCAGAGAGGAACCATGGCAAAGAAAACGACTGCAAAAAAAACTACTGCAAAAAAATCAACCGCAAAAAAAGTGACTAAGTCAAAAGCAAAGAAGAAGACTACAAAAAAATCCACGGCAAAAAAATCTCAGGCGCCATTAAACTCTCAACGGGTTGCGGAAATCGTTCGAAAAAAAGTTAGCGAACTTGAAAAAAAGCTATCGAAACTAGCAGACCAGCAAAAGGTATCTTTAAGTGGAAAGAAAAATGAAGTTTTGGGCAAGGCTCAAAAAGTTGTTGGTGAACTTGAAGTTGAAATCGAAAAAGTCCGCACTCAGGCTGAATCCACATTACAAAAAGTCCGTACCGATACGGAGGACCGAATTAACAAGTTAAAGGCTCAAGCCCTAACTCGTGCAAATAGGCTCCTTGATAAGATCAAAAATAGTTAAAATCAATGAGTTGGCCTAAGACCTTAAAAATATATACCGATGGTGCTAGTCGAGGAAATCCTGGGCCAGCATCTATTGGTGTGTCCTTTACAACAACAAAAGATGAAGAAATAGATACTTTGTCTGAGGCCATCGGAAATCAGACGAATAATTACGCAGAGTACACAGCATTGGTTCGTGGCTTAGAGGTCGCTTTAGAAAATAACGTGGAGAATGTTTGGATCCGTACCGATAGCCAGTTAATGGTTCGCCAACTTCAAGGCCAATACAAAGTTAAATCGGACAGCATAAAAGACTTATATGCTACTGCAATGGTTTTACTAAAGAAGTTTTCAAAAGTAAGAATTGAACACGTGATGAGAGAACAGAATAAACGGGCTGATGAGCTTGCAAATCTTGCCTTGGACCGAAAATTCAAAGATGTAAAATTATTCGAGTACGACGAAGAGTTCGATGATTAATCAGCCATCTGCGCTGGAGTTCTTTCATTTAAATCTGCGTTTTCAATAAATTCTGTAAGGATTGATTCAAGTTTTTCAGTACTTGCTGAAAACATATCAATATTCATAAGTTTGGTGTTTTCAGTAATAATCCCGTTTGCGCTAGTATTATTTCCTTTCATTACCATTGCCCTGTAAGCATTTAGATTTGTCTGATATTTGGTTTTACCGTCTAGGGCGGAATTATATTTGCCAGTATTAACAATTCTTTGAATATAAGTTTTGTAAGGCATGCCAGGCTCTGCGCCGATAACTAAACTCAGGGCGCCTGTAACAAAAGCAGTAGCCTGAGAAGTTCCTGTCATTCGACCATAGCGACCACCAGGTAGAGCCGATAAGATGCTTTCTCCGGGCGCTGCGATATCAATCGTCTCTTTTCCAAAATTGCTGGATGTGACTAAGCTTGAGTCTTCAGTTAAAGAGGCAACAGATACAATATTATTTAAGTCATAACTTGCTGGGAAAAAGGGCTTAGCATCTGAATCTTCAGTATCATTTCCTGCGGCGGCTACAAATATTATCCCGCGATCTTTTGCACGCTGGATTGCTTTTTCTTCTTCAGGATTTGCGCCAAATCCTCCGCCAGAATAGTTAATGATATGAGCGCCGTTTTTTATTGCATAGTCTATGGACCTTACGGTGTTGTGAAGGTTCTTATCGGATAGTGATCGCGGATCATAATACTTAACTATCATGAGTTCGACGTTGTCGGCGACGCTATTAATTATTCCTGATATATGTGTTCCGTGTCCGTGAAAGTCCCTTACATCTCCGTTATTATCTACAAAATTCCATCCATATATATCGTCAACCCATCCGTTACCATCGTCGTCAATATTGTTATTAGGAATTTCTCCTTTATTGATCCAAAGACTGTCCTTAAGAGCGCTATGGTGAATGTCTGATCCTGTATCAATAACTGCAACAACTATTTTTTCATTGTTTTTAAGAAGCGGCTTGAATCGATGTGCTTCTATATTTTTTAAGCCCCAGCTTTCTGTCTTAGATTCTAACTCTGGGGGTCTCCCTTGGGCGGTGGTACTGGTTATCAAATATAATACTAATATTGCACCTCTTATCATAACGTCTCCTTTGTTCTAATAAATTTGTTCGCCGTTTCTTATAATCTTTATGGGGTTGTCAGTGGTTGGATGATAGAAGATTTCAATGTTGGATTTGGATTTGCCTGAGATATATTGGATTTTGTACCGCTTAAGGTAATGGACATTGTCTTCGCCAAGCTCAGACCAGAATTCAAAAGTTTTAGTTAAAGGTTGCTTATCTGGACATTTTTGTACAACTCTTGAAAGCTGGTAGAGGGTATCAGTATTGCTCGTAGAAAAGTCAAAATATTCCTGACATCCGTTAGGTTTTATAACTTTCACAACTTGATCTGAATCATTATTGTAAGCAATACGCGTCCGGGATTTGTTAGGTGTCGTTATTGATTCCATGTTATTAAGGGTGTTGTATTCAAAGACAAATGTTTGTTTTTGTGAGTCTGTAACACCCGTGAGGTTGCCATCTCTGTAGCTATAGATGCCAAGCGCTTTAGTCCTATCACTTATTTTGCTAATCGTATTAAAAGAATTAAAGAAGACCTTAAATGAACCATTCCTTGTTCCGAGTTCAAGAGGTCTTTTATCTTTATATTTGATAGTGAGTTTCTTTTGTTTTTGGTTAATTTGAATCAGTTGACCTTTTTTATTAAACACAAGCTGTTCGTTATTTTTTCTAAGGACATAAAGACTATTTTTATACTCAATCTGATAAACCTTTGTTTGGGACTCGTAGATTCTCATTCGAGAAGCATGATCCTCGGACTGAATCCCAAACTCTAAATCTTGATCACAATCTCTAAATACGAGCCGGTGTGCATTTATAATCTGAAGGGATTTTTCAATAGTACTGCACCATCCGAAGCCAAAGAAGCCTTTGTAGATTGACCGGCTATTGTAGGTGCGAGTGAGTTCGGGTAAATCTTTAAAGGCTACATTATAACTTGCATCCTTCATGTTTACTTCGGCGTAGATGTTGGGGGTAGATAAGAGGAGTAAAATTGCGGTGACTATAAATAAATGTTTCATAGTCACTTTTGATATGTGCAACGCTGGGACCAGCTCATTTTGCTCTAATTTTCACTACGAGTGCTTTAAGCTTTTCATTCGTCAATGAAATCGTTTACACCTATAGTTGCTTTATATTTGAGTACAATATATGCGACTGTAGATTTTTATATAAACTGTTAAAACAGTTATGCGTGATTTTTTGATTTAAGGCTTAAGCAGCTTTAATAGCGCCATAAGGAATCACGCTATAGCGGTTTCTTCCGTACTGCTTGGAATTATATAACGCCTCATCCGCACGCTTTAGCCATTTTGTTAATGATTCTCCAGATGTAGCTTCTGCGACTCCTATTGAGACAGTAAATCGTATCTCAAGTTTATCGTGGATAAAGACTTCCTTTCTAACTCTTTCAAGAATCTCTTCAGCTTTTTTAACGGCGTGATCCTCTTTGTAATCGGGAAGAATAATAATAAACTCTTCTCCGCCTGTTCGCGCCACAAATTGGCCAGGTTTTTGGCAAGTCTCCTGTAGTAGTTTGACACATTCTTTTAAAACGTAATCGCCAATATCATGGCCATAGGAATCATTGATCTTTTTAAAGAAATCAATGTCGAGGGTAAGTATCGATGTTGGAACTTTGGAGAGTTCAAACAAGCGATAGTGTTTTTTGATTTGTTCATCAAAGCTCATTCTGTTGTATGCACCAGTAAGATGATCGAGCCTCATGTTCTGATTAACCTCAACAAGCTTCTTTCTTACAGAGGACAAACTCTTTTCAACCTTATAAAGTGTTTTTTGACGACTTTGGTCTCTGCGGTTTTGATATTCGATATATAAATCGATAAACTCGCGAGATTTTACTCTAAGATCGTCAATGGAGTTGGCTTCAACGGCTTCTCGTAAGTGGTTGAGATGGACACTGACCTCGTTATCTTGCATTTGTTCATAGCGGGCATCTTCAGCAAGTTGGTCTGCAAAGTCCCAAATGATGTTTTTAAAATCTTCGAATGTTTTTTGGATATAAGAGTATTCATCAATTCTGTAACCCGTGAAGAACTGTCGAATTCGAAATAAGAGTTTTTCAATATCGCTTTTGCCGTTAACCAATGCTTTAGAGTATTCGTCTAAAGATTCACGAACTTTGCGGACAGGATGTTTTTCAACTTCAAACAGATGTTTTGAATAAGTATCAAGAATGTAAAGAAGGGTTGCTCGTTCTTCTGACATATGGACTGCCGTATGTTTAGAGCTGTCAGATCCCCAGTCTATTTCAAACTGGTTTACTAATTTCTTTACCCATTGTTTCAAAGATGCCTCCAAGGTTTAATACCATTCTTAAATCGGTATCTTAGAGGCCTTTTTTGAACATTTATAAAATTAAAAACATAAACAGAAAAACTTTAAACAGTATTCGTAAAACTTCGTCTCTCGTTGAGACAAGACTTGTGCGCAAAAAAGAAAGGGAGCTTAAGTCTTTCAACCTAAGCTCCCAAAAATCAAGATTTGTTATGACTGTAAGCCGGATTCTGTTTTTGATCTGATACTTGATCTCAAATCAAAAGATTATCATTTCTCTAGGCCAGTGATTACTCACAGGCTCAAGCGATCTTACCCGAATACTTCGTACTGGCCGTACTTAACTACCGAAGTAGTGTGTATCCCTATTTGATCTTGCTCCATGCAGAGTTTAGCTGTTTTCACTCTTTTTGCTCCCTTAAGGTCTCCCGTTCCCAACCAAAAGATCATAGCTACTCAGACATTCTCTCTGTTCCACTGTTCCTTTAGCCAGCAAGCTGACTAAGAGGGCGGTTAGCCCTTGCACTGCCATGCGGAGTCCAGACTTTCCTCTAGTTAAAAACTAGCGATAATCCGTCACAACGGATTAAGTTATATCCTATTTCTGCCGAAAAAGTCTAGTCTGGAGCAGATTAATGATCGACTACTACTTCCCACGCAAAATAGGCCTACTTTTCCTGCTCACGCTTGGGATTTTTTACCTATATTATCAACTTCTGCCCTATTTCCCGTGGATTTAGAGTTTTTTGGCGTAGATTATTAGTTCGGTCCCAGCGGTTCTGGTGGTCTGGGCTTTCCATTTTGTCCAGTATAAGAATTGAAATTTCTTTTTTAGCCGCTCTCGGTATTCCCATTCAGTTCCACCGTAGGGCGGACCGCTTAAGTTATCGATGGTAAAAAATATTCCTAGCAGGTGTCCATGGTCTGCAAGTACGGAACGATAAACGCTGACAAGTTCCTGCCTTCTTGTCGGATCAATTGCACAAAAAAGTGTATGTTCAAATACCAAATCAAAGTAATTTAAATATTTATCGGGAAGATCAAAAATATCTGCATGAAGGTATTTAAGATTGTCATTTGGTGGATAAAGTTTTTTCGCCTGTTCTATGGCTTCTTCACTAAAATCTACCGCTGTGACAACGTTGCCTCGCTGGGAAAGTTCGTAGGCATCGTGTCCTTTCCCACAGCCAACGACTAAAACCCTACTCTTTGGAATTTTAAGCTGTGGAATGATGTCTTTTAAAATTGGAGAAGGTCCCTCAAGATCCCATCCTGGTTTTTGGGAGCTGTCTTGGTAAATATTAGTCCAAAACGCAGAGTCAGAAACATCAGCGTTAGAAGTATAGTAAGGATTTATTTTATAATACTGACCGTGACTAGTAATTCCATCATCATCAAATTCATCAACGAGGTTGAAGAGCTCATTTTGAGCTTTTCTTGAAAACACAAATGGGATCATGTCTTTAGTGCGACCGTGGAATCGGTCCCACTCATCCACCGAAAGTGAAGATAAGTTCAGGGGGAGTTTAATTCCGTAGGGAAGTTCAATTTCCCATTGACTGTCGTTGAGGTGAGTCTGCCTTACAACATACGGTTGGTCAAAAGATTCGATAATATATCGATCGCCTTCAAACTCGGTTGCAAAACTATAGCGCTCAGGGATTTTCTTTATTCCAAGAAGCAGTGCTTTACCGAACTTTTCATCTTGCACCCTCAGCCCATTAATTTGCGGATAACCTTCTTCGTCAATCTGAACGGATTTGTATTCGTCACTATTGATCAGTTTCAGAAGGGCTCTCCGTGGTTGGTGTTGGAGCTTCGGGAACGGGTTGCATCGGCGCTACAGTTTCAGGAGTAGCAGTTGCAGCTGGTGGCGGAGCATTTGTGGGTGCAGGAACAGGCGGCGGTGTTGGAGTGACCTCTATTGGCTGAACCTCTTCAAATAATGGAGTTTCTTTTTTTGCATTAGATTCTTCAACAACTTCCACTTCGGAAAATTGCGTATCTGCAGTAATGACGATTGGATCCGTAAAAGTGAGTGTCTCACCCTCAATTTCGATCTTTTCTAAAGCCCACTCTAAGTTTGGCGTTTCTTGGATTTTTCTAAGTGTAGCAAAACCCTCTAACTGTGTGGTGGCAACCTGTCCCGTTGTCGCAACGGGAGTTTCAAAAGAGTAAGCAAAGTAAGCATCCATTAAACCTTTTTTAGGAGCTTTTGTGTAAACTGAATGCATTTTAAAGTTTCTCATCTGCGGAAGGTGTGTTGCTACATAAGTGGCAATAAGATGGCTGAGTTCTTGTTGAACTTGAACGTGTTGCTCAAATGAAACTGGTTTTTCAGCGTGGATAAGAGTTTGTGTTCCAGCAATGATCAAAAAGAAAAGCACAGCTCGCGCAAGGTTGATATTAAAATGCTTCATTACGTACTCCGAGGTTGAAATCTAAAATTATAATAAGTGAATACATCAAAGTTGGAAAGAAAATTCTTTATTGATGCTACTCCACTTAAAAGACAAGTAAAAGGACTGAAGTCCAAGAGGAAAATCAGTGTTTTCATCTCCATAAAGCTCGTCTCCAAAAAGGGGACAATTAATTCCAGTAAACTGCGCTCGGATTTGATGTGTTCTTCCTGTAATTAGCTCTACAATAGATTCATATCCGTTTTGTCCATTAGGCAGTGTAATTTCGTTTACTTTTTCAACGATAAGTTCACAGATTTGCCAATTTTCAATGGGCTCTGCAGAAACAAGCTTGGGTAAAAATTTGCTGGGGTTAATGTAATGAATATATCTTTTTTCCTCTGGGCGACGAGTAGTCAGGGCTCGGTATTTTTTTGTAACCATCTTATTTGAGATAAGATAATTAAAAATATTTTGAAATTGCTTGTTTTTAGCGATGAGTAAAAGACCTGTCGTCTCCGTGTCCAAACGGTGAGTGATGAATAATTCTTTGTTAAGAGCTTTAGACATTTGATAAAGCACATTTTCAACTGAGTTATCCACAGTCGGATGTGTTGGGACGTTGTAGGGTTTGTTGACAACGATAAAGTCTTTATTGTTTTCAATAATAAGACTCTCCCAGTTTATACCTTCCACGGGATGTCGCTTCGGGTTACGGTGCACACGCACAAGAGTACTGCCTGGGACAACTTGGTTTCTGGTGGCGCGTTTATCGCCAACATAAATAGCGCCCATATTTAATAGGAAATCGAAGTTATCGAAGCTAGCTTTTGTAAAAAGCTCGCTGAGCAAAAGGTCTTCTGACGGTTCGACGTGCGTTATAATTCCGACACCAAAAGGTTTTGAGATTTTCATGAGGTTTCCTGTGGATTTAAGACTGATACAGCGAATCATGATTTAAAATCTAAGTCAATAGAATCAGTGACTTAACCGAGTAAAGAAGATTATTTTAACTCTATGGAAATACTGGAATCTGAACTCAATACATCATCTGAAGAATATGCGGAAAATTCAAAATGGATGCAGTCCCTCGTTGCGGACTTTCGTGAACAGGTCGAGACAGTGAAAGCGGGTGGCGGCCCTAAATCCGTTGAGCGCCATAAGTCTCGTAATAAACTCACAGCACGTGAGCGCATCGATAAACTCGTTGATATGGGTACGGCATTTCTTGAACTTTCAACACTTGCAGCAAACGGAATGTATAACGGTGAAGCGCCAGGGGCGGGAGTTGTCACTGGTATCGGAGTTATTCACGGTCAAGAGTGTATCATTGTTGCAAACGATGCCACTGTAAAGGGCGGCACATACTTTCCGATGACAGTAAAAAAACATCTTCGTGCTCAAGAGATTGCAATGGAAAACGGTCTTCCCTGCATCTATCTTGTGGATAGCGGTGGCGCGTTTTTGCCATTACAGGCTGATGTGTTTCCAGACAGAGATCACTTCGGGAGAATTTTTTATAACCAAGCAAGAATGTCTGCAATGGGAATTGCTCAAATTTCTGTGGTGATGGGCAGTTGCACGGCAGGTGGCGCATACGTTCCTGCAATGAGTGATGAAAATATAATTGTAAAAGGAAACGGTACAATCTTCTTAGGCGGGCCGCCGTTAGTAAAAGCTGCGACTGGCGAAGTTGTTGATGCTGAGAGCCTTGGCGGCGCCCTGGTGCACTCAGAGAAGTCTGGTGTTACCGATCATTTTGCAGAAGATGATGAACACGCGCTTGAAATTTGCCGCCGTATTATCTCAACGTTAAATCGTAAGAAAAATATTCCCGTCGTTCAAAGAGAAGCTAAAGAACCGCTTTATCCAGCCCACGAGCTCTATGGAATTTTACCAAAGGACACACGGAAACCTTTTGATATTCGAGAAATCATTGCAAGGATCGTAGATGGCAGTGAGTTCCATGAGTTTAAATCTCTTTATGCCAAAACTTTAGTGACGGGTTTTGCTCATATTTGGGGAATGCCAGTTGGTATTATTGCAAACAACGGCGTGCTGTTTGGTGAAAGCGCTCTTAAGGCAACGCACTTTATTCAACTTTGCGAACAAAGAAATGTTCCCCTTGTGTTTTTACAAAACATCACGGGCTTTATGGTCGGAAAAAAATATGAGAACGAAGGAATCGCCAAAGATGGCGCTAAAATGGTCATGGCAGTCAGTAATGCAAAAGTTCCTAAGTTCACAGTTATCATTGGTGGATCTTATGGTGCTGGCAACTACGGAATGTGCGGAAGGGCCTACCAACCGCGGCAGCTCTGGATGTGGCCGAATGCAAGAATCTCTGTCATGGGTGGCGAGCAAGCGGCTAACGTTTTATTAACTGTAAAGCGTGACCAACTTCAGGCTGCGGGAACAGATATGTCTGAGGAAGAGCAAATAGCGTTTAAACAACCTACTCTTCAAAAATACGACAAAGAAAGCTCTGCATATTATTCTACGGCCCGATTATGGGACGATGGAATCATTGATCCTGTAGACACTAGAAAAGTTTTGGCACTTGGAATTTCTGCTTCCTTCAATAAACAGTGGGAAGATCCAGGTGTGGCTGTATTTAGAATGTAACAAAGGAATCTATCGTGAGTACTTTAATTGTTAAACAAGAAGATGGAATTTTATCGATCTCTTTAAACCGTCCTGAAATACACAATGCATTTAATCCCGACATGATTTTGGAATTAACGCGCCTGTTTTCTGATCAAAGCTTCTCTGTAAAAAATCGCGCTGTTATCCTTCGAGGTGAGGGCCCGAGTTTCTGTGCGGGCGCAGACCTTAACTGGATGAAGTCGATGATGAAATACAACTTCGAAGAAAACCTCTCGGATGCTCAAGGTCTTTATACGATGTTTGAAGTTATGAAAAACTGCCCAATCCCCGTCATCGGTCATGTGCACGGAAATGTGTTTGGTGGCGGCTTAGGCTTAGTGGCAATCTGCGATATTGTTGTGGCAGAAAAAAATACTAAGTTCTGCTTTAGCGAAGCTCGCCTCGGCCTTGTACCCAGCGTAATAAGCCCTTTTGTAAAACGAAAGATGAGCCCGCAGTTTCTACGCGAAACATTTCTTACAGCCGAAGTCTTTAGCGCCGATGACGCAAAAGAAGCAGGATTAGTGAACTTTGTTGGCGGCGCGGGCGCGTGTGAGAAATTTGTAAACGCAAAAATAAAATCCATTAAAAAGTGTGGCATGGGCGCTTTGATTTCAACAAAGAAGTTATTAAACTCCTTGGATCACATGAGTCCACAAGAAATTAAAACTGAAACGACTACGGTGATATCAAGAAGAAGGGTCAGTGAAGAAGGCCAAGAGGGCTTGAGGGCGTTTTTAGAAAAAAGAAAGCCAAGCTGGCTAGAAGAGTAAGTTATGTCGATTCGTAAAATAAAAAAACTGGCAATAGCAAACCGTGGAGAAGTGGCGGTGCGCATTCATCACGCAGCTCGTGAGTTGGATATCCAAACAGTACTCTTACACTCTGAAGCCGATATGCAAACCAAAGCCTATCGCATTTGCGATGAAACAGTTTGTATTGGTGGATCTCCAGTTTCAGAAAGCTATTTAAACATGGATCGAGTTATTCAAGGTGCCCTTAGCAAAGGCTGCGATGCGATCCACCCTGGGTTTGGATTTTTGTCAGAAAACTCGGCCTTCGTGAAAAAGTGCGATGACGCTGGGATAATATTTGTTGGACCCTCGGCAGAAGCTATCGAGAAGATGGGAGATAAAATCTCTGCAAGAAAGTCTGCAATGAAGGCAGGTGTTCCTGTCGTTCCTGGCTATGAAGGAGAAGATCAATCAGAGGATGTTTTGCTCAGTGAGGCAAAGAAAATTGGTTTTCCGCTAATGATTAAAGCATCAGGCGGTGGAGGCGGACGCGGACTTAAAATTGCAAAAGACGAGTCCGAGTTTTTAGATCAACTCTCCTCTGCTAAGCGTGAATCTCAAAGTGCCTTTGGCAACGACAAAGTGTTTTTAGAAAAATATCTTGATCACGCAAAACATATTGAATTTCAAGTTTTTGGAGATGCAACAGGAAAAGTATTTCACCTTTTTGATCGTGAGTGCTCTGTTCAAAGAAGACATCAAAAAATCATTGAAGAAGCCGTTTCACCTCTTTTGCCTGAGGACACTCGCAAGAAGATGGCCGAATGTGCCGTAAGCGTGGCCCAAGAAGTCAATTATCGCAACGCGGGAACAGTAGAATTTATTTTTCAAGATAACGAGTTTTATTTTATGGAGATGAATACTCGCTTGCAAGTAGAACACCCTGTCACCGAATGTGTTACAGGAGTGGACCTAGTCAAAGCCCAACTGCTCTGCGCTCAAGGAATTTCGGTGAATTGGGAGCAAGAAGATATAGCTCCGCAGGGTCACGCCATTGAATGTCGTCTTTATGCCGAGGACCCTTATCAACAGGGCATGCCGTCCGTAGGACTTCTTGGAAGTTGCATCTTTCCTGAGGCGCCAGGGCGCAGGTTTGAAATTGGTTTTGAAAAAGGTGACACTGTTACATCATTTTATGACTCGATGATTGCAAAAATTATTGTATGGGATACGAACCGTGACAGTGCTATTGAAAAGATGATTAAGACTCTTGAAGACACGGTCATCTTTGGTGTTCAGACGAACATACCATATCTTATTGAAATTTTAAAACATCCAGAGTTTAGGTCTGGAGAAATGACGACTCAGTTTATTGCAAAGAATTTTTCTGAAAGCATTTCGCCGTTAGAGCTAGATGATATTGAAAGAGAATTTGCAAGGTATGCAAAACAGCAAACGCAATCCCAATCGCCTTCTGTTTCAGAAAAGAAGATAGACTCACCTTGGACGCATTACTGGAGAGGCGTATGAAAAGCTTGAGTGTCGAAATTAATGGTAAAAACATTACGGGTTTTTTTGAGGTTGTCGGGAAAAATCTCTGGGTCCGAGTGAATGGAAAAACTTTTAAATTCGAAGATGAATCAAAACGCAAGGGTCGATCATCTAAGCTGAACGTATCAAATCCCAATGAGATTACAGCTCCTATGCCAGGTAAGATCACTGCCGTAAAAAAGTCTCAAGGTCATGTTTCGGTAGGTGATGTCGTTATAATGATGGAAGCAATGAAGATGGAATATAGTTTAAAGGCCAATAAGGACGGAAAGATAAAAAGAATTTGCGTCCAAGATGGTGATCAAGTTACTCAGGGTCAATTGTTGGCTGAAATTGAGTAAAGTAGGCAGTAAATATGGCTAAGATTAAAATCGTTGAAGTGGGCCCAAGAGACGGGCTCCAAAACGAAAAAAAATTTATAGACGTTAACACTCGAGTGCAATTTATTCGGCAGTTAGTCGATGCAGGGTGCTCAACTGTCGAAGTTGGAGCTTTTGTTTCTGCTGATAAAATTCCTCAGATGGTGGGATCAGACGAAGTGCTAAGTGCAGTCAATAAGGCGTTTCCAGATAGAAAACGAAAAAATCTAAGCTTCCCAGTCCTAGCACCCAATGAGCGCGGAATGTTAAATGCAATAGAGGCTGGTGCAGAGGAAGTAGCCATTTTTGCTGCAGCGTCGGATTCGTTCTCTAGGGCCAATATCAATTGCAGTATTGAGGAGAGCTTTGAGCGCTTCGAACCCGTTTTAAAACTTGCGAAGGAACATAAAATTAAAGTTCGAGGTTATCTGAGCACATGTTTTTATTGTCCCTTTGAAGGAAAAATTAAATCTCAAAAAGTCATCCGACTTGCTAAGCGTTTAGTCGCTATGGGTTGTTATGAAGTCTCCATTGGAGACACCATCGGCGCTGCAAATCCAAAAGAAGTCAAAGTTCTTATTGAAGGACTTATAAAAGTGATCCCAGTAAAAAAAATTGCGATGCACTTTCACGATACACGCGGAACCGCACTTGCTAATATTTTAGAAAGTCTAAAATTGGGAGTAACAACATTTGACTCAAGCCTTGGTGGGCTCGGAGGTTGCCCTTATGCTCCTGGGGCGCAAGGCAATGTTTCTACCGAGGACGTCGTCTACATGCTTCATGGAATGGGCTACAAAACTGGATGTGATCTTTCAAAGTTAATTAAAGTCAATCGATGGATGTCTGAAGTCATTGGCAAACCTCTTCCTAGTAAGGTCGGACAAGCTCGAGAACCTAAGGTTTAAATTTTTTTATTTATGTCCGAACATTTTTTGATCTTTAATGATCTTAAGAACAGATGATGGAACTTTGGTTTCCCACCTTTTGTTTTTTGACGCGATATCTTTTATTATCGTCTTCGTATCGATATCCAAACACGCCTTATCAATGGCATCGATACCTTCAATCATTTTATTTTCAATTAAATACTGATAGATATGTTCAAGATTTTTTGTGGGTTTAAAACTGCTCGCAGTGATGGTGCCGTTGTTATCTTTGTAAGGGTAAACTAGGATTTTACAGTTGCTCTTAAAGATGTCGCCAAGTCCTTCTAGAATGCCGCCCTGTAAATCTTCATAATACTTTTCATTAAAAATCTCTTTAAGCATATTAGCGCCCATTAAGATCCTAACGTCGTTGTGCTTTATTTTATTGAAGTAAATTTTTAGTTTATAGTACTCGGCAAAGCTTGAAATCATGACGGGAATTTTTTGAGCTGCAAGAGTTTCCACGCGGTCTAAGAAATCTTTAATATCAATTCTCTCAGCCGTCGTAAGATTGTTTAGAGTCAACTCCGCTAAAACGATGACATCTTTTTTTGTGATATTCTTATTCTCTTTTAATGTGTGTTTGAGTCCACTTTCAATGATGTCCATATGAACATTTGTTATTGGACGGTATCTTCCTCGCAACACGACAACATGTTTTCCGTAAAGCAAATCTGTGGGCTCGATGATTTGACCGTGGTGGTCAAATACGACAGCATCGGTAAACCCATTTTGGACAAGCTGAAGATTTAAAATATGGTTATCGTGTTTTTCAAACTCAGGACCAGTGAAGCGTATAAAATTAATCTCAGCTCTTCTGGAATCTAAACCATCCATTAGTGAATCAATAAACTTTGTAGGATTTTTCCAGTTATGAAAAGCGGCATGGATTAGGTTAGTACCCACAATGCCTAAGGTTTCCTGTTGAAGAAGGTTTCTTGGGTCTTTTAATTTGACGTGTAAAACGATATCATGCACAGGCCCACGGGGCTTGATTTGATAACGTATTCCGATCCACCCGCGACCTTCGCCAACGCCCTTTGTGCTTTTTGCAGCAACCGTATTTGCAAAGGCAAAGAACTTCGTATTTTTTCCTCTTGGTTCGCCGAGCCTTGCTTCTACGAGTTGATACTCTTTATCAAGCATTTTCAAAAGTCGACTTTCACAAACGTAGCGCCCGTTTTTTTCTTTTCCATAAATGGCATCGCTAAAAACCATGTCATAGGCAGACATTGTTTTTGCAATAGTTTGAGAGGCTTTCCCAGCTTGGAAGAAGAAGCGTGTGACCTCTTGGCCCGCGCCAATTTCAGCAAAAGATCCGTAAATACTGGCGTCAAGATTGATAGTGCGGGCCTTGTCTAAGGTGGACATCTGTTTATCTGTTTGCATGTAAAGAGTTTCGCTTATTTCTGTGAAATTGTCTACAAACTCATGGTCAACAAAAGAGGTCAAAAGTCGGGGCCTGATTCTTGCTATGTAATGAGCCGTATGAAGGTCTTAAAAATAGTTGCTCTAATCTATCTGTTTTCGTTAATAGGTCTGCTTATTGTAGCGACTCGAGAGCAAGGGTGTATTAATTCCATTACTGTTCAAAGTATAAACATCGAACGACAGGGATCGAGTGTCTCTGTGCCGAGCTGTTTTTTTGAAGAAACTCATTCGGGTACACCTGTTTTAGAGGACCAAAAAATTATTGAAAGCTTCTCTGGTGTCATTCAAAACTTTGAGCAAATGGCCAAGATAAACAAGTTTTTTTATAAACCAAATTCTCTTCGAATTTTAATTAAAGAAAATTCAGATCTTCAAGTTTCTTATAACAAAATCATTATGGATATTGAGTCTGCTAAGGACTTATCTCTCGTGCGCCGAAGCATTGCTCAAGCCTGGATGTTAAGTTATGCAACACCAGAACTGCGATCCAACAATTTTTTACAAGAAGTCGTAACAGATATCTTAAGCTTTGTATTTTGGAATGACCTTTCGTGGGAAAAAGAGGTGAACTTTAATCGGTGGTTGAAATACGTTTATTCAGACCGAGACATTTGCGAGACCAAGTATTCACCAGCAAGTTATGCTAGCGTTTGTAAACTTATGAAAGATTCCGATGGAGCTGAGTTCGATCAGATTTCTATGTGGTCTCTGCGCCCCTTAGTGATCAATCGAGTGCTAGATCTTTACGACAGAATGGATGTCCCAGGAAAGTCTGACTTCCTAAACTACATGATTGCCTGGGTTTTGACCTACGAAGGTGATTTAAACATACAACCCCTGGACCTTAAAAGTATTTCATCGGTTTACAATCAGACGATGAATGCTCTTATCGGTGATATCTATGCTTTTGACGAAGCCTTAAGCGTTGATTTTGTATTTGAATTCGTAGGACCTCAGCCATACTCAATGATGAACCAAAAAAATGACCTTCCGTTCTATCTCACTCAAAACATATTGTTTGGTTACGATGATAATGTGTTTATTAACCTTCGAAACGGCTCTCGTTTTGCTTCAAAAGAGAACTTTGTTCGCCACTGGGTGAAAGTACAAGATACATTCCCGACTTTAAGCTCAGCTAAAAACATTCCAGCTGAGTATTTAACTATACTTCAGGCTAAGGAGCCCTATGATGTTTTTCAATTTTTTAAGAAGATTGATGAGATTTCAGACTTTCCTTGGCCCGAAGAATTTGATTCTTTGACCCTATATGTCCCGTCATTGGAGCTTCTAGGCCGTCTTGCGCCCAAAGAGCTTCTATCTGCGAAGGGTGATCTCAAAAATTTGATGTTAAATCCTAATATTGAAAAAATATTAGGCTGGAGTCCTGTACAAGTTTATTGACCCGTTCCGATAATAATCTTTAGACTTTAAGGACACATGAAAAAGGCACCTAAGAAAAAATCTCGCAGTTCCGATACCCGAGTCCTCGAGGACCGTATTGATAGCCTTGAGGATCAACTCGAACAAAAAGAATCAGAGATTAAAGCATTTAAAAAAGAGCTGATTCATATGAATCACCACATTGAGAGCTTAATTGAGCGTCTCAACAATCAGCTTAAGATCGCCTATAAAATTCAAGAAAAGCTTGTTCCTACCGAGTTTCCAAATATTCCAGGCTTTGAATTCAGTACCAAGTTTCAGGCAAGCTATGTGTCAGGCGGTGACTATTTTGATATTTTTGAAATTGAAGATCGATTTCGCTTCTCATTATTACTTTCAAGTTGCAGCGGCTATGGCATCTCGTCTTTATTTTTATCGGTGTTATTGCGCCTAACCTCACACATTGAAACAAAGCGTGGTGCTCCGCCAGAGAAAGTCTTTTCGATGATCACAAAAGATCTTATCCCGCAGATTTCATCTCAAGACTCTGCAAGTCTGTTTTATGCGGTTATCAACCGAAGGAACTACGAGATGCAGTATTCTCACTACGGAAATAATTTGGCTTATATTTACCGGGCCAATGAAAAAGAAGTTCAAGAGATTGAGCCCATGGGAAACGCCTTTGCAAAGGGCTTTAAAAGTAAAATAAAAAGCGAGACGTTATCACTTAATCCAAAAGACTGTCTTATTCTTATTACCGACGGGATCAACCAAGTTAAGAACGCAAAAGGTGTTGCTTTAGACATGACTAGGGTCAAAAAGTTGATTGCGGAAAATGCTAAGAAGACTCCCCATCAATTAAGAAACGAGATTTTTTATCAGATTGAGAAATGGAGCGGGAAAAAAGAATTGCCAAAAGACGTTACGGTCTTGGTTGCGGAAGTGAAAGACCGTGTTCTTAAATTAGCCAAATAGGACCTGGCGCGGCGGGTCGTATTGGTAGTTCTCAAGTCTTAAATATAGTATTAAAACAATTGACCCGCTAGGAGTTGTCCCTAGTCGCAGAGCGGTTTACAATAGTCTGAAAACCAAACCTTAAATCAGAAAGAAACATGTCATGGAAAAATTAAAAAATCTATTCAAGCAAAAGGCTGAAGAGTTAGCAGTTCAAAATAAAGAAATTTTGAAGGAGCACGGTAAGCGAGTAATCGGTGAAGTCACCTTAGCGCAGGCATACCAAGGCATGAGAGGCATCAAAGGAATGATCTATGAAACATCATTGCTTGATCCCAACGAGGGAATTCGGTTTCGTGGATATTCTATTCCTGAATTACAAGAAAAACTTCCAAAGGCAAAGGGTGGATCAGAGCCACTACCTGAAGGGTTGTTTTACCTTTTACTCACAGGAGAGCTTCCATCAGAAGCTGATGTTGAGGAGCTCAGTAAAGATTGGGCAAAAAGAAATAAAATCCCTAAGCATATCTTTGAAACTTTAGATGCATTACCACTTGATACGCACCCGATGACCCAATTTGTTGTTGGAATAATGGCGCTACAAACAGAGTCTGTGTTTCAGAAAAAATATGCTGAAGGTGTAAATAAAAAAGATTATTGGATGTACTATTATGAAGATGCGATGAATCTTATTGCGCGTCTTCCAGAGGTAGCGGCCTACGTTTATCGTAGAAAATATAAGGGTGGGAAAAAGATCGACTCTAAACCTGATTTAGATTGGGGCGCAAACTTTGCTCATCTTTTAGGTTTTGAAGGCGAAAGCTTTAAAGAGCTTATGAGAATGTATCTCACGATACACTCGGATCATGAGGGTGGAAACGTTTCTGCCCATGCGGTTCACCTTGTTGGTTCAGCGCTCAGTGACCCTTACCTCGCTTTTGCAGCTGGTATGAATGGTCTGGCGGGTCCGCTTCACGGTCTTGCAAATCAAGAAGTTATTAAATGGATTCTTGAAATGAGAGAAGCCCTTAAAACTGAGAATCCAACAAAAGAACAAATCGCTGAATATGTCCAAAATACGTTGGCTAGTGGAAAAGTTGTTCCAGGTTATGGTCACGCCGTACTCAGAAAAACAGATCCACGATTCACAGCTCAAGAGGTGTTTGCCAAAAAGCATATGCCAGATGACCCAATCGTCAACACAGTTTGGAATGTTTTTGAGGTTGTTCCACCGATCTTAACTTCTTTAGGAAAGGTTAAAAACCCATGGCCAAACGTAGACGCCCACTCTGGTGCTCTGCTCATCCATTACGGTATGAAAGAATATGAGTACTACACAGTCTTATTTGGTGTGAGCCGGGCGCTTGGCGTATTGGCTGCAGGAATCTGGGCGCGTGCACAAGGCCTACCGATTGAAAGACCTAAATCCATGACCAGCGCAAGCGTTAAAGAATGGATTGACGGAAAAGGCGAACTTTAATTCTTTATATCTGAAAAGAGTCTCAAAATAAGACATATTTTGAGGAGAACTGTTGATACAGTTATCACTCCATAAGAAATTTTTTTTCAAACTGAGACTCTTATTATTTAAATCCCGAAATACTCCGATTGTTATTATATAATTAACAATGTGTGGAGTAATACGTTCAATGAACCCAAAAATTCTATTAGTGGGCACCTCTGCGGAGGGGTCCGAGGAAATAAAAAATCTCTTATCTCTAAACAACCAGTACACAGTAACTCTTGTCACTTCCATTAACGGTGCTGTTGCAAAGCTTGCTCGCGATACATACGGACTTGTGATTTTTGATCATGAAATTCTAACGATGGATAAATTCCTTGTTGCTAAGAAAATCAGAGGGCTAGGCTATTCCCTTCCGATCCTGTTGCTTGCAAAAGGAGTTGTAAATCAAGTTCGCGATAACATTAAGACTGTCGCAAAGTCTGTTATTTTAGAAAAGCCCTTAGAGCATAAGCACTTCTATGGCGTGACAAGTAAACTTCTTGCTGGCCGTGAAGTTCCTCACCAGACACACAAGCGCTTTTATACCAATCAAGTTACAGTTGTTGAGCAAATGGGTAAAAACATGAAATTTGAAGGAGCCATGCTAAACCTTTCTAAAGGCGGAGCTTATCTTGAGTTAGCGGATAAGGGCGCTGCGAGTTTAAGCGGTATTATTAAGATGAAAGTAAGCTTAAATGAAATGGACAAACACTATGAAGTGAATGCTCGTGTTGTCTGGAACTCTAAAGGATCAATTTGGGGTAAGGGCAGTGGAGTTGGTGTAGAGTTTATCCAGGCAAAAGACGTTTACCGAAACTTACTCAATAATCTCTGATGTTCGGTGTTGAGCCACAAACTTTCAAAAATCTTTTGTTCGTTTTTTGAGCCCAATTTTTTAATTTTTTCAAAAGGAATCTGCGGAAGATTCCTTTGTTTTTTTATATAGTCCTGTGCCCGCTCAAGAAGTTGCTGCGTTGGCAATACTTCATCAACTAATCCGATATTCTTAGCGGCATAACTTGAGAAGCATTTTGCTTCGAGCATTAGCCTTATAAGGTTTTTGTGGTGGATGCGTTTCACTAAGCGAGATCCTCCGCCCCAGCCCAAGGACAATCCGATTTTTCTTTGCCAGAATCCAAAAAGTGGATGGGGAGCTGCAAGAATAAGGTCAAACGCCGAAATAAGTTCTATGCCGCCACCAAAACAATCGCCAGATATACAACAAACTGTCGGAAAAGGGGCGTTCTCTAGGCTTTTAAGAGCCGCTGAGATTTTTTTATTGATTTCGATTCCTTGTTTTTTTGTTTTTAGTTTTGCGTAATCTGATAAATTTCCACCAGAGCAAAACGTTTTATCCGAAGAGGTGAAAATGAATCCGACACATTTTTTCTTTTTTGCTAACTTAAGAATTTCTATTAGTTCTTTGGCACAAGCTAAGCTAAACGCATTTGCTGATTTTGAATAATGAAAATCAGCAATGAGTATGTTTTGGTTGATCGTCGTCTTGAAAAACTGAAACTTCATAAAGTTTAATTGTGATTGGGCGGAGGTGGTTCTTTTCCAGGGATAAAGTTAATAAGCTCTCGGCAAACCTCTGCTGGGTGCTTACTGCCCTCGACCTCAAGTAGAATATTGTAACAAGTCTTAATGTTAGAAGCGAGGTAAGGGAGTTCTCCTGAAAAAGAAGTCACATAGTGGACCCTTTGAGTATCGCCGTTGGCATCTTTTCCAATCATGTCATATTCAAGGTAATTGACATCAATCTCGCAGTTTTCAAAGCCATAACAGCGACCTTCTTTAATAAGGGCTGCAGGTAATTTTTCTTTCTTCGTGTATTTGGCCAATGAAAAGAAAATATTTTCTTTAGGTTCTTCAAGGCCTGAAAAGAGCCAAAAGTTTTGTTCAGGTGGAAGCTCACAGTCGCTATACCAAAGAAAATAAGGCGGCGTTATAAATCGGCACTTCCATTCTTTTTGCAGGCTAATGGGCGGCTCTTCTGTTCCCGTAGGCTCATCGTAATCTGTGACCAGTACACTGAGATCACGGGTGTTGTAAGAGTTTCCCTCAAGGGTTAAAACTTCATTGGCGGCATCCAGAACCTGTGCTGCTTGATATCCTAATCCTTGAAAGCTTCCAGTGTATAAACGAGCTGAGATTCTAAAAAGGGCCCACTCATCCTGACCCATTTCCATGGGAGTAATCCCGCCAGTGGCTTGGACAAAAGCATTTTGAATTCCACTCAGACCTACAGCAGTGCCAGGAAGATCATCTTGTAAGGGTTTTTCTTCCAAACATGACGTGAGTACCAGGGCCATTAAAGCCACTAAAGAAGCTAGTTTAAGTGATTTCATAATTATATTGAATCCCAACCACCAAGCCAAAAAGGAATGGGGAATATTTTTTCAAGTTGTTCAGCAGCCTTCGGATCAAAACCTTTAACCTCTGAGAATCTGCGCGGCCCAAATATTAATGGGATGATATCAACGGGGCTATCGGATTTGAGATACTGTTCTGTTGTGCCGATTCGATATTCATCGCCTTCTTTTTCTAGCACTAAGTTTGTCATTCCAAGATCTCCACGGGCATGGCGATGGATTTTCTTAAAGAATGCGTCTTCATTGAGAAGCTTAATCATCCCAAGAAAGCCTTCATTCTTTTGTGCTCCTCGCTCAACAGACTTCTCAATAAGGTTTGAAGCGTGGGCTGGTGCAATAATAGTAATGGGTTTGTTTTGATCTTGTTGAATATACTTTAGGAGCTCAAGGATCTTAGAAACTCCTCCGCCCCATTCATGGATATAGCCGCCAAGGTCCGCTCCTTTGCCCTCAACACAGTAGGCACCCAAGGAACCGTCGGGATTCCAAAGACTGTAGACATTAGAGTTTGGAATATTTAAGTACTTTTTGACCTCATCGGGATTTCTAAAGGTTGATACTGTATGTTTACTCATGAGCTTATGAAGAGCCATTGGGTCAATGTGGGGCGATTTTAAAATTTTACATTGGGGATCAAGGGAGACCTTAAACGTCTCATCAATCAGTAAGCTAATCTCATAGCCTGCAAGTGCAAATCCTATTTTTTGGTAGAAGTCATAGAGGTTCGTCCAAAGAATTGCGATATCGCAGTCCTGTTTTTTCGCAAGATCAAGGCAATCATTAAGGACCGTGCGAGAGAGACCCTTATTGCGGTATCCTTCATGAGTGACTACGCTTCCGATGGCGCCAACCTTCAGAATCGCAATGGGAGTTTTTACTATGTGCGGTTTTAGTGCCGCATGTGAAAGAACGGTTTCTCCTTCGGTAATAACCCTCAGGTTATGAATGTTCTCTTTGCTTAAAGCAGTCGGGTATTCTGTTGCAATGGACCAATTGCTTTTAGGTCTTAGAGAGTGATCTAAGAACTGAACGACACTTGGGTACTCGTCAGCCGTCGGTGCATGGGCGCTTGGGGGGCTATTTTGTTGTAGTTTATCCATAGGTTAAGTATAGCAAAGAACCTAATTGCATAATCTACTTAGCAGATGAATTTAGACTATAGCCTGTTTGACAGCCCTAAACGAAAGTCCTATAAATATGGCCTTATGGCCGATAAATCAGACAAATGGGAAGAAAACAAACCAGGCAAATTCTATGTCGATCAATCCTGTATTTCTTGTGATGCTTGTGTTTGTGCTGCACCCGATAACTTTACAATGAACGATGAAGACGGCCATGCCTACGTCATTAAACAGCCGTCGACGCCTGAAGAAGAAGAAGCTTGCAAAGAGGCAATGGAAGGCTGTCCTGTAGAAGCTATTGGTAACGACGGCGACAAAGAGTAATGCCTAGGTCTTTTAAAGAAACAATTCCTGAAAAAAAACTTCGCGCAAAAAAAATCGTCAATCTTTTAAAGAAGCATTATCCAGATGCTCATTGCGCCCTTGATCACAAAAACGCATTTCAACTTTTGATTGCCACCATCTTGTCGGCTCAATGTACAGATCAGCGAGTAAACCTTGTCACCCCAGCTTTATTTAAGAGGTTTCCAAAACCTCAGAGTTATATTGGTGCAGACGTCGAAGAGATCGAAAATCTTGTTCGCACGACAGGATTTTACAAAAATAAAGCAAGAAACATCAAGGCCTGCGCAGAGCAGCTGGTAGAGCTGCACAAAGGAAAAGTTCCGCAAACAATGGAAGAGCTTTATGCTCTTCCAGGTGTAGGGCGCAAAACCGCGAACGTTGTTTTGGGAAATATTTTTGACGTGCCTTCAATGGTTGTCGATACCCACGTGACCCGAGTTTCGAATCGTTTAGGTTTTGTTAAAGGTACTAATGCGGTGAAACTTGAAATGGACTTGCAAAAAATTATTCCAGAAAAAGATTGGACGATGTATTCCCATTACATCATTACCCATGGTCGTACGATATGTAAGGCGCGCAAGCCAGATTGTAAGAACTGTTTTTTAAACTATTTGTGTCCGCAATTGATTTAATTATTTCTACGTCTTTTAAACAGATCCAAAAACCAATTTGATTTCTCAGTTTTTCTCTGCAAGTTGCCGGGGTCGGTCCTGCAGCTGGTAATTGATGAAAACCTTCAGACCTTTTTCCATTTTTCCGAAGTAAACAGGAGCGAGCTGTGAGTTTGTTGTGGGGAGTTCAACAGTGAGAGTAGGTATACCCTTATGCTTGCCAGCGTAGTTGCCAAGGCTTCCAGGGAATGTACCCCAAGGATAAAATGTTAAGCCCGTTGCAGACTTATCTAACTGTTGTTTTAAAAGGTCACAGGATTCAATGTAGCTTCTTGTAAACTTCATTGCGGCAGCCCCACTTGTTCCGTGGGAAGGGCCGTCAAAATCCAAGTGATTAAGAGGCGAGTGAACGCTTAAAATCTTTGCGGGTTTAAATTCATCAATGAGCCACTTTTGAAAAATAATTTCAGGCTCTGAGGCGGCTCGGTCCCCTGGATAATAACGTCTCTGCGATCCGTATCTTTCTTTCCAGAGCTTAAGTGCCTTCTCATCCCATTCTGGCGTATCAAAATTCCGATTCAAATCGACCTTGTTGTAATTGGTTCGGGTCCCATTGCGATATCTTAAAAAGCCATCGGGGTTTACGATAGGAGCTACCACAATAAATGCATCTTTGCAGAGTTCTGGGCGAGCTTTGAGCCACTCGACAAGACGGAATCCAAAATAAACTGGGGTGACTTCATCACCATGGACCGCAGAAAGAATTAAAGACGAATTGTCACTTTTAGGATCACCACACGTCCAGTAGACGAGCGGTAAGCCATTTACGCTTCGGCCGTTGTGTGACCAGCCAGAGCTAGTGAATAAACTCAAGTCCCACGACCACTTCTTACTAGTGATACGACTGCGTAATTGATTTATGAGGTCCTCTATTGTAGCCTCAGGTGCCTTAGAGATCTTCGATGGGGTTACTTTGTTTTGCTCAGCGTAAACTTTGCCATCGTTTTTGTTCGCATTTATCAATGTAATTGTTAAGATTGTAACCAAAATTAGAAACTTCATAGATACATCTAAATTTGACATTCAGATGAATAACTTGCAAGGAATATAACAATGTTAGCCGCCTTTTTTGAGAGCATAAAATATGTTGGGCATCTGTATCCTGTTGCTTTTTTAAGAATTTATGTGGGTTATCATTGGCTGAATCAAGCACTAAGCGACTATCAAACTGGACTTTTTACCTCACAAATCTACATCCAGCAGGTCGCATCTTCTGATTACGTTTATAGTTTTCCTGCTTGGTACAAAGGACTCTTTGATGCGATTGCGCTTCCGTATTGGTCCATCACAAGTCATGTCATTTTAGGAATGAGTTTCCTAGTGGGCCTTTCATTTGTATTAGGATTTATGATACGGCCACTCGGAATAATTGGAATTTTAATCTCATTTCACCACATCGTATTTAGTATGGGTTATCATAATCTGCTTCACTCTACTTTTGTGGCATTGTTTGTTACAATGGTAGCTATCGGAGCTGGCCGCTGTGTTGGTTTTGACTATTACTTCTACAAAAGAAATCGCGGCCTTTGGTGGTAATATGCGAAAGTATTTAGCGATTATAGGAATACCGACGGTTCTTATTTCGCTTTCAATATATATCTACTACGAATCATCTGAAAACGGTCCTGACAACCTGACTGTTTACACGTACTCAAGCTTCTCAAGTAGTTGGGGGCCCGCCCACGAGTTAAGACGAGAATTTAAAAAGTGGTCTGGTTTTAGTGTAGAGTTTGTTGATGCTGGAGAAGCTGGCGTCATTATGCAGAGACTAAGCTTAGAGCAAGATAAACCAAAAGCCGATATAGTCCTCGGTCTTGATCAATTTCAAATCAACGATCCAGGAGTCAGAAGTTTTTTCAACCCTTTACCCGATTACGAGTTCGATAAAAATCCGAAGATCTCTGACGATAAAATTAGAGACTCCCACTTCATTGCTTACAACTGGGCACCAATGGCTTTTGTCTATCGCCATGCCGAGATCGAAAATCCACCACGTGAACTCGACGATTTTACTAAAGAAGAAAGAACACGGAAAATTATCTTGCTTGATCCTAGAACCAGCAGTCCAGGTTTTATTTTTTTTAGTTGGTTACTCCAAGAAAGAGGAGAGAAGGGCGCTAAAGATTTTTTATCACAAATACGCAGAAATGTTTACACCGTGGCGCCTTCTTGGAGTGCGGGATACGGGATGTTTAAAAAAAAGCAATCCTCATATATTTTCTCTTACGTAACATCTCCCATATTTCATTGGGTTGAAGAAGGCGATCCAGACTACCGAGCGCTAAAGTTAAAAGACCCAATGCCCTATCACATCGAATATGTCGGCGTTGTTGCTTCTTCTGGAAAAAAATCTCAAGGACAGCGCTTTATCGAATTTCTTTTAACTCCGCCCGCGCAAGAAATTATAATGAATAAAAACTATATGCTTCCCGTGGTGAGCGGTGTCGCAGAGAATACTCCTTTTGAGAATGTGGACGATATTGAGTTGATAGATTTAGATACAACCATTCCAGTCCAGAGCGTGCTTGACGTGTGGAAAGCCCTCACATGGTAAGAGGGGTATTTCTTTTTCTTATATTCTCTTTAATGCTCTCCCCATATCTTTTTTTAATCGATGAACTGCGAGCAATCTCTTTAAATTTGAGTGAAGTATGGCCTGCATTTCTAAATACGTTTATTCAGTCTGCCCTTAGTGCAATGTTTGCAATACTGGCGGGCTTTGCCGCGGGAATTAGCCTTTGTGTGATTTCCTCTCGTGTTTTAAAAAAATCGCAGAGTTTTATGGATATGTACTGTTTGATTCCCTCCTTTATCCCAGCACTGTTTTTTGTAACTGCGGCCTTGCAAATCCTGAGGCCATTTCCCTTTGGGTTAGTTGGGATAATTATAATTCATACGCTAATGTATGTAGGAATCGTAGCGCTGTTTTTTAAATCCATCATCCAGTCGAAGTTTATATCTATAACCGAGCAAGCTTACGTTGAGGGTGCATCCCAAAGACAGTTAGCTTGGGCGCTGTTTAAGAGTATGAAGTTTGAAGTTTCAGTGATTTTTTTATTTGTTTTTGTTCAGTGTTTTACGAGCTTTTCTGTACCGCTACTGGTAGGGCATCAAACACTAACCCTTGAAACCTTAATCTACGAAAAAGTCCGAACGCTGGGTGAAGTTTCCGATGCAATATTTATTAGCCTTATTGAATCCATTTGCGTGATTGCAATTCTTCTTATTTATCGTTCTCCAAGCACAGAATTTGGACAAAAGAAGGAGGGCATTCAGGTCTTTAGGTCGATTTGGCCGATAGCATTTATTCTTCTTCCTGTCGGTTTGTTTGTTATGGGTGCGCTCTATGGTTCCGCTCAAGGAATCACACAATTAACTCAGTTTCCTGGAGGCATCGCGAGCCTAATGCCTTTAATCATTAAAAGTATTGCCGTCTCCGTGTTTACTGGAACTTTTCTGATCTTGCTTTTACTGATTTGCACTTACCTTGCGGGAGCGCGAATACTTCATAAATTTTTAATGGGATATATTCCCTTAAGCACAGTATTGGTAGCACTAGCCTTTGGAATTTCGAGTGCAACAGAAACTTTTCCGCAAGAACTTAAGGTTGTTTTGGCCTTATCTATTTTATTTCTTCCAGTTTTATACCGATTTGAATTTGGAGCACGCATCCATCAATTGAGATCACAAATAGAGTCTGCAACACTGATGGGAGCAAACGATTTTTTGGTTTTTAAAAAAATACTGCTCCCTCAAATGTACCCGACAATTTTATTTTTGGCAGGGCTTGGAGCATTCTGGGCGATAGGGGACTTTGCCATCTCTCAAGTCATTTTTGGAAAAGAGGCAACGCTTGCCCTTTTTATTCAAAACCTCGTGGGCGCCTACCGCGTTGAACTGGCAAATCTTTTGGTTATTTTGTTATTACTTATTGGCTCAGCTGTGTTTCTATTATTTAAAGAGTTAAACCATGTCTTTGATTAAGAATATTGATATTACCATTCAAGATTTTTCACTCAAGATTGAATCCTTAGAGATTCCTGATCATGGCATTACCGTAATTCAAGGTCCATCAGGCTCAGGCAAGACCACATTTCTAAGGGTATTGATGGGACTTATCCCCGCAAACTTTGAATGGAGTTTTAAAGGTGAGAACTTAGCAAAACTTGCACCTTCGGAAAGACGCTTAGGTGTTGTATTTCAAGGAGCGGATTTGTTTCCGCATATGAGTGTGAAAGAGAATATTTTGTTTCATGCACGCGCTCGGAAAATCCCCAAGACGGACTATACTCAGAGCCTAGAGAGACTGCTTAACATTGCAAAGCTTCAGGGTAAGGCTCAGCAAAATGTATCAACTCTTTCGGGGGGGGAAATGCAGAGGGTCGCTCTCCTACGAGCACTTAGTGGAAAGCCTAGGATATTGTTATTAGATGAACCCTTCTCGGCTTTGGACCCAGAGTTAAAGAGTGAAATCAAAGACTTCGTGAAAAAAATCGTTCAAAAGGAGCAAATCCCTTGTCTAATGGTCAGTCACGATCAAAAAGATGCTGAAGATTTGGCAGACTTTGTTATCCTCTTTAAGGACGGAAGAGTGACTAATACAACAAAGAGGAAAAAAATATGATCAAAAATATTTTAATAACAGCAGCTCTGTTCTTCGGGGTGAATGCTCATGCGGGAATGATTTTTAATCCTTCGGTTTTTTATTTCCACAACGCTGAAGAGCAAGGCACTTCAAAAGCGGAATCAACAACTCAGGTGCTTAATTTTAAGTTAGGTTACGGTGCAGCCTCGGGTCTTTATTTAGGTGCTACCTATGATATGGAAAACCGCGATTATGGATCTTCAGATAGTGACCGTAAATCTTTAGGAGCGTCCATCGGATACTTAACTGGCGGCTGGCAGTTCCTAGGAACCTATTTTGTCACATCCGATTTGGAAAAAATGGAAGGCTCAGGGTACGCGGTGGAAATCGGATATGTATTTAAGGTGGGTAGCATTGGTATCGGTCCATTGCTCAGCTATAGACACTGGGAATATGATAAAAACGACGGTGTTTCAATGGCAGAAAAGTTCACGCAGACAAATATCTATCCGTCTGTTCAGTTTCAATTCACATTCTAAAAATTGAATTATTAAATTCAAATAAAAAAGGGGCTGCGATTTAAAGCCCCTTTTTTATTTTATTGATCCCAAAACTTGGACTTCATTTCGTTGGGAATAAAACACGCCTCATAAGCCATTTGGTTGCAACGATTGAACTCTTCAAGGGTAAAGCCATGAAGGTCTTTTAAAACCTCATAATCATCAAGGATTGTCGTTCCAAAAATTCCTGGATCGTCAGAGTTAATTGTCACCTTCACTCCAGCTTCCATGAGTTGTCTAAATGGGTGCGCTTTAAGACTTGGAAGTGCATTTGTCAGATAATTGCTAATTGGGCATAGCTCTAGGGTCACACCTTTGGATTTTACATAATCGATCATCTCTTGACTCTTATAGATTTGAACTCCATGGCCAATTCTTTCTGCATACAAATACTCAATGGCATCTTTAACAAAGAATTCTCCTCCAGGAACTTCACCAGAATGAACGGTAATACGAAGGCCAGCTTCTTTTGCTTTTTCAAAAAGTGGTGCAAACGGTTTACAATCAAATCCTTCTTCGTTATCTGCAAGGTCAATTGCAAGAAAAGAATCTTTATTTTCAATGATAAAATCCGCAGACTTTGCAGCCTCAGCAACAGTTTGAATCCGTCCTAAAATGCCCACCATTCCCACGGCCATGGGAAATGTTTTTTGTGCTCGCTCCACGCCCTTAATGATGCTTCGGTGAATTTTTTCAAAAGTCATTTTAGGGTGGTTCAGTGCCGCAAAGCTGGGAGAGTAACGAAGCTCTAAAAGAACAATGCCTTCATTGAATGCGTCTTCGCAGGCTTCATAGCCAAGACGTTCCCATACTTCCTCTGAATCTAAAACAGATTGGGTTGTAAAGAATTTATCTAAAACGGATTTTAGATCTTTCATGGGCGAATGCACGACTAAGGAGTCATGAAGCTTTTTATAGTTGTTATAGGGAAGATCAAGGCCCTTATTTTTTGTTAACTCTATTAGCGTGGAAAAACGCACAGCGCCTTCAAGGTGTCTGTGAAGTTCAACTTTAGGTATATTTCTTAGATTCATTTTCTGCCCTTCGTTATTCTTAGCAGTATCCTTGAAAAACTCTCGAAAGTCTTGACCAAGAGTAGCAAAAATCGGACAACATAAAGCTATGCAAAACTCATTAAATTTACCCGTCGCGGACCTCAAAAAACAAGCAACCCAAAGTCGTAAACTCATATTAGAAATGTTAGAAAAAGCTGGTAACGGCCATCCAGGTGGCTCTCTTTCTGCCATCGACATCATTACGGCATTGGTATTTCATGAAATGAAAATGGACCCTAAAAATCCTGAATGGGCGGATCGAGATCGATTTGTCCTCTCAAAGGGTCACGGTGTTCCTGCCCTCTATGCCTCTCTTGCATATCGTGGATACTTTAAACCAGAAGATACATTTACACTTCGACAACTGGGTTCAAAGTTTCAAGGACATCCAGACAGAGTGCGTATGCCTGAGGTTGAAGCCTCAACCGGATCTTTGGGTCAGGGCTTAAGCGTTGCTCAAGGCATGGCGATGGCAGGAAAGTTGGATAGTAAAGAATACCGAGTGTACTGTTTACTTGGGGACGGAGAAACTCAAGAGGGCCAAGTGTGGGAAGCCTTAATGTCCTGTGGAAATTATAAACTCGATAATCTCTGCGTGTTCTTAGATGCAAATAAATATCAAATTGATGGTTCGACAAAAGAAGTCATGGACATTGAGCCTCTTGAAGAAAAAATAAAAGCCTTTAAGTGGAATGTCTTACGAATTGATGGTCATGATATGGACCAAATATTAAAAGCGCTTGAAGCGGCGAAGGCGACCAAAGGAATGCCGACAATGGTTGTTGCAGATACCATAAAAGGAAAAGGCGTATCTTTTATGGAAAACGTCAATAAATGGCATGGAGTTAGCCCTTCAGGCGAAGAGTTAAAAAAGGCTCTCGAAGAATTGGAGAAATTGTCATGAGTATCGGTGAATTAGGAAGCGCAACAAGAGCAAGTTTCGGTGAAGCTTTATCGGGGATCGGTAAAGAGTTTAAAAATGTCGTTGTCCTTGATGCGGACTTATCCAAAAGCACAAAGTCTGAGAGCTTTTCAAAGGTCTCGCCCGAAAGATTTTTCCAAATGGGAATTCAAGAAGCAAATATGATCGGAGTTGCAGCGGGGTTAGCGTTTTCAGGAAAAATTCCGTTTTTATGTTCCTTTGGAGCTTTTTTAACTGGTCGTTTTGATCAGATCAGAGTGACAGTAGGATACGCTAATGCCAACGTACGGTTAGTCGGAACGCACGCGGGTGTAGGTATCGGTGAAGACGGTTGCTCTCAGATGGCCCTAGAGGATCTTGCGTGTATGAGGACTCTTCCTGGAATGGCAGTGTTACAGCCAGCTGATGATATAGAAACAAAAGCCATGATGAGATACTTAGTTGATCACAATGGCCCAGCGTACATTCGCCTCACAAGACAAAACGTAATTAATGTTCATGATTCAAAATACCAATTTAAGTTTGGTAAAGCGGATCAAATCCTCGACGGTAAAGATGCTGTTGTATTTGCAACTGGTGGAGTTGTCGGAAATGCCTACGCAGCTCTTAAGAATCTTGAGGCGGAAGGCCTATCTGTAGCTTTGGTGAATATTCACTCTGTAAAACCATTTGATAGGGAAGCTGTAATGGCGTGGTCTGCGCGAGTGAAAAACATTTTTACTCTTGAAGATCATAACGTGATCGGTGGACTAGGCGGTGTGGTTGCAGAAACAATGGCTGAGATAGGAAGCCCAGCAAGATTACATCGCTTAGGTGTTCACGATGTCTACGGTGAAAGCGGTACGCCAGAAGCTCTTTATGAAAAGCATGGCTTAGATCCGCATGGGATCGCACGCTCCGTGAAGTCAGTCCTGCGTAATTAAAAAACCGCGATGGAAAATAATTGATCGATTGTTTTTAAAGTTTTGCCGTTGGCGACGGAAGCATCGATGGCGTGTTGGATAAAGTATCCGCCTGCGCTGAGGTTTGGATTCTCGCTGATTTTGTCAACTCGGGTCCATACTGGTATACCTTTAATTTCAGAATAAACCCAACTGTCCATCTCACTGAACTTTTTAAAATGACTGCTGTCTATACATGCTGATGGGTTTGCAAGGTTCCCGTTACAAGTCATAGCGTTCGGGCCTAAGCCATACCATCTACGAATAAGCGTATCGTTGACAGTAAAAATATTATTGAGCTGTGGCTGATTATTTCCATTTAAAACTTCTAGTTTCACCGTGTGTAAATCACTTCCATAGAGAGTAGTCACGGTTGCTCCAGACTGATCTTGGCAGTTGTTAGTTGGAGTAAATTGGCCTGGAGAGCCTACTGCTGCAGCGACGATACATTGACCAGCCGAAGATGAACCTGAATATGAATAAGCGCATCCACCTAAAAGAACCATGGTGTCTGTTTCTGTTTGAGTAACGGGTAAAACTCCATTGCGATTGAGCCAGTACTCACAAGATTCAGCGTGATGAGCATTGGACGAAACCTTATTGGCGTTGTTATTGATAAATTCTTCGAAGAAGAGATCTAATCGATCATTAAGGCTTGTGCTTCCGCTTAAAGACTGATGATCAAGAGGTTGTATTTGTCCGCAATTTTGAAATCCAATAATGAGTACAAGCGTGGCTAAAATGCCTAATACCAACTTTAAATAACCCACAATATATCCCCTTGTTCATAAAGCATTGTCTATGAATTATATCGGTATATAGTTGCGCTATCTTGAGACGTTTGTTGGTGTGTTAAGCTTTATCGTTGTCTGGTGCAGATTCGATTTTTTTAGAATCATCGTCTGATGAAACACCTTTTTTGAACCCACGAATTGCAGAGCCAACAGCCTTACCCAAACCAGGCAGGCGACTTGGACCGAAAAATAAAAGTACGATGACGATAAGAACGACTAACTCTGGAATTCCAAGACTCATATTGCTCTCCTAGGGATAAGCAAGTTTTAAACTGAATTAAAACAGTTGGCAAGTCTGAAAGTGTCTCAAAAACAGACAGTTTTTCCCAAGTCTCTGCCACAAAATCGCATTAAACCTGCGGATTTACTTGATACTGTAAATAATATTTTCACCTCTATGCGGATATAGACAAGTCGTTAGTTCAGATCGAAATACTTCTGGTTTAGGTGGCCCTCCTATTGCACTTATAGAAGGAGTGTAGGAGAGAGGGATATGTATCAAATTGGGATTTTAGCAAAACAAGGCAAAGCGCTAAACATCACCTTAGGCGAAGTGAAAAGAAGCACATACTTTAATCCGACAGTGTTTAATGATTCGTTTAGTGTGGTTCGGGCATTAAAGAACAATGTTTTTGATGCTTTTGTGATAGTGACAGATGAGTTTAAACCAAGCCATATGAAGGTCATTAAACAAGTTAAGAACCACTTTAAAGAATTGCCAGTCATCGTGGTGACAGAAAACCCGAACCAAAGGGCAAAGATTCATCTTGTTGACCATCGTAAAACGATGCTTTTGAACCTTTATAGCGAGATTAAAGATATTAACGGCATCATCGTAAAGCTCATTCACAATATCCATGTCATCCCTCGCCTGGCTAGCCGTCATAAAACAGCTCAGCCAGCACGATTTAAGGTAGAGCCAACACGATCACATTCTGCATTTATGTTGGACCTTGCTAATGATGGTGCATGTTTTAGGTTGTTTAATAAAAGATTAAAACGAGGCGACAAAGTACTGATTGAAGTCCCGTTACCAGATTTAAAGAAAACACACGTTGTTCAAGGTGAAATAGTTTGGGAACAACTAGAAAAATTAAAGAATGAAGCGACTGCATCTTCACAGAGGGTAGGAGTACGATTTTTATAAAATAGAAATTACCTAATTTATTAAAAGTATGTAAGTTCTAATTGGGGGCCATTATGAATAAGATAGCTATACTTGCAATTGCACTTTTGGTTGCAGACCTTGCTATCGCAGGGGACCGAGACAAGGAGAAGGCGAAGTTTGATTTGATCTCATCTCTTGAAGAACTCATCAATATCGATGAATGCCGAAAGAGTGTGAAAACAAATTCTTCAGACTTAGACGATCTTCCAAGGCCATGTAACAGCCTTCCGACACTCTCTAAGTTTTTCTTTAATAAGCAACCTAAGCTTGCAGACGTCCTGAAGTATCTAACGAATGAAGAGGCGCGCGTTTCTGAGGCTGCTTTAGAGGTTATGGATAAATACAAAATCCAGTCGCTTGGAAAAATGATTTTGTCGCCAAAGTGTGTGATCAATAACCGACCTGTGAATCTTGATATCTACTTAAATAGATTGCGAGGCGTTCCTATAGCTGAAGAGCAAAGTGATGCAACCGTGCTGGAAGCGAAGTTTGAAGAAAACCTGAAAAAGAAAAAGCATAACAATGATGACTTGATTCCAATGGCAACTCCTTCTGAAGCTCGGATACCAGCAAGGCTTCCCGACGCAACAAAACCTGAGCCCGAAAAACCTATAGGCGAATTTGAAAAAGAATTTGCAGCGTTTGAAAACTAACGGAATAAACCTTTAAAAAAGCCTTTCACCTTTTGAGTAAGACTCGGTGTGGGCTTTGCTTGTTTGAAAGACCTACGCTTTTGCTGAGGTGATCTCTTAGTATTTCGAGCAGGAGCTGTAGACTTGTTATGGGTTTTCGGCTTATGAGCGTGCTGAGGTTTTGGCGCAGCTCCGTTCGTAAAGTGTTGCTCTTGATTGTTTTTATGTCTTCCAGATTTACGGTCTCGGTGTTGCTCTGGACCGCCGTCTCTTCTTTGTCTATGAGGTTTTCCGTCGTGTTTTGGACGTCGTTCACCGTGGTCATTTCGCGTATCTCTGCGTGGCGCTTGTGCTTTCATTGCAGCAAGCCCTGTCTTCTTTACGCGGCTTTCTTTTTTGAAGTTTGATCTCGTAAATTCTTTAAAGTCTTTTACTAAAAATTCTTCTTCAAGCCATCCAATAGAGAGTTTTGTTTTCGTATAACCTTCAATTCTTGATAGCGCCATAACATCACGGTCACTCACTAAAGAAATAGCATGCCCCTTGGCGCCAGCCCTTCCGGTTCTGCCAATGCGGTGGATGTAGTTTTCCGCGTCGTCGGGAAGATCATAGTTAATGACAAGATCGACACCTTTAATATCTAAGCCTCTTGCAGCAACGTCGGTTGCAACCAGGGTGTTTCGTTCGCCCTCATTTTTAAATTGTTCTAGTACGCGTTCTCGCTGACTCTGAGTCAGAAGACTTGAGATACCAACAGCAGGGATGCCGTTTGACGATAAAAACTGAGCAATCCTGTCCACATTCATTTTAAAGTTACTGAAAATGATAGTTTGTTTAGGCTTTATTTTATTAAAAAGTGATAAGAGGTAGGCAGGTTTTTCAGTTTCACCCACGTGAAAGATTTCATCTGTCACGTCTGCGGCTTTAGCCTGGTCGCGACTCACGTTGATTTCGACTGGGTTGGAGTCAAAGCGATAAACCGTGTTCATGACATCGAAATTTAAAGTAGCGCTAAATAAGAGAATTTGTCTTGCCTCTGGAGCACGCTGAAGAATGTAGACCATGTCGTCTTTAAAGCCCATATCAAACATACGGTCGGCTTCATCAAAAACGATGGCCTTAATTTGCTTAAAGTTAATATGATGGTTTTTATAAAGATCAAGAAGTCTGCCTGGCGTTCCTACAACAATGTCAGCACCATTATTGATCGCTGCCGTTTGGGCTTCGTACTCAACACCACCGTAAACTAATGCGGATTTTAATCCTGTTTCAGGAGTACAGATTTTTAGAATTGCTTTATGAATTTGATCGGCAAGTTCGCGAGTTGGTGCAAGAACTAAGATATAATGACCCCTATGCCAAGAATCAAAAGCTCTGCTTAAATCGAGCTCAGTGGGATTTCCTTTTTCTTTGTTTTTAGTTCTCAAAATTCGTTCAATCAGCGGAACTAAAAATGCAAAAGTTTTCCCAGTTCCTGTTTGTGAGAGACCAGAGATATCTTTTCCTTCTAAAACCAGTGGAATTGCAGATTCCTGAATCGGAGTGCATTCGGATATTGAGGATTGACGTAAGGCGTCCATTATCGAGGGGTGTAAGTCTAATTCTTCAAATTTCAAGTACGCTCTCCAAACATAATATAATTAAGCACGGTCGAATCTAATGAGTTGCCCTTTAAATGTCAAAATTTAGCTTTGAAAAACTTCCCCAGAGCATCAATAAAAGCGTCGGGTTGATCGAAGTGGACCCAGTGTCCAGAGTCTTTGATGATAATACCCTCTACTTTAGGATTTTCTGACAACATTTTTTCATAAACTCCACTGGGTAAATCTTTTGAATTTTCTCCACGAATAAGAAGTGTGGGCACTTGAAGAGATCGCCATGCTTCCCAGCTATTTGCCCCTCGTCCCAGTCGTACGCTATCTAAAATTCCTGATTTGGAAAAGCGCCAGTCGACGAGACCGTCTTCGCCTTCAACGAGGTTGGAGTAAAAATAATTACCTAAAACAGGGTCTCCAAAGTCATTAAGAAGAAACTCTTTAGCTTCTTTTTTGGTTTGAAAAGGAGTGGGCACCCGATTTAGAAGTTTTTCATATCTTGCTACGTCGCCAGGATTACTTTCGGGAGAAATATCTTCAATAACCAGCGATATGACTCTCTGCGGAAACATTGAGGCAAAGCTTAATGCATTTCTTCCACCCATGGAGTGCCCTACAAGATGAATCTTTTGCCATCCTAATTCATCAAGAATTTTTTCTAAGTCTTTTGCATAATCTGAAGGGGCATAACCTGAGTCAGGTTTGAAAGATCGGCCGTGTCCACGTTGATCATAAGTCAGAATTTGGAAGTCTTCTTCCAAGGACGAAACTATTCTCCGCCAGTTTGCACCGAAGCCCATTAGACCATGTAGAAATACAAGCTTGGGAGCGTCCGAATTTTTCCCATTTATTTGATAATGGAATTGCTTTAGAAAATTCATGAGCCTATCATAAACCCGTTATGACGGAAAATCAAAGGCCGCGCCTAGCGCCCGAGTACATTCATCCTGAGGCCTACAGAATCACAGAGCGTTTACAAAAGGAAGGCTTTGAAACTTATCTTGTGGGCGGCTGCGTGCGTGATCTTTTATCAGGAGTGGTCCCTAAAGATTTCGATATCGCCACATCTGCAAATCCCAGACAGGTCAAAAAAGCCATTCACGATGCCTATATTATCGGTAAGCGTTTTCGTCTGGTTCTCGTTAAAAGAGGTAACGACCTCTTTGAGGTCGCAACCTTTAGAAGAGAAGCTACCGCAGAGGAACTTGAGGAAATTAAAGAGGGGGATAAGCCGTTAGGAGATAACCTGTTTGGGACCCCTCAGGAAGACGCCCTACGAAGAGATTTTACTTTAAACGGTCTGTTTTATGATCCTGTCGAAGATAAGCTTATCGATTATTGCAATGGCCTTATTGATATCCAAAACCACACAGTGAGAATGATCGGTGATCCTCAAGTTCGTTTAGTCGAAGATCCCATTCGTATATTAAGGGCTCTTCGACTCTCTCACAGATTGGATTTTATCATCGAACCTCGTTTGCGAAAGCAGATGAAAATTCATGCCTCAACTTTAAAAAACTCTGTGCTTCCGCGCAGAAGAGAAGAAATCTTAAAAATTTTGCGGCTACGAAACCCATCCATTGCGCTCATGGAAGCCCATGATCTTAACATTTTAGAACATGTGTTCCCAACCATTGATAAAGTCTATAAAGACCCAGTTCGAATCATTGAATTTAACTCTTATCTCAAACAGATGTATAGATTCGTGATTGATGTGGAGAATCCAGCGGAGCTTTTTGCTTACCTCATGCTGGCTTATTATCGCTCAACTATAGAGCCGGATCCTTTTAAACGAGTTTTCGCTGCTGATGTCTTAAAGAATGAACACTTAAAAAACCTCATGGCCAATGAATTGGGAATGTATAACGTTGAGCAATCACTTTTTGCTAAGGCACTTGAGTTCCAAAATAAACTTAAGAAGATCGATCACGAAACAAAAAGAAACGAAGCCATTCCGTTAGCTGTTATGATGGCCAAAGCAGACTATGTTCTTTCCTCTGAAAAACTCCTCGAGTGGGAAAAGACTCTCGATAAATTTGTTCCGAAGCCCCATAATCCCTATAAAAAAAATCGGTATAAGAAAAGGCGTAGATCTTAACGGGTCAGCTTTTCAGCAGTTGGATGTGTGCTTTCATTCCAGGAGAAGGAATGGATAAGTTCATTACATGGTCTTACGGCTTTTTTAAACGTATGCGCTTGGTCCATACAAGTGAGAATCACTGCCTTGGAATTTTTAAAAAAGATAGCCTGTCTCATTTTTTTCTTTGAGGTGGAGTTTGTGATGTCGACAAAAAAACCTAGTTCGTTATTTTTGTTCTTAAAATATTTGTGTCCCATAATTTCCAAACCAAACTGACCAAAGCCTTTTAGCCATTTTCCAGTGTACTCTTTAAGAGACTTCTCGGTGATGTCTTTGTCGATGCGTACAGTAAACGTCGGACTTCCATCTGATGGGGATTTCATCCTGAAAAGAACTTCCACCTTACCTTTTAGATCATTGGGAACAGAAGATCGCAGCCACGCTGTCTTTTTTGGATTAATCGTAAAACCTTCATCTGAAGAATAGAGACTTTGGTTTAAACTCTCTGGCACTCGCATAGCTGATGCAGAGGCAACAAAAAATACTATTAAACCAAAAACTATAAGGGCTCTCATACTTCTATTGTATACATCCGTTAAAGCGGTTTGCAAGGAAGCTCAGGGCGAATAAGTGTCGAATAAATCTGATTAACCTGAGACCGATTGGACACAAAAAACAGCGAGCGGCCCTCGGGACCAAAGGCGGGGCTTGATTCATCGGCTTTGTGAAACGAGAACCTAGTTGCGCACTTTTCACCAAGATCGATTTGGTAGACGTCCTTATTTTTTCTGTCTTCAATGTTGGTGATAACGAGAAATCTGTGTTGCGTGGGGTGGAGTTCAACATCGGAATAGCTGAGATCGTCAGACCCAAGAAACACCGTTTCGTTTTTTCCGCGCTTTTTAATAATTAATTTCTGTTTTCCGTCTTTCGTTAGGGTTGTCCACGCAATGAACTGTTCGGATGCACTTAAGGACTGAATAATATTATTTTCCGAATGGTAGTTTGCCTTTTTCCCTGTGACGAGATTGAGTTCAACGATGGTGCTTTTTCCATTTTCTCTACGAACATAATAAAGTGTTTTACCATCATTTGTAATGGCAGGCATACCATCATAACCGCGGTCCTTAGTGAGCCTCTTTGACTCCGAGCTTTTCTGGGATTCGATATAGAGTTCTAGAGGTTCATAAGCTTCGGGGATATTCTTTGTATTCAATCCAAACTCTGTCAGAGTGGGATTTAAATTAAGGTTTTCTATTATTTCATCGGCACTACTAGAATAAATGATCCAGGGTTTCTGCGGATGGTATCGCGGATGTTTATTAACGCCAAGATTGTGCGTGACCCTTCTTTCAGTTTTCGTCACGAGATCTTTTTCAACAATCTGCGGAGTCTTGTGTTCATGGGGAAAGTCACGGACAAAGACCAACTTGTTCGTCGAAGTTGAAAAATGAACACTCGTATTTTCACCCTTTGTTGTCATCTGGTGAATTTCGCCCTCAAGAGAATCGAAATAAACCAGCTCTCCAGATTTTTCTTTTGAGGAGCAAGCTGATAAAAAAAGTATAACTAAAGATACTTTAATGCTTTTTGTATTAAAGAGGTTGGATTGATGCGTTTGATTTGATCTACGGATACCCATTGAAACTGATCCCCACTACAATTAGATTTTCTTTGAATGTTTAGCTTAACATAAATCTCATGATGAGTAATGTTGTGCTTAAAATTATATTCCTTGGGTGGATTTTTTAGTCTTTTTACCCGTCCAGGAAATATCATTTTCCCTTTAAGAAACGGAGTGTACGAATTTGGCACAAGTACCACCTTGTCTTTTTTTACAAAAATATCAGGTCGCCATTCCCAGACTTCCAACTCGCGGCGTTTCTTTTTGAGCGGTAGCATTTCTTGAAGATTTTGTCGGAACCCGACGCAGGTTTTTTGTAGTGGACAGATCAGACACGAAGGTGATTTTGAAGTGCAAAGTGTTGCTCCTATCTCTATAAGTGCTTGGTTCATAATGGAAGAATCAACGCCTTTGACCCATTCGTCGGCAAGAGTTTGTAAGTGATTGCGATGAGGAGTTTCCCACCACGCAATACTCAACCCATAAAAACGTGAGAGAAATCGTATGACATTTCCGTCTAAGACTCCGGCTTCGTTTTTAAATGCAAAGCTGGCGACCGCACGAGATGTATAGGGACCAAACCCTGGTAAACTCAAAAGCTCTTGATGTGTTTTTGGAAATCCATTTTCTTGAATGATCATCGCCGCTTTATGAAGGTTGTTTGCACGTGAATAATATCCGAGCCCCGCCCAGTAGGTATAAAGCTCTTCAAGGGAGGACTGACTAAGAACCGTCACCGTCGGATAGCGCTTAATAAAACGATTATAAAAGGGTATGACAGCTTTAACCGTAGTCTGCTGGAGCATGACTTCTGAGATCCAAATCTTGTATGGATCTTTTGTATTGCGCCAAGGGAGGTCGCGTTTATTTTTAGAATACCAATTTAGAAGACTCTTCTGATCTTGCCCCATGGCACTTCATAGGCCACGTTGTTGAAAAAATCAAAAAAGAAATAAAGAATCAAAATTCTTGTGAAAGCCTTCGGGCCGCGCTACATTACCGCTTATGGAATACAAACAATTATCAGGACGTGAGTTTCCTCGTTTTTCATCGATTAAAACATTTTTCCGCATGCCGTATGTCGAGATGGACAACGATTATGATGTGGGTATTTTTGGTATTCCATTTGATGGCGGGGTCAGTTATCGCCCTGGAGCACGCTTTGGTCCAAGTGCGATCAGAGAGGCTTCTTCTCTAGGAAGAGGTTACCATTGGACTCGTGGCATAGACTTTACCAAATTAATAAAGGTCGCTGACATCGGCGATGTTTCAACTGTTCCTGTGTCTTTAGAAAAGACTTACGAAAATATTGAATTTCACGTCATGAAAATGTTGGCCTTAAAAAAGCGTTTTATTTCTGTGGGTGGCGATCATTCCACCACTTTGCCAGTTCTTCGTGCCCTGAAAAAATCCATAGGCTCTCCAATAAACTTTATTCATTTTGATGCCCATTTAGATACTTATCCCGCAGCATGGGATTTTGAATATCATCACGGATCTTTTGCAAGACATGCCGTTGAAGAGGGGCTTATTGATCCAGCCAATACACTTCAGATCGGCATCAGAGGACCTCTTGCATCGGGTTCAGATTTAGACTTTGTTAATAAACATAAAATTACAGTAAAGACGGTGGACGATGTTCGCTCTGTGAGTCTTTCAGATTTTTGTAAAAGCCTTCCGAAGTTTGTGGGTCCGACTTATCTTAGTTTTGATATTGATTGTTTAGATCCAGCATATGCGCCAGGGACGGGAACTCCAGTTCCAGGCGGGCTTACGACCTATGAAACCCAGCATATCCTTCGCGCTTTAAAAGTGGATGAATTAGTTGGAGCCGATATTGTTGAAGTCTCTCCGCCTTATGACAATTCACAGATCACAGCAATGGCTGCTGTAGATACCATGTTTGAAATTCTATGTCTGATGGCCAATAAAAAATAATTACTGAATAAGGGCTTCGATTTTCTTTTTGGCAGAATCAAGCCCTTCCAGCGTTGGTACAGAACCCTGTGCAAAGTCTGGCCTGCCGCCACCTTTTCCGCCAAGAGCCTGAGCCATTTCTTTTAAAATTGTCCCAGCATTAAATTTACCAACAAGATTTTTTGTCACGCTCACAATAACTGCGTGACTGCTTGAGCCCTGTCCGATGGCAACGACAATACCTGATTGAATTTTATCTCGAATCTTATCTGAGAAATCTGACAGTAACTTTCTGTCATCCGTTTCAATTTTAACGAACACAAAAGTTCCGTCAGAGAATTTCTTCCCAGACTTAATGTAAGAATCAGCATCCAAGCTTTTTGCTTTGATACTTTGAACAGTTTTTTCAAGCTCACGGTTTTCTTGTTTCTTATTTTCCACCCAGTGACTGAGCGGCGTACTGGGTTGCACTTGAGCTGCTTCACGAGCTTGCATGAGTTCTTTGTGATTTCTTAAAAGGTAATCAATGGCTTTTGTTCCAGTAATAGCTTCAATACGCCGAACGCCGCGAGAAACCCCGCCCTCTGAAATGATCTTAAATACTCTAATCTGAGAAGTATTTGAGACGTGGGTGCCGCCACAGAGTTCTGTTGAGAAGTCTCCCATCTTAAGAACTCGAACAGTATCACCATACTTTTCCCCAAATAATGCAATGGCACCAGCGTCGATCGCTTTTTTGTAGGACATAAGCTCTGGTTTTAACTCATGTGAAAGAGCAATTTGTTCATTCACAAGATTTTCAATCTTTTCAATCTCTCGCTCAGTGAGCGGTTTATCGTGAGTAAAATCAAAACGCGTGCGTTCAGCATCAACCAGTGATCCAGCTTGGCTCACATGACTTCCTAATACGTTTTTAAGAGCAGAGTGCATGAGATGTGTTGCTGAGTGATTGCTTTGAACGTCTCGTCTCTTCGACTGATTCACTTGAAGGTCGAGTGTATCACCAATAGCAATCGTACCTTCACTCACGTGAACTTGATGTAAAAAAAGCTCTCCATTTTTTGTACAGTCAGTCACATCAACATGGACTCCAGCTTTGGATAGAGTTCCAGTGTCACCAACTTGTCCGCCGCCTTCAGCGTAAAAAGGTGTTTTATCAAGTATAACAAGACCGCTTTCGCCAAAAGATAGTTTTTCAACTGCTTTATGCCCATCTGAAAGCGCAAGAACTTTGCCTTGGCCACTAAGAGATGAGTAACCAATAAATTCGGTCGGTTTTACTTTTTGAGAAAGTTCAATGAGGTGCCCTTGATCTGTGTTTAAGGCTTGGCCCTTCCAAGACGCCTGCGAGCGCTTGCGAGCTTCCTCCATATGGGAGTCAAAGCCTGCTTCATCTACACTGATGTTTTGTTCTATGGCCATTAAGCGAGTGAGATCAACGGGGAAGCCATAGGTATCATAAAGTTTAAAAGCAACTTCTCCTGGAATGGTTTTGCTTTTATTCTTTTTTAGTTTTTCAATTTCTTGATTAAGAATTGCTGTTCCTTGATCAAGGGTTTGCAAGAAGGATTCTTCTTCAGATTTGACGGTCTTTACAATAAGGTTTCTTTGCTTTTCAAGTTCAGGGTAAGCCTGACTCATGCTTTGAATTACTTCTTCTACGACTGGTAAGAAGACAGACTCCGTCGTTGAAAGGTTTCGCGCAAAACGTATAGCGCGCCTTAAAATGCGTCTTAAAACATATCCTCGTCCTTCATTACTCGGAAGAACTCCATCTGCAATGAGAAACGCCGTTGCTCTCGCGTGATCTGCAATAACTCTTAGTGCAGTATCGGTTTTATTGTCGATATTATATTTTTTGCCAGTGATCTTAGCCGCTCTTTGAATCAGCGGCTGAAAGAGGTCTGTGTCATAATTCATGTACACACCTTGCATAACGGCAGCAACACGCTCTAATCCCATTCCTGTATCAACAGATGGCTTCGGAAGAGGAGTTAATGTTCCTGCTGGCTCCTCGTAGTATTGCATGAAGACCAAATTCCAAATCTCAACATAGCGTTGCTCATCTTCACCAAATTTTGCATTTGGATTTCCAGTAGATCCCGCAGACGGCCCGTGATCATAAAAAATCTCAGAACAAGGTCCGCAGGGCCCAGTGTCTCCCATCCGCCAAAAGTTGTCTTTTTCGCCGTAACGAAAGATTCTATCTTTTGGAACGCCTTCTTGCGTGTGCCAAATTTCAGCAGCTTCATCGTCGGTCTCAAAGACTGTGACATAAAGTTTATCTTTCGGGATTTTGAGTTCGACGGTGAGAAATTCCCAAGCAAAGCGGATAGCCTCTTTTTTAAAATAATCACCAAAAGAAAAGTTTCCTAACATTTCAAAGAACGTGTGGTGACGAGCAGTAATACCTACTTGCTCAAGATCGTTATGTTTTCCGCCAGCACGCACACACTTTTGAGAAGTCGTCGCTCTTGTGTAGTTTCTTTTTTCATATCCCAAAAAAACGTTCTTAAACTGGTTCATTCCCGCGTTCGTAAAAAGGATTGTGTTATCTCCTTCGGGAACGAGTTTAGAGCTTTCAACTATTTCATGCTTATGTTTTTCAAAATATTTAAGAAACTTCTCTCGAATCTCAGAACTTCTCATCAATCTTTCTCATTCGGTTAAGGGTTCTTTGAGTTTACTATATCGTTGATCGTCTGATCGGCAAACCCTCTATTTGTAAGAAATCGGTAGATAAGTTGTTTTTCTGAGATGCTAAAGGGAGTGCTCTTATTAAATTTCTTTTCAACGAGTGTTTTGGCTTTGCTAAGCTCCAGCTCCCAATCTGGGTGAGCGCAGGGTAATTCTTTACTTTCTAGGTATTGGTTGATGTAGAGGATACCTTTATTTTTGCGATTGAGTTTTTCAACAATCATCTGTGATAGCTCTTCAGGACTCAACATAAACCCATTTTCGAAGGCAAGCTCAAGACCGCTTTCAATCTCCTCAGGGGCAAAGTCTTTTTCATCGAGTTTGTTACGGATTTCGGCCTCGGAGTGATCTCTAATAGCAAGGTAATCAATGATTTTTTCGAATGCGGATTTTTTTGGTTGTGCGGCCATATCCTTATTTTTCCATAGTTTTTCTTTGATTTGGGTGAGAATAACGTAATACTTTGATTCTAGTATGACAAAGCCAAAATTAATATCTTATTTAGCAACTTTTTTCGGAGCAGGTCTTTCGCCAAAGATGCCTGGAACCGTAGGAACGCTGGCCGCAGTTCCACTCTGCCTTTTAGTCGGACGCGCTGGGCCCTATGGTTACATGGTTATTACGTTAACTTTAACCATAGCCGCGATTTATATTAGTGACCTTTACCAACAAGATTTTGATGAGCACGACCGCCCAGAAATTGTTATAGATGAAGTTGTTGGTTTTTTAATTACAATGACGTGGATTCCATTGGGCTGGAAGTATCTTGTGGTAGGATTTATACTTTTTCGAATACTTGATATTTTAAAGCCATTTCCCATTAGCCACCTTAACAATAAGGTGAAGGGTGGACTTGGAGTTGTTATTGATGACGTGGCGGCAGGGCTAGTTGCGAATATCGCATTGCAGATATTGACGCAAGGCGGATATCTATGAATGAAAAAGTCCAAGAATTATTCCAAATTCTAAAATCTAAGAATGCGACCATCGGAGCCGCCGAAAGTTGTACAGGCGGACAGCTTTCAGCAAAGATCACAGCAGTTCCAGGTAGTTCTGAGTTTTTTATTGGGTCTGTTGTCTCCTACTCTAACTCAGTAAAGCAGGAGCTGCTTAAGGTTTCTGAGAATGATCTTATAAACCACGGTGCCGTTAGTGAGGTTGTGGCAGAAAAAATGGCAACAGGGGTGCGGCAACTGTTGAATTGCACCTTTAGCGTTAGTATTACTGGAGTAGCAGGTCCGGGGGGCGGAACAGAAGTAAAACCAGTCGGCACTGTATGGTTCGGAATTAGTGGCCCAAATTTTGTAAAGACAGAAAAGAAACTATTAAAAGGTGACCGCGCACAGGTGCAACTTGGTGCTGTGGAACATGCCTTAGAGCTACTTATTCGCGAAATACGGTAAGCCCAGTCCCAACTAGGCTTTTTATAAAAAAATTAAATCCATAAGGAGTACGGTAATGGCAATGCAAACAACAAATTCAGATAAAACAAAAGCTCTAGAGTTAGCGCTTTCTTCAATTGAAAAGCAATTTGGAAAAGGCTCTATCATGAAGCTTGGTGGGGACAATAAGCTCAATGACGGAATCTCTGTTATTTCAACAGGCTCTCTTGGCTTAGACGTCGCTCTTGGCATAGGCGGGATTCCTCGCGGAAGAATTATCGAAGTCTACGGGCCAGAAAGCTCTGGTAAAACAACAATCGCTTTATCAATTATCGCTCAAGCGCAAAAAACAGGTGGCGTTGCTGCATTCGTTGATGCCGAGCACGCATTAGATATTGGTTATGCAAAAAAATTAGGTGTGAAAGTTGATGATCTTCTAGTTTCTCAACCAGACACAGGAGAGCAAGCTTTAGAAATCACTGAAACGCTTGTTCGTTCAGGTGCTGTTGATGTTCTCGTTGTGGACTCAGTTGCAGCGTTGACTCCAAGAGCGGAAATTGAAGGTGACATGGGTGATAGCCACATGGGTCTTCAAGCAAGATTAATGTCACAGGCTTTAAGAAAACTAACTGCTATTATCAGCCGTTCAAATACAACTGTAGTTTTCATTAACCAAATTCGTATGAAGATCGGTGTTATGTTCGGTAACCCAGAAACTACAACTGGTGGTAACGCTCTGAAGTTCTACTCGTCTGTTCGTCTCGATGTCAGAAGAACTGGCGCAATTAAAAGTGGTGATGAAGTAACTGGTTCAAGAACAGCTGTAAAAGTTGTGAAGAACAAAGTTGCTCCTCCGTTTGCGAGAGCTGAGTTTGACCTTATGTACGGTGAAGGGATCTCATTGACAGGTGAGGTTTTAGACCTAGCTTCTGAAAAAGGAATCGTTGATAAGGCAGGAGCTTGGTATAGCTACAATGGTGAAAGAATCGGCCAAGGTAGAGATGCTTCAAAAACTTATCTTAAAGAAAACCCAAAACTTCTAGAAGAATTAAGAACAAAAGTTCTTCATGCTTATGGAATCGGAGTAAAAGCAAATGAAGCAGCTGCTCCGCAAATCGAAGCTAAAAAAGAAGACGCTCCAGCGGGTGCTGCAATAGCAAAAGCAGTTGCAGCTAAAAAGAAAACAGCTCGAAACTAATCTTAACTTTATAAAGTTGTTGTCGGTCTTGGTATCGACAACAACTTCTATCTGACTTTCTTTTTCTTCTTCCTTCTACGGCGCCAAGCAAACCAGAAAAGCGACCCGAACGCAAAAGCCACAACAGCAGCAAAGATCAATTTGTTTCTTGGCGAATCGTCTATGGAAAGCTCTCTTCCGTACCAGACAATCAAAGACTTTGTAAGAACCATTGAACAAAAGACTGGCCAAAGATAAGAAAAATTCTCAGAGAAGCTCACCTTCTCAAGAGGTTTTTTAGGAATTTGAGCAAGAGGGGTTAGAGGGAGATTGACCCGTTGTGGAGAAGCAATAGTGCCATTTTTTTCTAAGAGTTTTTGGAATCCCCAATATTTTTTAGAAAATCGGTCTCGAACCTGTCCCCATAAAAACCGAAATTGTTCGCCATCGATCTCTTCATCATCTAAATCCGTAAGTTCTTCAAAAAACTCTGAGAGCGCGCGAGATTTAATTTTATCAAAATCCTCAGCCGTGAAATATCCGTAGGTCGGATGCAGATCAAACTCATAATCAACTAATACCTGCTTTAGAACTTCGAAGTCCTGAGGGTGGGCCGTTTTTTGAAGCTGAAGATAAACGGGATGGTTCGTGATAAAATCCATGCCGAAAAACTATAATGAAAATATCGCAATGGCCAACAGAAATTTTAGTTCATGTTATTGATAGAGACCGAACAATTATTTCCTGTCTGGAAGGTGTCAGCTGCAGCATCTTGAGATTTTAAATATTTCTCATTGATAACGACAGTTGAAAAGCTCTTTGCATCAAGGGCTGCAATTGAAAAATTATTCTGGTCAAAGGTACTTTCCAAGCCCGAGAACAAGAAAAGTTGCTCTGGGGCGTGCTGAGGATCGTTTAGCGGGTAAGTCATCATCGTAAATGGAGATGTGTAATCGCCAAAGTACTCTACGGGAAACCCAGTTTGACGGACGAGTTGAGCGACCATGGATAAGTCCTCAAGAGTCGAAACACGAATAATTCTTTCTGAAATATTATCAACGAAGAAGTAAGTGGACGTCCAAGTGTCACTACTGTAACTGCAAATCAGGGATTTGCTTTCGGGATCAATTTCGTGAGTTGGGTTAAAATAGTTTCCGATATGGCTTATAAGCTGCAATTCTCGGTTGGATTTTTGGCATTCAATAGCAATTGAAATTTGATCAGGGCAATGGAAGTTCTCGGCAATAGCAAATGCGCTCTCAAATAAACTAAAAATAAGAACGAAAACGAAAACTTTCATCAAACAACACTCCTCAATGTCAGCGGTTGCTCTACTATATAGCCAGCAGCTGTTATTTTGAATGTCTATTGCCAAACTTGATGAAAATTACACAGTGCCTATTTGGGTCTTTTTGATTACATATTTGAGATTTAGTAGCTAAGATCAAAACATCAAGTGAGCAACGTAACTGAATCAAACAATTTAGAGCAAGACAAGATCCGCCTTAAGATCGCGTGGCTTTCTTTGGTCATCGGCGCGATTTTGCTGATTTTCAAATTTTGGGCTTACGAAATAACAAGCTCAAAGGCAATTCTCTCAGATGCCCTTGAGAGTATCGTCAACGTGCTAGGTGCAATGATTGCCCTATTCACAATTTCCATTGCCGCAAAGCCTGCAGATAAGGATCATCCCTACGGACACGGCAAGGCTGAGTACTTCTCAGTGGCTTTTGAAGGTGGCTTTATCACCTTTGCTGCGGTTTTGATTTTTTACGAGGCGATTTCTTCACTCATTACAAGAAACGAGCTTCAAAATATTGATATTGGTATCTACGTGACGGCAGGGGCGGGTTTAGTAAACGGCTTATTTGGGGCGTACCTTAAAAGAAAAGGTAAGACCCTTGATTCTTTAGCGTTACAAGGAAGTGGCGATCACTTGATTTCAGATGCCGTGACTAGCGCATGTTTGATTGTTGGTTTAATCGTCGTGCAAATGACGGGAGCTTTTTGGATTGATGCTGTCCTTGCGCTAATTTTAGGTATTTTCTTAGCTAAAACAGGCATCGGTCTTGTTAAAAAATCACTCGACGGCCTCATGGATGCTGAGGACTTAGATGTTATTCGAAGAATAGGAAAAGTTTTTGCAAAAAACGTCTTCCCTGGCATCATAAGAATACATTACACACGAGTTATTCGTTCAGGAAGATACCACCATATTGATGCGCACCTAGTGGTTCCTGAATTTTGGGATGTCACTAAAGCCCATGCCGAGGCTGGACGTTTTGAAAAATTGGTCTTTAAGGAATATCCTAACGAAGGCGAATTGCACTTTCATCTTGATCCATGTCGTAGGGCTTATTGCGAGGTCTGTGATCTTGCCGACTGCCCCATAAGACAAAAGCCGTTTAAAAAACGGCTTTCGTTTACACTAGAGGAACTCACTAACCCCGAAGAACCAGAACCTTTTAGAGAAGAGAAATAAATTACTCTTTTGTCTCTGAGCTAGTAGTTGCAGCTGGTTTTTTGGAAGCTTTTTCAGCTGGCTTATCTGTTGCTGTCTCTGCTGGAGCTGGTTTTGCAACTTTTGCCGTTTTAACCTTAGTATCAAGGATATCTTTTCTTAGTTTTTCAATATGCTTCATGATCGAAGTGTCTTTAAGCTTTAACTTCGTATTTAAAACGTCAATGGCTTTATCAGCAGCTTCAGATTCAGCTAACGGAACGATACTTTCGTTAAAAAACTTACTTTTCTTGGTTTCCGTAACAAGATGCTTAGCTTGGGCCTCAACAATTTTGCCAGCGATCGTGATATTTTCCACCACTTGCTCTTTAATCTGCTCTTTGTTCTGAATCACGTGCTTTACTTGATCGATAAAAGCTCTTTTAGCGTCTTGTTGCGTTCTAGTCGATTTGGATTGGTTGTTTTCGCTCATCTTTCCTCCTTGGTTTGGAAAGACATGGTAGCACCACGGTTCGGTTAATACCTAGGCAATTTTTATAATTTGGACCCATTGCTTGAACAATTGAGTTCCATTTGTTAATCCATTTTTCTCTATGCGTAACATCTTTAATCCAGCTTCAAATATCATTAATAAGGAATACACCCTTAATCCATATCTTCTAAAACTACGTGGCGAGTTTAAAAACGTTTATTTTGATTTAGAAGACGCAAAAAAATTGAAAGGGAAATGGAAACAAGATTCATTTAACGTGGCGCAGGACGTTCCTATGGACCTTGAGATAGGAACGGGCAATGGTTTTTTCTTTGCGCATCATTGTTTTCAAAATCCAGAACGCAGGGTAGTTGGTCTTGAAATTAAATACAAACCACTTCATCAAACATTAAAGCGAGCGCAGTCTCTGGGTGCGACAAACGGCCGCGGTATTCGAATGCACGCCTCTGAAGTGGATCAGATTTTTGAGCCCAACGAAGTCGAGAATGTTTACATTTATTTTCCAGATCCGTGGCCAAAAAAAAGACACCATAAGAACAGATTAATTCAGCTGGATTTTCTACATCGCATTTATGATCTTCAAAAACAAAGTACGTTCTTTGAATTTAAAACTGACAATAAAGAATATTTTGATTGGACGGTGGAACGATTAAAACAGAGTCCATACCGTATTGACCGCCTGACATATGATCTTCATAACTCCGAATGGGTGAATGAAAATTTTGAAACTCATTTTGAAAAGCTATGGACGACAAAAGGTTTAAAAACCATGCTCGTGCGCTGTTACAAATAATCCTAAAGATTAGTCTATAAAAACTTATCTATAATTACTGGCGGTTGGGTTCCTATTTCTTGCAATGAGCGGTAGTTGTACTCAAGATCATAAGCCCCCGTGCCTTGAGGGTTGATGTAAGGAACAATACTATACCCCGCCATCACATTGCTAATCCCTTTGATTTTGACATGCACACTCAGCTTATCGCCTGGATTTAAATGAATAACGTAAAGCTCTGACCCTTTAAACACCAGGGAACGATTAGAAAACTGAACCTCACCTTGAAAGGTTTGGGCGCGAGGTGGAATCTTGACTCGATCACAAGAACCTTTACAAACAGCGGGAAAAACAAAATCCTGCTTTTTGAGTGCAAAAGAAATTTTAGTTTGAAATGGATTTGAAAAATCCATTTTATAATCTAAAAGAAAAAAGGGTGCGGAGCCAAAATGAACCTTGAGCTGCGGCCTGATTTTTTGAAATTTTAGATTTAAAACATAAGACCACTGGGTTTTATCAGAGCCTCTTAAAACGATCCGACACTTTTGGTGAGGATAATAGTTTTGGATAGGAATATCCTCAAACACAGTGTCATCACTTAAAACTAAATCATTAAGAGTGATGCCTCGGGGCGTGGGCACAGACACGACACTGCTAAATTTCTCACAATAGAGTTCAACCTGGGTCTTAGCTGACGTCGTTGTAATCAGGGTGTTTTGAAAATCAGTGTAGTTGATAGTTTGAGGGATATTTATTTCTGAAAGAAGCTCTTGAGATGAGATGCTTTTACTAAAACGGAAGGTCTTAGTGGAATGATTGGGGTTTTTAAGAATGAGTTCAAATTCGCAGTCAGCCACGCTACCTATTAAAAAAATACGAGGAGATACGATGGATTTAAACTGTAAAGGAAGGTGGGCCACAGGTTTTTCAAAAGTTGCACTTTCATTTGCAGTGACGCAAACCGACCTTCCTGTAATACGGACATTGTCTATGGGGTTGGCGTTGTCATTGTCGTGGAAGTTGATGTAGTCATTAATTTTAAATTGGTTTTGGTTTTTCACCTCAACCAGCTCTTGACCTTCTTGTGTGTAAAATTGAATCGATGGGGCCTTCCAGTTGTCGACGATGTTTTCTTTATCGCAACCAAAGAATAACGGCGCTAGAAATAAAAATAAGAATTGCATAGATCTCCTTTTTGAAAAGTAGATATGCAAACTCAACATGCCAGTGAGGTATTAATAAATTCTCGGTCATAGAGAAGTCGGACAAGAGTTTCGGACCAATGTACGGATTACCAGTAATCCGTATCGATAACGATATCGCCGAGGATCCGAGTTTGACAGCTCATGCGCATGGGACCTGTAACGTCGTGGATTTCCTTCATGTCAATTTCAAGATCTTCTTCGGGGGAGAGGTTTTCTTTGCCTTCTATGATCTTTACCATGCATCGAATGCAGACGCCCTCTCCACCACAGGACGAAGCCACTGGAATCCCGTTTTCATTGAGAACTTCGAAAAGATTCGCGCCCATAGGAACTTCGATCTCTTTTTGACTCTTTGCAAATCTGATCTTAGGCATGGCCCATATTGAATATATTGGCTATAGGAGTCAACAAGAAGCTAAATTGCCGAGCTTCACTTGTTAAATTGTCATGCAATGCCATATTTGCTATATCTAACTATCCAATATTTTTGAGTAACTTGAGGTAAGAATGAGTATTGAAAAAGTGATTATTATCGGATCGGGGCCCGCAGGATATACGGCTGCAATTTACTCCGCGAGAGCAAACCTTAAACCTGTCTTATTTGAAGGCGATGAGCCTGGTGGACAGTTAATGACAACAACGGACGTAGAAAATTATCCAGGGTTTGCCGACGGTGTCATGGGACCTGAGATGATGCAGGTGTTTAGAAAACAAGCTGAGCGCTTCGGAACTCGTATGATCTCTAAGAGAGTAGACAAGGTCGATTTTTCAAAAAGACCTTATAAGGTGTGGGTCGACGGCCAAGAGTACCAAGCACAAACAGTAATCATTTCAACGGGTGCAACAGCTAAGCTTCTTAACATTGAATCTGAAAAAAAGTTCTGGGGAAAGGGTGTTTCTGCATGTGCAACATGTGATGGCGCCTTCTTTAAAGATGTTGAAGTTGCAATTGTGGGCGGCGGCGATACTGCAATGGAAGAAGCATTATTCTTAACAAGATATGCCACTAAAGTTCATGTCATTCACAGACGCGATACCTTTAGAGCATCAAAAATTATGGCTGACCGAGTTTTGAACCATGAAAAAATCAGTGTGATCTGGAACAGTGAAGTTGAAGAAGTCTTCGGTGATCGAATTGTTCGTGGAGTGAAGATTAAGAATACAAAAGATGGTTCTATCTCTGAGCTTCCTGTTGAAGGTTTGTTTGTGGCAATCGGGCATAAGCCAAATACTGACATCTTTAAGGGTCAAATTGATCTCAATGACGTGGGCTACATCCTCACGAAACCAGATTCGACATTCACAAATGTCGATGGAGTATTTGCATGTGGTGACGTGCAAGACCCTGTCTATAGACAAGCTGTTACGGCAGCGGGCACGGGGTGCATGGCTGCAATCGATGCGGAAAGATGGTTAGAAAAAAATCACATGTAAAAGGCGAGGCCATGTCGAAGAAAATCAATACGAAGTCTCTGATAGACAAAATCGAAAAGCTCACAAAAGAGAAAATGACCCAACAAGAGGTTGTTTCTTTAGATCAATTTCGGTCTCTACAAAAGAAAGAAGATCCTAAAACGATATTAGTTATCGATGATGATGAAAGTGTGAGAGCCGCCCTTCGAAGACTTTTTGAAACCGAGGGCTACAAAGTTATTTCTGCAGCCGACGGAACTCAGCTGTCAGATGTATTGGATGATTCACCCATTGACCTTATTGTGTTAGATATCGGACTTCCGTGGTTAAACGGCTATGAGCTTGCAAAGCTACTCAAAGAACATGAAGACCTTAAGAAGATTCCTTTGGTCTTTTTATCTGCAAAAACAAGTGAGCTAGATGTAAAACGCGGGTTTGAAGTCGGGGCAGACGATTACATCAAAAAACCTTTTGAAGTTGATCAAATCAAAAAGGCCGTCCAAACCCTTCTTAAACTAAGAGCTTAAAGGCTTAAGCTCTTAGGAATTCCCTTTGGAATAGCACTTAGAAGTTTTTTAGTATATTCGTGCTGCGGATTTTCGTAGATGGATAGGGCATCGCTCTTCTCAACGACTTTTCCGTTGTACATAACTGCAACTTCATCTGCGATGAATTTTACAACCGCAAGATCATGCGAAATAAAGATATACGTTAAATCCATTTCTTTTTGTAAATCTAAGAGTAAATTTAAGATTTGAGCTTGAATGGAAACATCAAGTGCAGAGACAGACTCATCACAAATAATAAAGTCGGGCTGGACAGCAAGTGCTCTTGCAATACAAATTCTTTGGCGTTGTCCACCTGAGAATTCATGGGGGTAACGGTTTAAAAACTTTCGCTCAAGTCCAACTTTATCCATGAGCTCAGCTGCCATTTCCATGCGCTCGTCTTTGTTCTTTCCAAGACCATGAATAGCCATAGGCTCTGTGATGGCACTAGCAATTGTCATTCTTGGATTTAAAGAAGCATACGGATCTTGGAAAATGATCTGCATTTTTCTTCGAAGTTTACGTAGATCAGTTGAGTTTAGTGAAGGAATATTCACGCCGTTATACTTGATCTCACCAGAGGTCGGTTCAATTAATCTTAAAATGGTTCGTCCAAGAGTAGACTTACCACAGCCTGACTCTCCAACTAGTCCCAAAGTTCTTCCTTTGCGGACTTCGAGGCTAACACCGTCGACGGCCTTTACGTGAGAGCGAACTTTACCAAAGATTCCGCCCTTAATCGGAAAATGTTTTTTAACATCTTTAAGTTCAAGAAGGACTGGATGCTCTGCCGAGATTGGCTTGATGATTTTTTCTTTAGCCATCGCTGCCACATCAAAGGTTTTCGCAGTTCCATCAGCACTCATAAAGTCACTGACCGTTGGCAGTCTTAATGGATTTCTTTCAAGTGATGGTCTGCAAGCTAAGAGCCCTTTTGTATAAGGATGTTTTGGGTCTTTAAAAATCTGTTCAGTTGTTCCTTTTTCAACAATGTCCCCACGATACATAACAACGACTTCGTCAGCAATATCTGCAATCACACCTAAGTCGTGAGTAATGAACAGCATACTCATTTTATATTTTTTCTGAAGGTCATGGAGAAGCTCTAAGATTTGCTTTTGAATCGTAACATCAAGGGCAGTGGTGGGTTCATCGGCAATAAGAAGCGACGGATTGCATGCAATCGCCATTGCAATCATGATCCTTTGTCTTTGTCCGCCAGATAGTTCATGCGGATAAGACTTAATTCTTTTCTCTGGATCAGGGATTCCAACTTGATCCATAAGTTCTAATGTTTTTCCATGTGCCTCTTTTTTAGAAACATTTTGATGAAGTAAGATCGTCTCAGCAATTTGATCGCCTACGGTGAAGACAGGGTTTAAAGAGGTCATTGGCTCCTGGAAAATCATGGAGATTTTATTTCCACGAATTTCTCTCATCTTAGACTCTCGTAGCTTTAGAAGGTCGGTCCCGTCAAACGTGATGGATCCACTGGAGATGTCGCCAGGTGGATTTGGAATCAAACGCATAATCGATAAAGAGGTCACACTCTTTCCTGAACCAGATTCTCCCACAAGCCCCACGGTCTTCCCGCGTGGAATGTTAAACGAGATATTTTTAACGGCCTTTACTATGCCGTCATCAGTTTTAAAGTCGATTGAAAGGTTTTTTATTTCTACGAGATTATCCGACACCATTTCCCCCAAAACTTTTTGAACATGGTTGAATTTGATTAATAGCCATTGTCCTACGAAATGGCAAAAACTCAAATCAAATCCAGAGCATAACTCTAATTTTCCCCTCCGCACTCGCCTTTCCGCGTTATCGACGAATGGTGCAAAACAGCTCTACTCTGCGCTGAAAGAGTTACTGATGCAAAGGTAGCGCCAATATGCTATTTTTTAGAAATGACATTAAGAGCAAAAACCGATTCAGAAAGTTTTATTCAAAAATTTTACGCACAAGATGAGGATCTCTTTCTTGAGATGAGAAGTAAGGCCCGAGAAAAAAAGTGCGAGCACATGATGGTTGCACCCAGTGAGACAAGACTTTTGCAATCCTTAGTTGAAGTCCACGGCACAAAAAACCTTGTCGAGATTGGAACTTTATTTGGGTATACCGCAATTTCTTTTGCTAAGGGAATCGGTGAGGGCGGAAAAGTTTGGACGTTAGAAAAGAGTCCTGAAAATGCTGAAATTGCTAAAGGTTTTATTAATCAAACGCCATACAAAAATCGAATCGAAGTTGTTGTAGGCGACGCCCATGAAAACTTAAGTTCGCTTTCATCAGAGGGTCCGTTTGACTGTGTATTTATTGATGCAGATAAAAGTGGATACGTCGATTACCTATTATGGGCAGAAAAAAATCTGAAATCAGGCGGTCTTGTCATTGCGGATAATACATTTTTAAGAGGTTCGGTGTGGGGAGCAGAAGTTAAAGGCTACTCTGAAAAGCAGTCCACCAAGATGCTAGAGTTTCATCAAATCTTTTCAGATCAAACTCGCTTTAAATCTACGATCTACCCAAGCTTTGACGGAATCGCGGTCGGCATTAAAGTTTAATATCTGTGCCATTTCTGCTTAACGACTCTACACATATTTGAAATCGCAGAAGATCTTGCACAGTGATCGCGCGCAGATTCAAACCCTGCAACGATATCGGCGAAGTCCAAATTCTCTGGGGGAATGATTTCAAGCAGGCGCTCGAGAGTTTCTAAATATACTGTAACAGCTGGTTCAAAAAGTTTCGCTAATTCGGGATTTGCGTAGTCTTGGTAAAAATCTAAATAATTATGAAGTTTTTGTATCGGGTAAAATAATCCAACTAGTCCGTGAACATGCATGCGAACATTTGGGTTATCGAGATTTTGACTCAATACGAATAAGCGATCGTCAGTAAGGTTATGGCTCAAATTGAAAACAGATTGTTTGAGTTTTTCGATACTGTTTTTGTCATAATCTTGGTGCAATTGGAATTCTCTAAGCGCTCTATTAAACCTTTGAATGTGCGCAATGGTAGAAAGTGAATTTGATGGCGTTACAACTTTTTTTGGATCACATCGATAAACTGAAATGAGGTCGTTATCCCAGCTGGAGCTTGCGGTCCATGCCGTTAAGATGTCTTCATTTGTTGTGATTTCCCATTTGTTGGCAAGGCTTGGACCGTGTTTATTGAAAGCATACTTTTCAGTGAGGTAAATAAATGAGTGCCCTGGCTCTGGCCCTCCGATTGTTATCCAGTCTCCAGCTTGGATGCCGTCTTCTTTATTAATATTGCGGCAAAATGAACTCTCAGACGAAAGATATAAGTCAGTAAGCTCTTTGCCCATCGTCATGTAAAGAAACTGATTAAAACCAAGGATATTTAACGAAAAATTATGGCAGTTGGGTCCACCTAAGGAAGACCGTTCAGCCAGGAGTTGATCAGCAATCGCAGCGGGCAGGCAACTTTTAAGGTCGATTGAATAACCAAAGCCAGTTTTTACAATGGCAGCGGAGCAAGTGGTCTTAAAAATTTTTTGAGTGGAAGCTCTTATTTTATGAAGTTCACTACTATCTGGATCAGAGACTATGGTTGAGGCATTGAGGCGGGTAGTAGTTAACGCCAACAAAAATAGGCAGCCTATTGTTAAGACCTTAACCATTGTACTTCTTGTTAGTCCGCGGATGGGTTTCATGCCCGTAACTAATGCAACCCCTAGTCCAGCCTAAAATAGTTGTTAAATTGTTGCCCCCAACTCATAAAAATGGGGACGGACCCCATCGTATGAGCGAAAAACGTCTCTGTGCTAAAACCCTAATCACGAGGGATAATTATTAGTAAAATTAATAACTTGCTCTAGAGATGAGGCTCTGAGTGTCTGAATTCTGGAAAATGCGGGTGGTATGAGAGGCTATTAGAATCAATAAATTGCTTTAGAGTTTGGCCAGCGCTGGCATCAGGCTTGCTCTATATATAAGTAACTCATTCATCCCCCTCCCCTAAGCGGTCTTGGTTCCCCCACCAGGACCGCAATTTTTTTGGGGCTATGAAGTCCTATTAGCAATACTCTTTAAGAACTCGGTGACCCTGGCTTTATACGTTTCAGGAAAGCTTTTAAGACCATCTAGATGTTTGCCTTCAGGTAGATTAAGAACTTCAAGATCAATGTGTGAATGCCCATGAAAGGCCTTCTCGATACAACTTGCTGGAACTAAGGGATCTTGCCACCCTCTAATAGATAAGATCGGAAATCCTTTTGGAAGAGAGGCAAGATCGCGTTTGATTTGTTTTTCGTGACTGATAGTCCAAATACCGCGCGCAAAAGCATTAAAGCCGATTTTTTTAATCGGATTTTTTAGAGGATAGTAGTGAGTATAAAAGTTCCAGTTACATCTTAGTAACTCAAAAAACGGCCCGCCATCACAAATAAAACCAGTGATATCCTTCGTACCTCTTAATCGTATGGCCTCAAGTGCTGCAGAGGATGGATTTGAAAACCCGTAGAGTATTTTATTTCCTGGGATAGCGTCCAAAACATCAGTGATTTCTTTAGACCAAATATGCTTAAGCCCCCAACCATTAGGAAGAGCTTCGGGCAATTGTTTGTAAATTTTTTTAAGCTTATAGGACAGATTAAAAATAACAGAATCAAACCCAATCTCCGCCAAAAACTCCGCATGACGTTTCATATTCTGCTTCTTACCAAAAAAGAAGGGCACAAACACAACAGTCTCAGCATACTTTTTAACAGAAGCCTTAACAAGCTCCCCATTATTAATTAGTTTCAAGTGCGCCATAAAACGTTTCCCAAAGAACGAGCTTAATTTAACGAGAGAGTGAGAAAAATAAAATTTCTTAAAACGAGTTCCGCAGCTTTGCAATAACTTATGCCAGCTCCGCTGGCGTAAGTTTTGTTGGGAGGACTGTCTGAGGCTTTAAGAAATTTTATTTTTCTCACTCGTACGTCGATTTTTAATGTTTCGTTGTGTTGGAAACGTTTTGTGGCCACAGCTCTTTCCAGTTGTTGGTTTGAGAAGAATGGTTTCCAAGTGACTCTAACAATGACTTAGAAACTTGAATTTCTTCAAGTGCTGTTTCAGACAAAACTTTTCCGCAAGCTTCAACAATTGAGTCACTATCAATGTGGTGATACTTGTAAACATCAGATGGTCTTCCGCATTTGGAGTGTTTTTTCACCGCAAGAACTTCATGTCGAACGCCGATAATTGATCCAATGTTATCTAGTAATCCAGGCTCTCCGTCATGAACGCTAACAATAGGAACTCTGCGCCCAGATAACGTCACAAGATCACCTTGAGTTTCAACTTCAGAAGAATTCAAATGAAGCTTTGAGTTTACACCCAGTCTTTCTCGAAGCTGATGGTACCCAGAATTTTCAGCGAATGTTCCGATGAGTAAATCATTTGAAGTTACAACAATCACGTTGGCATAAATACCCTTTTCCAAAAGCTCATCAGAAGCTTTAATGGCTTCTGTGGTCGGCGAGCCCATCGAGAAAATATTTACAACATTATCACCAGGTTCATAGCCTGCATAACCCTCGTAATTGATCAGGTAATAGCCGCCATTGAGTACATCTTTTCTTACAGCGCTTAAGATTTCTTCATCACTTATAGCTTCTATAGAGGATTCATCAACTGCACCGTCATAGTTCATACCGTTTGGAATAAGAGTTTGCGACTGATCAACCTTAAATACTCTTTGAGCTTTCAATCGCTTTAAAAATTCCTTTTGATCTGCTCCGCGAGTTACGCCTCTGATATGAAGGCCGCTTCGCTCATCATTATCAAAATAAAAATGTCTTCTTAAAGCATCACAGAAGATCCAGTCGAGCTCTTGGCAAAAGAATGGTTCCCAAACAATTTGGTTTGGAATTTGGAAGTCACTCTTCCATCCATGCTGTGCTCCTTCTGGAGAAAGCGTCACACCAGATGGTGTTCCAACTAAAATGAAGTTTGATCTCCAGTAAAGGTTATAGAAGTACTGATCCAGCGCCCGTTTTACAAAGAAGTCATAGACTGTCATGAGTGGCATTAATGGAATTCCAAGCAAATCTCGCATTTGTCCGAAGGACCCTACACAAGACATCACGTTACACTCAGCAATTTCAAATCGGATAAATCTGTCAGACTTCTCACTTCCAGGAACAAGATCAGGAAGCTTTGTGTTTTTTACGTCGTATTCCTTTTCGTAGTCTTCAATTTCCATTGCGCCGAAGACTTTTCCATCCATCGCAGGGTTTAGGTTTGTAGAAGTACCAACGTCTGGAGCCATAGAAACAAAAAGTTCAGATGGAATTTTAAATAGTTTCTCAAGATCGTTTAATGCAGTTTCACTTTCATTCGTATTGGAAATACGGGTTAACTTCGCGGTGAGCTGTCCTAACATCCACTGGGTGTGTGGATAGTTCACCATTTTAAGGTTGATTCCTAAAGACTCTGGGATTTCTCCGTATTGCTCGAGTTGATCTAGGAAGTACGCCTTATTTTTTTCTTTCAGTTCGTGTTGCGCTAAGATTTCTTTATAAAGCTCGTCGCCACGAGTTTTTAAGTATTTTGCTTCTTTAGAGTTTTCATCAAACTTCCCAAAAAGACTATCAGCACTTAAACCTTCTGCATCTCGTATTTTATCAATTTCTTCTTGATCAATGAGGCTTGAGTGGTTTCCTGGCTGTGCTGCCTCAGATAAACCCCAACCCTTCACGGTGTGCGCGATAATGAGAGTCGGTTGATTTTTGCTTCTCTTACTTTTTTCAAGGGCCTCAATGATCATTTCAAAGTTATGACCTGCAAGATCTCGTAAGGAATCATAAAGCTCAGCTTCATCCACTCCGCCAATAAACTTTTTCAGTTGAGGATGTTTTTCAGCGATTGTTTTTTTGAGCTCAGCTTTGTCTTTGATAAGCAGTAACGCTTGAAACTCGTAGTCTTGAAGGTCTTCATCTAAAAACTTTTGATAAGCATCGCCGCCAGCTTTTTGGAAAAGCTTTTGTCTTAGCGGTCCGTGTTTTAGCATTATAACTTCCCAGCCATTGGCCTCACCAGTTTTTGCTAAACGAATATCATCTGTGCTCCCTACAACATTTCTATTGGTGATGCGATGACCATCAAGGCTTTGTCGGTTGTAATCGACAATCCAAGTGACGTTTCCAATTTCTCTTTCAGCAAAGTCAGGCATTGCCTCATACAATGATCCTTCTCGAAATTCAGAGTCTCCGAGAAGGGCCCAGAAGTGTGCACCCTCAGGAACGTTATAGCCATGATCTTTGGCATAACGGTATGCAAGCGCCAAGTATCCAAGATTCACTGGCGGAATACCAACTGTCCCAGATGGTAAAAAGTTATGTCTGTCAGGGTCATACTTTGAGTGATAAGATTGGAATACAGGTTCACCCTCTTGTGAAAATGCTCTTAGACCGTGCATTGCCTTTTCTTGGAGTTCTGGAGAAAGTCTTGCGTTATTCTCGTCGAGTAAAAGATCTAATAAATAATTGTAGGAGTGATCACAGGGAGAAGCGTGGGGCTTAATTGCCATATGGTCATAGCCGCTTTTTAAAACCATATGGATTGCACCTAACAGGTGAAGGGAGCTTGTGCTGGCCGATTGGTGTCCGCCGACCTTTGGGTCACCTTTTTCTTTATCTTTTCGTGTGTTGGCAAGATTCACCATTTGGACAGCGTAATAAAGTGCGCGTTTGGCAATCGAGTTTAAGACATTTACATCATACGTTTTTTGAGCCGAGCTTTTCAAAACTAACCTCGCATTTTCTTTAAATTGAATCTGAATCCAATAGCTTATCTGTCGCCTTGCCATTCAAGTCAAGCTTGCCCGCCATAAGATTTTCTTTACACGAATTCGGTGTAAATAATGCCATGCAGAAGAGCTATTTCAAGCATCGAGAATAATTTTATTCAGAGCCTCGTCGCTCTCTAGCTCGTAAGTTGAATTTTTGCTTTTGAGATAAAGCGTCCCAGTAGGAGTGATGAGCCATGGATAACCTTCATTGGGGATAATCATGTGGGTATTGTTCATGTAGGGCAGTTGTGCCAAGTTTTTTTCTAAGGCCGACCACGTGGATTCTTCACAATAGGGTGCACCCATTGGAATATAAAAAGCACAGGTACCTGCTCCGTGAATGCCTACGAAAAGGCCTTCGTTTTTTCTTAAACTTTTTTCTGAAAAAATTAAATCGCTATCTAAAAGATCTGGGATTTTTCTTAAAAGTTCATCACCATGTTCATTTAACAACACTATAGGATTGCGTTTATGCTCCTTTATTTTTGATATTAGCGCTGTTAACTCATTCACTTCAGTGTCAAGAAGGCTGAGATTTAATGAATCTACTATAACACTGCGAACTTTCATTGGATTTTTCCTCTTTGAACTTACATAATACGTCCATGACTTTTGAGCCTCAAGGGATTTATAAAAACGGATTTACTTATGATCACGGGAAGGTTTCACTTCTGGTGATTAAAGGTCCAGATGCGCCAGATTTTTTAAACCGTCTATCCACCGTAAAGTTTGATAAGACGGAGGAATCTATTCATGGTGCATTCTTAAACGGCCAAGGAAAACTGATTTCGCTTTTCACCGCATGGTTTGAAGGTGATGGAATCGTGTTTTTTATTGAAAAGTCTATGCTCAGTGAAACCGCTGCTTATTTAGAAAAAATGCACTTTGCAGAAGATCTTAGTTTTTCTCAAAGAGACTTTTATTGCGTTGAGACTCGGGGAGAGCAAAATCTCGAGGGCCCAATCAAGGTCCGTGCCTTCAACTGGGGCTTACCAGGGAGCTATTTTTTCTATGAAGAAAAAGTTCAGTGCCTCTCAATTAGTGAATATGAATTTGATGCGGTGAGGGCCTATTACGGAATGCCCAAGCCTCACCAAGATATTTCGCAAAACCATATCCTTATCGAAGCACCTCTTGAGGCATTGGTTGATCGAGACAAGGGCTGTTATCCTGGCCAAGAGGTCATTGAGCGAATTTATACCTATGGACGCGTAGCTAGAAAGATAAAGAAAATTTCATTTCATCCAGAGGCCCGTGGAATTTTAAAGCAACTTGCAGAGGAATTACCTTTTGATTTAGTGGTTAATGATAATAACGTAGGCACTTTGACCTCTTTATATGCTGAGGAGCAACCCTTTGGTCTTGCGACATTGAAGCGGCTCTTTTATGAGAAGAACGATTCTTTTGAGATCGAGTTTAAGGGGCAGAAAATAAGAGGGGATTGCGTGTCGCATTAATAGCGCAAAGACTTGATAATTTTACAGGATTTCTTAAAAATCATTGATGTAACAAAAATCCAAAAACCTAAAAATAGGAGACAGCCCTTGAAAGCATTTAAATATTTTTTAGTTCTCGCTATCGCCGCAGGACTCACCGGATGTGTCGGTAAAGATTCTTTAAAGAAAACATTAAAAGAAAACCCAGACATTCTTGCTGAAGCAATTGAAGAAAATCCTGCGCAAATTATGGAAGCGTTAAACAACGCCGTTCGTAAAGCGCAACAACAGCAACTTGAAGATCGCGAAAAGGGATTAAACCAAGAAAGAGAAGACGAGTTTAAAAATCCAAAGAAACCTGAAATCGATGCTTCTCGCGCGTGGGGTAATAAAGATGCAGCAATCACTATCGTTGAGTACTCAGATTTTGAGTGCCCGTTCTGTAAACGTGGTTATGCAACTCTTGAAGAAGTTATGAAAAAATACGGCGATCAAGTTCGCGTTATTTTCAAAAACCTTCCTCTTGATTTCCACCCGATGGCAATGCCAGCTGCCCAATACTTTGAAGCAATCATGCTTCAGAGCCCTGAGAAAGCAAAAAAATTCCACGACTTGATTTTTGAAAGCCAAGAGAAGTTGGGATCAGAAAAAGAGAAGTTCTTAGAAGCCTCAGCTAAAAAAGCTGGAGCGGACATGGCTCAACTTAAAAAAGACATTGGTTCTGACAAAGTGAAAAAGATAATCGAAGCTCACATGGAAGAGGCTAGAAAGTTTGGCTTTAACGGAACTCCAGGATATTTAGTCAACGGTGTTTCAATCCGTGGCGCATACCCTGCAGAAGAGTTTACAAAAATCATTGATCGTCACCTTCAAAAATAACTAGAAACCGACGTTCATTGAATTAACAAAGGGCAAGTTAACAACTTGCCCTTTTTGTTTCTAAACTTAGAGTTGCAGTTCAAGTTTAGTGGAAGTCATAGAAACCCCCTGATGTGAAAGCGTGCAAAGATAGGGTGATATAATCACTCCGCGCTCGTGAGCTTTTTTCAAGAGGTCGGCGTACTTTGGATCAATATCAATTGCTGGTGCGAATGTTTTACCGTCTGTTCTTTGAATGGTGTAGAGGATTTCACAAGTGTGACCCCAATCCATAAGTTGCATTAAATCCAGTAAATGTTTCTGCCCCCTTGCGGTGACAGCATCAGGAAATTTTGCTATTCCGTCTTCAACAAGAGAGACGTTTTTAACTTCTATAAAGTGAAACTTCTCTTTGCCGTTTTTCAAGTCCGTTTTTTTAAAGTCGACATCTGCATTTTTACTTAAAGCAAAATCAAGTCGTGACTTATCGTTAATCTTTGCTTCGCAAATTATATTTTTGTAGTCGCTTAAATCTTTAAAGAGCCCACGCTCTAAACTGAGTTTTACAATTTTATTCGGGACTTGCGTGTTGACTCCAACCCATGATGTTGGCGTCCTTACCATCTCAAGAGTGTATTGAAGTTTTCTTTTGGGATTATCATCAAAGCTAACAAGACATGGCATGTCGGGAAGACTGCATCCCTTCATGCTTCCAGAATTAGGCACGTGGGCGATGACAGTTTTTCCGTCGATGACAACATCTGCAAAAAATCTCTTATATCGCTTAAGAAAAATTCCTTCATGAATCGGTTTTGTGAATTTCATAAACCCGTTATTGTCTATTTCTTATAAAAAGTCGACAATAACGTCCCGCGCAATGCCGCAGTTTGAATCCCGCAAGTTGCCAACTTAGCTAAGAAAGTCTAGAACTGACTGACTAAGACATTTCAAAAATCAGTGCCAGGAGGACATGATGGCAACATTAGAGTTTAAGCTACCAGATATTGGTGAGGGTGTAACCGAAGGTGAATTGATTCAGTGGCTTGTAAAAGCTGGAGATTCTGTGAACCAAGATCAACCTCTTGCTGAAATCATGACAGATAAAGCGACTGTTGAAATCCCAAGTCCTCAAAAAGGTACAGTGAAAGAGACCAAACACAATGCTGGCGATATTATTAAAGTCGGCACGGTTATGCTTGTGATGGAAACTGGTGGAGCGAGCGCGCCAAAGCAAGCAGAACCACCTGCAACTCCAGAGGCTCCAAAGACGCAAGCATCACCATCGTCTAAACCTCAAGCAGCTGCTGCAAAAAGCAATAACGGTTCTGGCCACTTTGCTGATGTACAACCTCCAGTGGCACAAAGCCATGTTCTTGCGTCCCCAAGTACAAGACGACTTGCAAGAGAAATGGGTGTTGATATTAATAGCCTAAAAGGAACTGGGCCTATCGGAAGAGTCACTCGTGATGATGTTTCTGGGGCAAGCTCGGGTGGTGGCCTTGAGACCTACGCAAAATCAACGCCTTCTATTCCAAGAGCAGGATATCAAGGCCCCGTGGGTGCAGTTGAAGAAAGAGTTCCACTTCGCGGTGTAAGAAGATTGATCGCCGAGAGAATGCAGCTTGCAAAACATATCGTTCCACACTTTTCTTTAATGGATGAAGCAAACGTTACAGCGCTTGTTGAGATGAGAGAAGGTCTTAAAAAGAAAGCTGAAAAATATGGCGTTAAGGTCACTTACCTTCCGTTTCTCATGAAGGCTCTTATTGCGACAATGAGAGAGTTTCCGAAATTTAGTGCAAGCATTGATGATGAAGCCCAAGAAATTGTTTACAAGAAATATTTCAATATTGGTTTTGCAGCAGACACAGATAACGGCTTAGTTGTTCCTGTAGTAAAGAACGCAGACCAAAAAACGATTCTAGAAATCTCTCGTGAAATCGTTGAGCTTTCATCTAAGGCACGCGCAGGAAAACTAGCACCAGATGATATGAAGGGCGGAACAATCAGTATTACAAACATTGGTAGTATTGGTGGCGCTTATGCAACTCCGATTATTAATCATCCAGAAGTTGCAATTTTAGGAATGTATAAAATTACTGAAAAACCAATTATCAAAGACGGACAGCTTGCTGCAATTAAAGTCATGAACCTATCTATCACCGCAGACCATAGATTAATTGATGGTGCGGAGGCTGCAAGATTCCTTCAGGCGTTCATTGAGCGCTTAGAGAACCCAGGCGTTCTAATGTTGGATTTGGTATAAACAGATTTCGGAGAAAACTATGTTAAATTTTGATGTTTGCGTGATCGGATCAGGACCTGGCGGATATGTAGCAGCAATTCGTGCATCACAGTTGGGTTTAAAAACTTGTATCGTTGAACGAGAAAAGCTTGGCGGTGTTTGTCTTAATGTCGGTTGTATTCCGTCCAAGGCAATGATCACGGCCTCTCATTTCTATCATAAAGTTCATAACGACGCTGCAACAATGGGAATCAAGATCGGCGGAAAGGTTTCTGTCGATATGCCAACTCTGGCTGACTGGAAACAAAGTGTCTGTGACAGAATGTCCATGGGTGTAAACCAATTATTAAAAGGCAATAAAGCAGAAGTCATAATGGGTGAGGCATCTTTTGAGTCAAAGGACGTGCTTGTCGTTAAATCAAAAGATAAGACTGAGAAAATCAAAGCAAAAAACTTTATTGTTGCAACGGGTTCTAGACCTATTGAAATCCCAGGATTTAAATTTGATGAAAAGACCGTGATGTCTTCCACTGGCGCGCTTGATCTTCAAGAGCTTCCTAAAAAGCTTGTTGTTATCGGCGGCGGTTATATCGGGCTTGAAATCGCAGGCTACTTATCCAAGCTAGGAACTGAAATCACTGTTCTTGAAGCAAATAAAGATGTTTTATTTGGTGCCGCCGACAAAGAATGCGTACAAGTTGTTGTGCGAAAAATAAAAAAACAAGGCGTTACAATTTTAACTGAAGCAAAAGCAAAATCCTTTGCAAAAAAAGGAAACGGCGTTGAAGTCGTTGCAGACATCAAAGGTAAAGAAGAAAAAATTGGAGCTGATAAAATTTTAGTTACTGTAGGACGTAAACCCAACTCTGATCAAATGAACTTAAAAGGCATCGGCATTCAAATTGATGAGCGTGGTTTCTTAAAGGTCAATTCAAAGCGACAAACCAGTATTGCAAACATTTATGCTATTGGTGATATCGCTTGCCAGCCAATGCTTGCGCACAAGGCTTCCCATGAGGGAGTTCTAGTTGCAGAAGTTATTGCAGGTAAGAATAGAGCATTCGATGTAAAGACAGTACCTGCCGTGATCTTTACGGATCCAGAAATTGCTGCTGCGGGAATGACAGAAGACGAAGCCAAAGAAAAAGGGTTTGCAGATCTTAAGGTGGCAAAGTTTCCTTTCGCCGCAAACGGCAGAGCCGTTTCTATGATGGATACCGATGGTTTTATTAAGATCGTTGCAAACGCAAAAAACAACCTTGTTCTTGGGGTGCATATTGTCGGACCAGAGGCGAGCAACCTTATTTCTGAGGCGGCTTTAGCCATCGAGATGGGCGCAACACTTGAAGACATTGCGTTGACCATCCATCCGCATCCAACACTCGGTGAGACAATGATGGAAGCTGCAGAGGCCACTCTTGGTCACGCGATTCACATCATTCAAAGACCATTAAAAGAAAAACGACCAAGCGCTCAGGCTTAGATTATTTTTTTGAAATACTGATTGCGAATTTGGTAACCCCAGAGGATTTCACAGAGTCGATCACTTCAATGACACGTCCGTGAGAGACATCGCTGTCCGCGGACACGATCGCTTGTATCTCTGGGTTTTGACCCACTTGTGACTTCGTTTCATTACCAAGATCTTCTATTGTCGATGGTTTGCCGTTGAGGAAAATAGATCCTGATTTATCAATGGAAATATTAAGGTGTGACGGAACAGTCTCATCACCGCTTGCAGCCTTTGGCAGATTAATTTGAACACTCGGATTCATAATAATAGGTGTAGTGACCATAAAAATTATGAGTACAACCAAAATAATATCAACAAACGGAGTGACGTTAATCTCAGATATTGGCTGATCATCATCACTTGAAGCCATTTTAGAAGCCATCGTGCTTGTCCTTTTGGTTCAGATCTTTATTACTCTATAAAATTCTTGCGCCGTGATTTGAACCAGAATGCAGGCGCAAACTCGTTAATGAATTATTTTTTCTTCGAATAAGCTAGGCAAAGTTCCTTTAATCCTTCCATGCTCTGTATCACGTAGCGGACTTGCTTTTGAAAATAGTTAAATGCAACGACCGCAGGAATTGCCACAAACAATCCCACTGCTGTCGCCACAAGAGCCTCGGCAATACCTGTCATAATCGCTGAGCCTGAAGACTGTGAAACACCTTGGCTTACACCCAAGTCGTTGAAGGCTTTCATAATCCCTAGAACAGTTCCAAGAAGACCAATAAACGGAGCGTTTGATCCAAGAGTTGCTAAAAAATTTAACGAGCGTTCCATCTTTTGGCGCTCAAAAATAATATGACTATTAATAATTTCTTCAAGCCCTTCTGGTCCATTCTCTTTAAGATGTCTAAACGCATGGGACAAGACACGTCCTTCAAGAGTTTGTTTGTCTTTGCTTAAATCTTCAAGCTCTTCAAGGTTGTTTGATCGAAGTGCCTCTAGGAGTTGGTTTTTAACCTTATCACTTTGGGCCTTGTAACTCTTAAGAGTCCAGTACCGTTCTATGATGATCGCGACGCTAAGAATGCTGAGTACAAGCAGTAGCCATAGGATGGCTTCAGCTCCGTTTTGAGCCACTGTAAATATCTTTTCCGTTAGCATTTTCCCTCCAAAAGGAATGATTCTAGTGGTTAAGTATCAACTTATGAGCCTGATATGGCAAGTCTTAGGCTGACACTGTCATAATATTTTGCTACTTTTTTTGCTATGAGGTTTTTAATACTGGTGGCGTTACTGATCGTGGGTTCCGTGACAGCTTGTCAATGGGACAATAAGCGTCCGTCTTTTCTTATCATCGCCATAGACTCCCTTCCGTTTGATACCATTCAATGTAACGAGATCGAAAAATTGCGTGGGTTCAAAGACGTCTGCGAAGGGATGATTCGTTTTACCCACGCTTATACACCATCAATTATGTCCCAGTCCGCTGTGGCATCTCTTCTCACAGGTAAGTATCCCTTTGAACATGGGGTGTGGAATAATGGCTCTTCTTTTTTAAGTGCAAAATTTAAAACCTCAGCTGAGGTAGCGTACGAGCAAGACTACCGAACGGCATTCATCTCAGGGGGGCCGCCAATCTGGCGTAAGTCAGGCTTTGAGCAAGGCTTTGAATTCTTTGACGACAATATCTTTGTCGACGTTGGTAAGTATTATCGTCCCGTCTTTGAAAACTTAAGAGTATTGCAGAATTGGTTATCTGGAATTGGAAGAGATAATTTTTTTAGCTTCATCTATCTTCCAGACCTGCAATTTCCAGAAGTTCCCACAGTCGATAACGATGGCTATCCCAGAGAGGCAACTTATACAGGGCAGCTTCAAGAAATTGATGAATCCCTTGAAAGTTTTTTTGAATATTTAAAAAAGAACGGTAAGTGGAATAATACGTGGATTATTGTTACAGGTTTAAACGGAATTTCTCGTGAAAGCCGGCTTGATGACTTTCAGGGAACGAACCTCTATCATGAGAACACAAACGTTGCCTTATTCATTAAGCCTCCGCAAAAAGAACATCAAGTTTTTAATTGGACAATTGATTTTAATATGAACTTGGTGGATATAGGTCGCACTCTTTACGACCTATTGGACGCGAAGTTTTACGATACCACTATGACACTCTTCCAAACCGTGAGTCTTAAACCCTCGCTTTTAAGTTCAGAAGATATTGATATTGATCGCGTATTGCTTTTTGAAAGCGGATGGCCGCAGTGGAGACGCTACGGAAGAACATTGTTTGCTCTTCAAAAAGACAACTACTTTATGCTCTATGAAAAACCTCCAAGACTTTTTAATACCTTCATTGACCGGAACCAAATTTATCCAATCGATATACAACAAGCGTCCATGCAGATTCTGACTCGCACGGCAAGTCAGCTTATTAGTTTGCTCAATTTCGAAGAGGGACAAAAGATTTCAAAAGATATTTCTGATAAGTACATTTTTGCAAAATCTTTTTTTGGGAAAACAAGACTTCGTGAAGATCCCGTAACCAGCCTTGAGCGCCTGTATGCGAAAACAAAAGACATTGAAGTTGCAGGGTGGCTCGCTCGATTTTATCTTGAAAATAAAAATTGGCAATCGCTCCTAAAGCTTGGAACAAATGCTCACCAGATGGATTGGGTTTGGGTCGCTTCACAAAATTTAGACCTTGTTTCTCCTGAACCTTCAAGCTGCTTAAGGCTTTTAACAGACGGCCCACCAGATATTTCTAATTACTACAGTGTCTGTAACGACAGCATGGTAATTCAATTTTTGGGTTGGGTTAAAAACAGAAATTCTGCTGAGGCTGCATCCTACAGAGAAAGCTTCTTTAAGCTCTATCGGTTTTTCAAAATGGATTTAGATATCCAAAAACTCAATATGCAAAATGGATATATCTGGGATACGGGCAAGGATAAGGCTGCAAAGCCCCACGATATTGAACTGCTCTTAGGCTTAAATAGAATGTCCCGTTACAAAGTCCTCATAGACAAACGCTTTTAATGGCAGTTATAATTTTGAAATGAAATTGATTTACAGCTTATTTGTAATTGCGGCATGTTTATTCGTCTCGTCTTCAGTATTTGCAAGGTCTGAAGGGTTTGCGGGTTTTACTAAGGGTCAAACAGCGACGTCATTTTTTGCAGGGCAACCGCTCTTTGTCCGCTATTCAAATTTCATAGACTGGAAAAAAGCTTGGAGTGTTGATGCGGGTTACCACTTTGATAGCTATCCATACTTTGCTTTAAATTACGCAAGCTATTTTTATAACGTTAAAGATCATCTCCGTCAAAAAAGATCGTTTTTCAACTCTTTACTATTCTATATCGGACCTGGGGTTTTTATTGGCCCAGACTTCGGCGAAGAAAAATCCGACGAAAAAATAAAAATGGGAATCCGCGCGTTTGGCGGAGTCGAGTATATCTTTAGAAATTCACCATTATCATTTACAGCAGAAATCGGCCCAGCCTTTTTTATTGAAGGGGATGATTTTGTTGGTTTCCAAGGAATGTTAGGGGTCACTTATTATATCGGCGGCATCAAACAAAGAGTCGTAAGAAGTAAAATCCGTTCTGTAAAGCCAGTGAAAAAAGATCCATTAGACGATGTAGATGCGCGTGAATTTCGTGAGTTTGATTAAAACTCAACAACCCCGAGCCAAAATGGTTGCTGCTTATCTTGGGCTAGCTCTTTTGTATAGGACTCAAACTCTTTATCTTTCAGCGTAAGAAACCCTTCAGGAATCCAAGATTTACTGAGAAGAATTAAGTGGTCTCCAGGCTTGAATTTGAAGTTATGCACTTGAATATCAAGCGGTGAGCTGACTCCAAGGAGTTTATCAGGAAGAGCGGGAAGAAGTTGGTCAGAACTTAAGTTCAGGGAGTGATCAAGGTTTACAAAAAGCGGTAAAATGTTTTTCCCCGGTCGATTTAAAAGAATATGGGGATGTCCCACAGTTGCAAAATACATATGTGAGTTCTTAATAACTCCAACTAAAATTTCATATCCCGTAACAAACTCAGTTTTGTTTTTTGTCTTATAAATATGGTCGTTGGCCACGAGGATGGCTGTTCGTATAGAGTTAGCAGTTTTATCGTAATGCTGAATAGATTTAAACGGCGATGTCATTTCTTGATCAAGTTTTGATGAAACAATAAAGTCTTCTATTTGCTTTACAACGGAATCTTTAGCTTTTGTCTGTCCCCATGGGGTTATCACAATTAATATGCCTTCGCTCTCATTCCAATGGATGGTGGGGCGGGGTCTATAGCTCTTATTTTGGACAAATGATCTTTCTTGGAATATCATAGGCCGTACTTTTTTAATTTAACTTTTGATTTTCTATGATATTCCCCGTGAGGAACATCAAGATCTTGAATTTTCTTCCATTTAGATTTTGCAGATTCAATGTCACCTAGGTTTTCTTCTAAGACACTATCGCTATAAAGGTTTTTAACAATGCCTTGGAGCTCTCTTGAGTACTGTTTATGAGTTTCTTTAACATCACCGTCTGACGGATTTAGCTTCATGGCATCCTCAAGCTTTGCAATAGCGTCGCGGTAATTTTTTTCAGAGTAAAGACTTTCAGCAGACTTTTTGAGGCTGTTGATTTCAGTATTTACTCTTCGTTGCAGTTCATGCATTTCACGTCTTGATCTTCTCTCGAGGTTTTCAGGGTCAGGAAGCGTCGATGCAATATGCCTTGAGTAGGCACTAATAGCGTCAAGGGCTCGCCCCTGTCTTTTCAACCTTTCCGCACTAAGAAATATTTGTTTTCTTTGTGCAACGAGGCTTCGGTGACGTGCTTGTTGTTCTGCAATCTGATCTTTTCTTAAATCAACTTGCGCCGCATGTTCTAGGAGTTGGGCCGCTTTAATGTTTTCAGGGTCAAGCTCAAGAGCAGGCGCGAGACAATCTTGAAGGGCCATGCTGTTTTGATTGCCGTTATACGACTTTTCACACTGATCTACAACTGCTGCCACTTGAGCGAACATTTGTCTTTCTTTTTGTTCGCTTCGTTCAATTTCTTTTCGTGCCATCAGTGTATCAAGAGCATTTTTTGAATACTGTTCAAGTTCTCTTGAATCTTTATAATCGGGCGCTAAAGCTTTAATTTTTTCAAGTTCAGTTAAGACCAGCCCATACTTTCCTTGGGTATAAAGCGTCTTCGCAAGATGATAGCTTTTTTCAACTAAATCCACTTGCTCTGGTGTGAGGGTGGCAACGGGATTAGCTGGTCCTTGCTGAGATGAAGATAGCTCTTGGTTTTGCTCACTGCTACTTCCAGAAAACAAGTACACAATAAGTAAAAAGACGACAGTGCCACCAATCATAGCAATTTTCTTTTTATCTTGTGCTTTTGATAATTTAATTACTCTCTGAGCAGAAGGAAAATTGGCCGTGGCCTCAGCTGGCATTGCATGAGCTGAAGTCTCTACAGGTAAGCTAACAATTTTTTCGTTAAACAATGGATCTCTGATTTCAAATGTAAATAAGTGCTTTCCAATTTGAATCTGATCCCCAGATTTAATTTGAATATTTGTGTCTGGCTCAATTTGTTTATAATTTACAAGAGTGCCGTTGGAGCTGTTTTTATCAGTTATATAATACTGATGTTGTTTATAAAGGATTTCACAATGCTCTCTGCTTGCTTTAGGGTCGTCGATATAAATGTCACAATCTTCATCACGGCCGAGTATCCAGTAATCACCTTCAAGCCGCATTGTAAGCGTTGAGCCATCCTCTTTACGCAGCAAAAGATATGGAACCCCAATGCTCCATTCTTCTGATGTCATTTCAGGAACAAAAGTTTTTTCTTCTTGTGAAAGATCATGTGTGTCTTCTTGAATATCGTCAGAACCTGCATGCGGAATAAATTCTTCTGGGTTAGAATCAGCGCTAATGGCAGGGTCACTCAGTTTTTCAATTTGTTCATCACCAACTGGATGGGTAATGATGGGCTCCTCGGTAAACAAAAACTCATAAGAAAATGTACCAAACTTATCTTCAGACTTTAATGTAAAGTAATCTGCTTCTCTATGATTAATTTGAAGCTGTGAATATTTTGAAATACTTTGTACCGCCCATGCACCATTACTGCAGAAGAGCTTAAAGTGTTGTCGTGAAAAGACAACGTCATCTAAAACAATATCACAGTCAGCGGATCTGCCAGCGATGTATTCTCTTGCGGGGTCAAGCTCCAGAGTCAAAAGCTCATTTTGATTTTTATAAACAATAAGCTTTGCCACTAAAACGACTCCCTCAGTAACAGCACACATTCATTATATCGCTCGCGAGCTTCAATATAAACTTTATTTTCTGGGTCACTAATGAGTAACATTGCATTTTTGAAAGCGGACTTGGCTTGTTGATAACGGTTTTTTTCCATTGCACGAGTTCCCTCTTGCATAAGGAATTGAATTTGTTCATCTAGTTTCAACTGTGCTAGCCTTAAGTACCTCCGTGCCGTCGGGTGTTCGGGATAAATCGCAACGGCTGCACTAAATGCGCTAACTGCACTTTTGTATAAGCCTTCTCGGTAGTCGCGTAGACCTTTTGTGTAAGAGGCTTGTGCATCTAAATACTGTCTAGATGCCTTTCCGCCACGCATCTGCTCTTTCATCAAAAGATCTTGTCTTCTTTTGGAAGATTCAATTTCTTCATCAATAGAAATCCGCTCTGGAACGATGGGTTCAGGACTATTTGAATTGAGAAGAAGCACAACTCCCAATAATACAACTCCCACGATCACATAAAACCGAAGTCGACCGTCGGCGGATTTTTTATCTTTTGGTGGCAAGTTGTAATTTGAAAGATTTGAAGGCTGTTGTGTCGCGGGACTATTTTCGCCAGATGATACTTTTTTAAACACAAAAACAGTTGAGCCAATTTTTATTTTTGAACCATGTGATAAAAATGCACGGGAACCTTTTTGACCGTCGACAGAAAGGCCAGTCGATGATCCGCGATCTTCAATAAATATAGCCTGAGGAGTAATTTTTAAGACAGCATGCTCACGACTGCACCGTGGATCATGAAGGATAACATCATTTTGATCTCCTCTTCCGATCTTAATATCTCCAGATACAACTTGGTATTGAGCCCCTTTATCGGGACCTTCCAAAATCTCGAGGAGATATTTTTGTGCTGAAAGTTGTGAAAGGGCTGAACTCAATTAAAACCCTCCCTGATCATTTACTCGGAACGAGAATAAGTAGTAACTCACTCCATGGTCTTCTTGAATAGGTTGTAAAACGATGGTCGTTGACCGTCCGTTAAAATCAATCTGGCCCGTAACCACGCTGTAGCCACTAGCTTCTGTTTGTTCAATAAGGTCTTTTAAGTTGAGTGTGAGGACATGGTCATTGAGTGAAGCATAGTTTTGGCCCTGAACATCGTTTAAACGAAGACCTACTAATTCTTCAAAAGCGATATTCATGGATATCACAGACTGGTTTTTATCAATCGCAATAGCAGCGCCTGGATAATTTTCAACAAGCTGGCTTGCTTCACGAGAACGGTCACTAACCACTTGGCGAGAGTCAGGCTTTGCTTGGGACGCCCTTTCGATTGCGGTATTTATATTTGAAACAAGACTTTGTAAAATCTCAAACCGGTAATTTGTTTTTGCTAAAGTGTTTCCGTCTTTTAAGCCTTCGTTGACTTGTTTATTGATCTGTACAAGTGGGAATTCAAAAAGTTTATATAAAAAGAAAAATAGCAGAGCGCCAACAACCATGGCGATGGCAAGAACTCTAATAACTAGCCCAATAATACGACCCGTATCAATGGCCATACTTCCCATGTCATAAATCACAACGGCATGGTAGCTCACGCGGAAAGACCCTGTCTCGGAATCAAAAGTTTTAATAGGTATGGCCGCGCCCACCGTTGCGCTATTCATTTGGCTTACTTCTTGTTGATCAGACCTTCTTGCAGAGTGAACAAATTGTTCATTTGGTCTTTGTCCGACTCTTTTTGCTGGAGCTACTACGGTCCCATCAGAGCTTGAAAGAATATAAGCGGCCGTTACACCCTGTTCTCTTTCAATCGGAGCGGAATTAAAAGCGCTTTCGACGCCGTTTTTGTGAGCGATCTGATACCGATCAGCTAAACTCTTAGCAAGTGATAATGCTCGCCTTTGGCTTTCGCGCTCAATTCCAGATTTTGTCAGTTCTACCATCGGTATAACAGACAAAGCTGTAACAATCAGAGCAAACGCTAAAATAAACCCACCCACGACCAATTTAAAGTCTGTGATTTCAGGTAACTTATAAACTCCTGGTAAAAGCACATTATCGATATAGTTTTTAGCTACCGTAAAAAAGGTCGGTTTGGTGTCAACCTTCGAAGGGTTTCCGCCATGCATTTGCGGCTGAGCAAACGAGGGATCAAATTGAACTGCAGCCTGAGAATCTTGATAGGCCATTGGCGCAGCAAAAGGAGCTTGAGAAACATTTGCTGGCACATGGGCGGTGTTATCTTCGAATCCAAGGATCGTATCAAAGAGTGTAATTTTATCTGTTAGGCGCAGTTGTTGAGTTTGAACTTTAATTCCGTTAATAAATGTTCCGTTTGTCGAGTTGAGGTCCGTTAGGAATACGCCGTGCTCGTTAACCGAAATCAGAGCATGTTCTTTGGAAAGCCCAGGAGTGTTGATGCAGATTTGGCAATGAGGGGCGCGCCCGACAAGATTGTCGCCATTTTGTAGTTCGAATTTCATCCCAGCCTTGGGTCCTTTTAGGATTCTAACTGTCCACATGCAATTGATCTCCGACTTGTGTATTGTGGGCTTTTAATGCTCCGCCATTGAGTTCAAAAACAGAGTTTGCACCGAGGACGGGCCATATGACCCGATTCGGTTGAACCCCTTCAATACACTTTTTAACTTTTAAATTCTTATCTACAAAAATTAGGTCTATGGGAAACGCCATCATAAACGTGTGAATGCTATTGCATCGTTTAATCCAAAGACCATAGTCATTATTAATCGATTCTTTTCCAAGCAGCCCCTTCATTCGCGAACTGAGACCTTGCGCAATTTCAAGATCGGAAATCAATATTTTGTTTTGGGTTTGGTTTAATAGCCGCGCCATTACGACCCTCCCATAAACTGGATAATGATTGGACCAAAAACCATAATAAAGACAGCAGGCAAAATAAATAACATTAGCGGAATAAGAATTGTTTGCGATGCTCTGGCGCCTTCTTTTTCTGCACGAGTAAATCTTTCAAGTCTCATTTGCACGGACTGTTGTTTTAAAACCCCACCAATGCTTGCGCCCGTTGCATCAGCATCAATGAGTACGGTAACAAAACTTGTAATTTCAGGAATATCTAAACGCTCAGACATTTTTTTTAATGCTTCTGCGCGGGTGGAACCAAGTTTTAAATCTCGAAGAACCTGTCCCAGCTCATCGGCAAGCACACTGTCTTCTGCTTTTTCAACGACTCTTTGAATGGAGCCGATAAAGTCCAAACCCGCTTCTGTGGAAAGAGCTAGTAGGTCTATAAAAAATGGAAGATCGACGATCACAGATTGATAACGCCTTTTCCGCTCAGTGTTGGCGTGCAAGTGCGGAAAGTAGATTCCTACAAATCCTAAGCTGACTAAGAAGATTGGCGAGTAACCCAGCTCCAATGTAAAATTTAAGAAAATTAAAAGTGCTGGGAATAATGCGCCCCATAGAATTTGTAAACCAATAAATTCGTCGGTATTGATTTCTCTTTGCAGGCCTGCGTAGCCGATTTTATCATGAACTCTTTTGCGATAGCCTGGGCTTTTAATTTTAACTGCAAACATGAGACAAAACTTATGAACAAGCGGACGAGACAGCTCTATGAATTTGGAACGTGATTTTGCAGGTTCATCATCGCTTGCCCATAATAAAGATTGTGCATCGCTATTTGATGATAATAACATGGAGGAGAATAAATAAACCGCAACTCCAACCATGAATAATCCTGAAATCAAAAGTAGTTCAGTCATGAAAGCAAACTCCAATATTCGAACGCTGATCCTCGCTTCTCAATCGCCACGAAGAAGAGAGCTTCTTCAAAAAGCGGGTCTGCGGTTTACAACATTCTCAGTTCAGGTATCGGAATTTCTGAATGAAAACCTGAACTTAGATGATGCGATAATGGAAAT
>CAYXYF010000006.1:0-86261 GCA_964469265.1 uncultured Bdellovibrionales bacterium
TAGCCTTCTTTTTTTAGCATAATCTCTAAGAACTCTCTTATTGATTCTTCGTCATCGACCGCTAAAATTCTAGGTTTCATAACCCTCTCCCCGTTTCTTAATCTTGAACACTTAAATATTAAAACGCATTACAAATTCTGTCCCGTAATTTTGCTTCGACTCAACATCAATAGTTGCATTGTGAGCCTCTAAGATCTTATGAGCAATTGCTAGTCCCAACCCTGTTCCTCGCGACTTTGTCGTAAAGAATGGATCAAAGATTCTTTTTTGTGTCTTCTCATCCATTCCTACGCCATTGTCTTTAATTTTTACTTCAATCACATTTCCATCTTGCTCACATGATACACGTAATTTTGGAACTTCCACTTTCCCCATGGCATGTGATGCATTTATCATTATATTTAAGAATACTTGTTTGAGTTTGTCACGGTTAGCCTGAATTGTTGAGGTAGATTGAATGTGAAGGTCTAGGAGTGGCGTCACTAAGCTCTGGTTCAATTGCAAGAGTTCTAAGCAGTCTTTCAGAAGCTTTCCGAGTTCGACCTTATCATCTAAGGGAAGGTTCGGGCGCACAAACTCCAAGAATTCAGAAATGAGACTATTTAGTCTGTCTGTTTCTTTTAAAGTGATTGCGATAAGCTTTTTTTGTTCATCATCAATCTTTTCAAAGCTGGTAGCCAAAAGTTGAATGCTGCCGCTCATACTGGCAAGAGGGTTACGAATCTCATGGGCGATCCCCGCTGCAAGCTGTCCGACTGCCGCGAGCTTTTCTTGATTTTTAAGTCGGTCCTCGATTCTCTTCCTGTCAGTTATGTCTTGAAGAAGCACAATATAACCTGATTCTTTTTCATCAAGGTTTAGTTTGGATACTAATACCTCGAAGAACCGTCGCTCATCTTCTAAATCATAACTCAATTGTCTTGTAAAAATCTGAGAAGTCTCTAACTCGCTTTTTAAACCGCCAATTTCAACAAGAGTGGCCACATCAAAGGTCTCGTCTATGTTCTTTCTTAAAATATCTTTAAAAGCTTGATTGGATTGGATGACTTTTAATTTTTCATCAAGAGTCATTAAACCCATTTTTATGTTGTCGACGATAAGACTATTGATATTTTTTAATTCTCTAATATCTCGCTCTTTAACTACAAGTTGGCTGGATAAACTTCCGCTCAAATAGGCCACGACGTAAAAAGCCAAGTTATTCATTAGAAACATGAAAATTTTGGAGTTACCGCCCATGGTTGTGTCAAAGAACAACACCACGCTAAATAGAAACGAACACAACAACGACATACTCAAGGCACCGCGGAGCTGAAAAGTTAAAGCGGTTATAAATATGAGATATAAATAAAAGAATAAATAAAGTGAGTTTTGAAGGCTCGTCTTGTAAAGAATTAAAGAAATAATAACCGCATCAAGTGGCAAGAGCACTTTGAGCGCTTTTGTATGGAGATCGTTACGGGCCGCTCCTATATAAAGAAAGATGCCACTAATAAGTAGTGCAATGGAAAGTAAAAAGTACTGTGGAATTAAAAACTCAAAGTTAATAAACAAGGGATAGCGCAGCTGATAAACAACTGTGAATACCAACAAGAAAAAGTAAAGGCCGACTCTTGAGAGTTGAGGTATGCTTATCATTAGATCACCCGAACCCTGATGCCAAGTTGAAGATCGGAAGATACATTGCAATAACTAGTACCGCAATAATACCACCAAGAAAGACCATCATAATTGGTTCAATCATGCTCGTCATGGCACTCACTGCGTATTCAACTTCTTCTTCATAAAAATCTGCAATCTTTCCTAACATCGTATCCAGCGCACCTGTTTGCTCACCGACCCCAATCATTTGCACCATCATGTCAGGAACAAAGGGATCCTTGGCTAGAGGAATAACAATGCTCTTACCTTGAGAAATAACTTCTTTAGCTCTTAGAAATGTGTTTTCTAAAACCGCGTTACCCACAACTTTTGCCGAAATATCTAAGCCTTCCAGAATCGGAACGCCACATGAGATCATAGTTGAAAATGTCCGTGTGAATCTGGCAATAGCGCTCTTCTGAATTAAAGAACCAACCAGTGGAGTTCTGATAAAAATATTATCGCAGGTGGCGCGACCGTCTTCGGAGCGATAGTAAACCATAAAGGCATAGGCCGTTCCAAATATTCCGCCAAAGATAAGATACCAGTAGTCCACCATAATGTGGCTGAGGTTTACAACCTGCTGCGTGAGCCAAGGAATGTCCTGACCTGAGCTCTTAAATAACTCTTCAAATTTGGGAATAACGAAGGCCAAAATCACATAGATCACGATTCCTGCGACTAGTAAAATCCCTGCAGGATAGTACATTGCTCCTGCGACTTTATTTTTAATCTTAATTGCTTTTTCAATATAAGCTGCAAGGCGCTCTAAAATAAGATCAAGAGAACCCGACTCTTCACCAGCTTTCAATAAATTCACATAGAGTCTATCAAAAATCCTAGGGTGAGCCGCAATAGCTTCCCCTAGCTTTTTACCGCCCTCGATATCTTCTTTGATTTTATTTAATGCAGACGCCAAGACAGGATTACTTGAAGCTCCCGCTAAAATCTCTATGCTTTGAACGATGGGAATACCAGAGTTCACAAGTGTGGCAAACTGGCGCGTAAATATCTGGAGATCTTTAGGTGGTACACGGGAGCGAAAGTTTTCAAGGCCTGCAAAGTAATTTTTCTTTTCGACGGCTGTCATCTTCGTTGGAATTAACCGTTGAGCTCTTAATTTGATACGTGCTTCAGTATCATTGGCCGCCTCAATGCTTCCTTTCACATTGCGGCCATCCACTGATTTTGCCTGATACACGAATATAGGCATTACAACCCTGCTTTTCTTAACATGTTATTTAAATCTTCTGGATCGGGGCTTGCTTCAAAACCCACTTTCATATCAATCTTTCGACGAATCATTAAATTCATCAAACACTGGTTCATTGTGATCATTCCTGAAACATTTTGCCCAACCTGCATCATTCCGTGCACCTGATAATACTTTCCTTCACGAATCAATGCGCGGATACCTGAGGTTGGAATAAGAAGTTCATAGGCAAGGACAAGTTTTCCATCAAGGCCTGGCAAAAGTTGTTGAGATAAAATTGCTCTTAAAACTGAGCTTAATTGGTTTAAAGTAATATCTCGCCTGCCTTCGTCAAACATTGCAACAATACGGCTAATGGTGTCTGGTGCAGAGTTGGTGTGCAGAGTTGCAAAAACCAAGTGACCAGTCTCGGCGACCTTCAACGCAATTTCCGCAGTCTCGCGGTCACGCATCTCACCGACTAAACAATAATCAGGATCTTGCCTTAATAGGTACTTCATCGCGACTTCAAAGTTTTCAGTATCAAGACCAACTTCACGTTGATTCACAATACACTTTTTATGCTGATGAACATATTCAATTGGATCTTCAATGGTCACAATATGGGATTGTTTTTCTTCATTGATTTTATCTAATAGCGAGGCAATGGTTGTTGATTTCCCCGAACCCGTTGCCCCCGTCACAAGCACCATTCCATTTTGTTTATTGGTAAGTTCTTGGACAATAGTTGGTAGACCTAGCGTACTAAAATGGGGGATAGCTTCGGGAATTCTTCTTATGGCAGCAGAGACAACTCCGCGTTGTCTAAAGACGTTCACACGGAAACGGCCAAGCCCACTGACTCCAAAGCCAAAGTCCACCTCGTTTCGGTTCTCAAAAGTTTTTCTGTGTTTATCTGTCATTAACGACAAGCATATATTGTTTGCTTGTTGTGCAGTTAATGGTTCCGATGCTCTTTGGAACAGGTTGCCGTTAATGCGGATCATTGGAGGAGAGCCCGCAACGATATGCAAGTCAGTGGCACCATCTTTTACAACTATTTCTAACAACTCTTTTAAGCTCTTCATTGCTGCCCGTTCTACATGCTGCCTTCAGCCTGTCATCAATCTTTTGCCGTAATCGCTAACACTTCTTCTATTGTGGTAATTCCTGCTTTAACCTTATTGAGAGCTGACCGTCGTAATGTTTTCATTCCGTTCTTCATGGCGCTTGCCTTCAGAAGTAAAGGATCAGCCTTTTGGAAAATTAAAGTTTTTAGTTCATCGTTAAATTGGAGAATTTCGTAAATTGAAATTCGTCCCGAGTAGCCAGTTTCATTACAGCGCTCACAACCATCGCCTTTCATAATCTCAAAGGTCCCGACCTCATCTTCTTTAAAGCCAATATCGAGCAAGGTCTGCGTGTCCACATGAAATGTATTTTTACAGTAGGTACAAATTTTCTTAACAAGTCTTTGTGCCACAACGATATTTACGGCCGACGTGACTAAGAAAGGTTCAACTCCCATGTTGACCAATCGATTGATCGTTGCAGGAGCATCGTTGGTGTGAAGCGTACTTACAACTAAGTGACCTGTGAGTGCTGCTTTAAATGCAATCTCTGCAGTCTCATAGTCACGAATCTCCCCCACCATAATAATATCAGGATCTTGGCGAAGAAACGAGCGGAGTGCCGTAGCAAATGTAAGATCGATTTCTTTATTCACCTGAACCTGGTTAATTCCCTCTAAGTTAAACTCCACCGGATCTTCTGCAGTAGAGATATTCACGTCTGGAGTATTCAGCTCCGCAAGAGCTGAATAGATCGTAGTTGTTTTTCCTGATCCTGTCGGACCAGTGATAAGAATAATTCCGTTGGGTTGGTGTAAAGCGCCTTGGAACTTTACAAGATCGTCTTCTTCAAAGCCCAATCTTGTTAAGTCCAATTGTAAATTGGATTTATCTAAAATCCTCAACACCACCTTTTCACCGAAAAGAGTTGGTAGAATGCTCACACGGAAATCCACTTCCTTGTTATCACGCGTTCGGATTTTAAGGCGTCCATCCTGCGGTCTTCTTTTTTCTGAAATATCAAGTTTACTCATAACCTTGATACGAGATGCGATGGCTGTTGCAATCCCTGTTGGCGGCTGGATCTGTTCATAGAGGGAACCATCAACCCGCATTCGCACACGGAAGTTTTTTTCGTAAGGCTCGATGTGAATATCTGATGCTTTTCTTTTGATTGCTTCGTTTAAAATAACGTTTACAAATTTTACGACGGGAGAGTCATCGGTTTCATTAAGAACTATCGATTGTGTTCCAGCCTCGATATCAACCGAGGTCGTTTCTTTTTCCATCTCTGTCATGATGGATTCAAATTTTGCAGAAGATGTGTAATATCGATCTATTGCAATTTCAATGGAATGCTCTGGCGCTACGACCGCTGTGATTTTACACCGTGTAATATGAAACAAATCATCTTTGATATACACGTTACTTGGGTCTGCCATTGCTAAAACTAGGGTGTCACCTGCCTTTGAAACAGGAATGATTTTATATTTTTCGCAAATCTTTTTGGGAACCATTTTGATCACGTCGGGATCAATAATAAATGCGTCAAGATCAACCGCGGGAATATTGTATTGCCGCGCGAGGAAGTCTGCCAATTGCTTGTCATCGATATAACCTAACTTCACAAGTGCTGAAGAAAGTCTTCCACCATTGCCTTTTTGCTCTTTCTTTGCTTTTTCAAGCTGATCAATTCCTATTAAATTTTCTTTTACTAAAAGTTCGCCGAGACCTTTTTTCGCCAAAGTATCCTCCCCGCTCAAAAAAATATTTCGAATATTCCGAAATTTTGAATCCGCAAAAGTTGTTGCTCATATATTTCTTTGAACTGACCTTTTATTGGTCATATCAATAGATTACAGTTGTGTGACGTTTTTTGTAACTAGACTGACGACCAGAATTAGCGCTGAAAGTCTTGGAGGATTTTTTGGATCTTTTGTTTGTCGTATTCGACGTTCTCAAGCTCGGCCTTCAAGTGAGTTATATAAGCATCGGGGGGCAACCTTTGACCTATAGCCCGCTCCAACCAAACTATATCCCAGAAGCCCAAAGCCTCATACCCAGATACAGTTTGCGCTCCTATATCGGATGCAATTTTTAAAAAAGGTGTAGCTACTGGGAGTTCAACCAGATCAAGGACTAGGCCGCCCTTTCGTAAAAAGTTAAAGTAGTAAACTTCGGAAGGAAAATCTTCAGTATGAAGTGGAGAAAGAGTGTTGACCACCAGTCCGTGGACCCCAGGTAAAATGGTCACGTCACTACGTTGTGTGAACTCAAAAGAAACATTAAAATAAATTTTTTCAAAGTCTGAGATGAGCTGTTCAGCTTCTTCGCGAGAGTGACCAGTAATATTAATATCGGAAAACCCAAGTTTGATGAGTCCCGATAGAACTGCACGAGCTACGCCGCAGGTTCCGATGCAAAAAACTTTTTGGCTCACATCTAAACTTTTTAGCTTGTGGGCAAGAAATTGAGAGAGTGCATCGATGAGAACTATGTCTGGCCAATGTTGATCGTCACCCTCTAAAATAACAGAATCTACAGTGTTTAGAAGTTTAAATTCTCGGAATGTATTACTGAGCTTGCCTGAGAGTTTATCAAAAAACGCTGGGTGAAATCTTATTGAGAGTTTATCTTTTTGGGCCTGCTCCAACACGGATTCAATATTTTCAATAGGTGTTTCTATAAAGTGAAATTCGTTATCGATTCCTTGAGTCTTAAGGAATTTGCTAAAAATCTCATACCGAACCGTTTTCCTCGGACCAATCTCGCACCACTTTAGCATGTTTGTGGCTCCAAAAGCGCTTTCGCGGAGTTAACATCATTTTGTATCTGGGCTTTAAGGTTTTCAAGGCTCTCAAACTTTTTTTCTTCACGGATATAGTGTTCAAACTGAATTTCAATCTCTTCACCATAAATATCTTTATCAAAGTTAAAGATGTGGGTTTCGACCTTTAAAGCGGGCTCACCGTTATCGACAAACGTAGGATTAAATCCAACATTCGTTACGGATTTATAAGCTTCACTGCGAACCTTTGTATAACTTGCGTAAACGCCAACCTTCGGAAATACTTCCGCACTCGTTGATAGATTTGCAGTCGGGAAACCTAACAGGCGTCCCCGCTGATCTCCTTTCTCAACTAAACCCTTTAAGTAAAAAGATCGGCCCAACATACTTCGCGCAACATGCACGTGGCCTTCTTTGATGGATTTACGAATGGCTGAACTTGAAATAACAATTCCGTCCATCTTCACTGGGTGAACAACATCCAAAGAAACACCGTGGGTCTCGCAGAGTTTTTCTAGAACAGATAAAGTACCCTGCCTGTTAGCGCCGAAGGCAAAATCATAACCTACGACCAACCCCACTGGGGACAAGGGCTTTATAATATAATCTGTAAAAAATTGCTCAGGTGTTAGCTGCGAAAGATCTCTTGAAAACGGCTCAATCACCATAAGGTTTACCCTAAGTTTTGATAATTCCTTTTCTTGATCTTGATAATCGAAGAGCTGAACATGGTTTGAATCTGGTTTAAGAATTTTTCGTGGATGCGGATGGAAAGTAAACACAACCGATTGAGCGTCCTCAGCATTTGCCTTCTCTAAAACCTTTGAAATAATTTCACGATGCCCAAAGTGAAGACCGTCGAAGTTTCCTATGGTCACCACGGACTTTGAAACTTGGGTGTTTAACTTACTTATTCCGTGTACGACTTCCATAGATTTCCTACTGAGTTCGGGCTCTGTTTTGACTTTAGATCATTGCTTTAAAGCATATAAGATAGTATATCATTACGCCTAGTGTCTATATTGAAAATACTAAAGAAAATCGAACATTTCGTTCTTTGGGCATGGGAGAGTCGTGCCTTCTGGTTGCGCGCATTAATGTGTTGGGCAATTGGTCTAGCATTTTTATGGACGGACTATGACTCCAACCACGATTACCGTTTTCAAATCCGTGGCAACGTTCACAAATCAAAAGATATTGCACTCATAATGGTCAGCGAAGCCGATTGGCGAAGACTGAGAAATGTTCAAATCGACACATTTGAATCCCTTCGATCTCTTTATTTCAACGAAACTCTTACGGACAATTATTTCTGGGACCAGCAACTCTGGGCGCACCTTTTGAAAAAACTCTTAGCCTACGAACCGAAGAAAATTGGAATGACATTGTTTTTCGGAAGCAATCTGGGAAACGTTTCTATTCGAGATCAAAATCTAAATATATTTGCAGACTCCCGAATCTACTGGCCCGCGCGAGTCTCTTCTGAAGGGCAAATTCAGTTTTCGCTATTCAGTCGACATAACGAGACAGGTCTACTCAACGTCTACCCAGACTCTGATGGTATCTTGCGCTCCTATGATACATCCATTGCAAACATACCAAACTTTGCTTACGTCATTTCAAATCAAAACCGGCCGATTAATAGTTATCAACAAAAGTATCTCATCAACTATCGAGCGGCCCCTGGAAGTTTTCCGACCTATAGCGCACTTGATGTTCTAACGGGACAAGTGTCTGCAGAGGACCTCAAAGGAAAAACCATTATTGTGGGCGCAAAAGATTCCAATGAACATATTTATCCGACACCTTTGGGATTTATGACAAAAGCCGAAGTTTTTGCTCAGATCGTGGATAACTTTAATTACGAGCGCTTTCCACGAAAGTTACCCATTCAGTTTTATGCGTTTTATCTTGCACTGATTTTAATTTTAACTTTGATCGTTGTATTTGAATATCCACAGAATTACGCCTTTGTTTTTCTCATAGCCCTTGGTGGAATTTTTGCTGCACTGTCGACGTGGCTCTTTGACACCTATTATGTTTGGTCACCGATATTTGCCGCTATGATACAGATAGTGGCCTGTTATATTATTTTTGTGGGCTACAAGTTGGCGCAAAATGAGAGAAAAACTTGGAGATTAGAGCAAGAAAAAAGCTACATGTTTGAGGTGGAACAACTCAAAAACAACTTTATTAATCTTATTAGCCATGACCTTAAAACGCCCATTGCAAAAATCCAAGGCATTACAACGCGGCTAATGCAGTCTGAAGAAAGTGCCTCTAAAAAAGATTTAGAAACCATTCAGAGCTCAAGCCAAGATTTATATCGTTATATTCAATCCATCTTGCAGGTCACAAGAGTAGAGTCTTCAGACTTCAAATTAAAAATGGAAGCGGCGGATATTAATCAGACCATTGAAAAAGTTATTGATCAGCTCGCGCCACTAGCCCATGAAAAAAAGATTTCCATTCAGTCGCAGTTAGAACCCATGTTCTCCATTGAGATCGACACAGCATTAATCCATGAAGTTATCGCCAATCTTCTTGAAAATGCTATCAAGTATACACCCTCGCAAGGAGTTGTGAAAATCTCCTCGACGGAAACCGATAACTTTATTAAAGTGAGTGTTGAAGATGACGGACCTGGAATCCCTCTTGAAGAACGCTCTTCGGTGTGGGATAAGTTCTATCGCGGTCAGAACCATAATTTGACGACACAGGGAACTGGCTTAGGACTTTATCTCGTGAAATATTTTATTGAGCTTCACGGAGGTGAAGTATTTTTAGAGAGTGTGACCGCCGAGGAAGCGGCAGCAGGAAAAGGAACACGCGGAACCAAAATTGGATTTGCGCTGCCTACGGGGTCATAAGTTTTATGGAGTATATTTGATGGAAAATATTAAGCTTAAAGTTTTAATTGTTGATGACGAAATGGAACTCAGAAAGTCAGTTCGGTCTTTTTTAGAAAATATGTCTGATTTTCACTTTGAACTCGATGAAGCCGAAAACGGACAAATTGCATTTCAAAAAGTTCAGTCCAACTCTTGGGATATTGTTTTAATGGACGTGCGTATGCCCGAGATGAACGGACTTGATGCACTTAAAGCGATTAAAGAACATGATCCAAGAATATTTGTTCTGTTGATGACAGCCCACAGTAACTTGGCCGATGCCGTTGAAGCCATTAAACATGGTGCTTATGATTATGTTCCAAAACCCGTCCATCCTGAAAAACTTAAAGAGGTTATCACCAAGGCTCTTGATGCTCGCGAAATGGTTTCTACACTTGCAATCTCAAATCCTATTTTTGATGACGATATTGATAGTGAGTTTGTGGGACGTAATAAAAAGATGAAGGAGATCTTTGATCTCATTTACAGGCTATGTAAAGTCGACACCACAGTGCTTGTTCGCGGTGAAAACGGAACTGGTAAAGAACTTGTTGCAAGAGCTATTCACTATAACTCTCCTCGCAAAGAAGGCTCTTTTGTTGCGATCAACTGCGGTGCTATCCCTGAAAATCTTATGGAATCCGAACTTTTCGGTCATGAAAAAGGCGCGTTTACAGGAGCCAGTGAACGGAAAATCGGAAAGTTCCAGCTTGCAAACCAAGGAACGATCTTTCTTGATGAGATTGCAGAGTTACGCCCTGATATGCAGGTCAAGCTCCTTCGTGTTCTCCAAGAAAGAAGCTTTGTTCCAGTCGGGAGTAACCGCGAGGTTAAAACCAATGCGCGTATAATCGCAGCAACGAATCGCAATTTAGAAAAAATGATTGAAGACAGCAGCTTTAGAGAGGATTTATTTTATCGCCTCAATGTGATGCCGATCTTTTTACCGCCTCTAAGAGAGCGCGTAGACGATATTCCAGAGCTTGTTGAAAGTTTTATTAAAAAATTTGAAAGACAACATAAGCGCAACATCAAGGCAATATCCAATCAGGCTCTTGAGACTTTGAAAAACTATCCATGGCCTGGAAATATACGTGAACTTGAAAACGTCATTGAGCATGCGTTTATTATTGAAAACTCAGAGACAATTCAGACGCCGTCTCTGCCACAGCACGTGCGTGATAGATCGCAGGCTATGGTCACTGTGCAGTATGATAAAGAGTATTCAGCACCAATGGATTTTGATCTGTTCAAAGAAAAGATGGAAAAGGAATTTATTGAAAGCGCGCTGAAAGCCAATAAAGGTAAAATCAACCAAACTGTGGCCCACGCAAATATTCCGAAGAACACTTTGCTTCGTAAAATTAAAAGATACGGCATCAACGTTAAAGATTTTACAGATTAAGCTTTTGGAAGGGTTCGGATTGCAGAAAGAACCATTTCGCTTGAAATGGAAGTCATGCACTCATGGGTACCAATAGGACACTTATTGTGTCCATGCTTCCCGCAAGGTCTGCATTTTAAATTTACATTCTCAACTATCAGAGCTCTCTTTTGCCAAGGTTGATATCCAAAACTTGGAACCGTAGGCCCAAAGATTGCCACCGTCGGAAGCTCTGCTACACTTGCCATGTGCATAGCTCCACTGTCATTGCTTAAAAGAAATGAGCCTTCGGTAAAAAGCACCAACAACTCCAACAACGAAGTTTTCCCCGCAAGATTTTGAGAATTCGAAACAGGTTTTGATATCTCTTCACAAAGCGCGGCTTCATCGGGGGCGCCTACAAAAACAACAGGAGTCGTCTTAGCGACCTCAGCAGAAACGGCACGAAACCCCTCAGGGGTCCAACGCTTCGTCGCCCATACGGAGCCAGGAGCAATAAATGCGGCCCCTGACGGAATAGCAAACTCTTTTAGAATCTCTGAATACCGAGGGTGCGCTCTTATGCGTGTTTGTAGTCCCATGTTCGCTAAATCAGGAATGACTTTGGTTGTTTGATACTCTTTGATGGCTTCTTTGACCTTAGGATCAACTAGCGTAAATAAACTGAGCTGTCGCAAGGCATCTGGTAGATCCATGTTTCTTTTGACCCCTCGATTGAAAATAAAAAGGTTCCACCATTCCTTAAAGCCAATTTTAATTTTTGCGCGTATCTGATACGCCATAAATGCGGATCGGTAGGATTGATGCGGACAAAGGAGTAAGTCAAATTTCGTTTTTCGGAGTTCAAATAGCGTTGTAGAAAATTCTCGTCTATTCTTTTTATTGAGTTCAATGACTTCATCGCAGATTTTTAATTCGCGAAAAATCTCCCCCAGCCCCTTCCTGCAAAGTAGTGTCAGCTTTGAATCAGGATAATACTGCTTCACTCTCTCTAACAATGGGATAGAGAGTAAAACATCTCCTAAAAATGCTGTTTGTATAACTAAAACTTTCAAAGTTTAAAAATCCTAAGGTACGATCTTTGTCAAAGAACCTACGATCGTTCCAATCTTAATGGCCGACTCTAACTTGACGATCATTTTTCGGTCATCATCGGTAAGCCAAAAATGCACATCCCCCATAGGCCTTAACACTCCACTGATTTGGACCTCGGGTTTTACGACGACGGTCTTAAACTCTCCGACCTCTGTTTTAATCGTTTCGCGGCGAAGAATATGACCTTTCACCATCATATTCTTTTTATTATCAGCAACTCTAAAGCTAATCACTTTACCTGGCGTTAGAGTAAAGGTTCTTAAATAAAAAACTGCACTGAAAATATTTTGGGCATAATCCTTGATTTCCCAGTCGTATTTCTTCTCTTCAACTTTATTGTCGTTGTCTTTTTTGATTTTCTTTTCCCAATAAAAAGCTCTCTTTTTGTCCCAATCAAAGTAGGAACGCACAGTTTTTAGCTGCTTGGATTCTTTCACATCCAGAGCCATGTTGTATGGAAGGAGTGTCTCGTAGTCCACAAAAGTCTCGGCACTGTCATCAACGGCATAAATTCTTGAAAAGAACTTGTTTGATTTCACTGCCACTTTAAAATGATAAGACTTTCGGTTATTTACCTCTTTAAAGGGCATTACCATGATATCAAGTTCCCCTGCCACCACGTTGAAGTAAGAAAGTTTTAGCGTTACCTTCTCACCAGGACGAAATGGATCGGCGATGGGTCTTCGACCATCAAAACCTTCGCTATCTTCAAAGCTGGGTTGTCTTTTTTTAACCGCTGCTTTTTTCTCAGGCTTCGGTTTTGCTTTTTCGGTTGCCTTCTTCTCTGGTTGTTTTTTGGTTTTTTTCGGTGCTTCTTCTTTTTTTTCAGTATCATCAACGAGCGCTTTGACTACTGGCTTTTCTTTTGGCGGTGGCGGCTGATCGGTCTCCTCAACCTTTATGTTACTATCATAGGCATCGATTTTTAAAATTTCTTCAGCGTTATCAACTTGTAGAACTTTCGAAGAACAGGACGTCAACAAAACTGCGAATAGAATTATAATAATGTTCTTCAAATTCATTAATCCTTCCACCTTCTATGAACCCACAACCACTGCTCTGGATGTTCTTTAACGATTTTTTCAATAACGTCATTATACTTTTGCGTCATTCTCTTAATATCTTGCTCCCGATCACCTGTAACATCAAGTTCAATCGGTTTTAAGACTCCAATTGCAATCTTTCCGTCACTGCGACGAAAGTTATATATGGGTATAACGGGGCTTTGAGTCTTCATCGAAAAAGCAGCCAACCCAGCTGCGGTCCATGCTCTTTTACCGAAGAACTCCACAGGTATTCCGTGAGGCGCTCCCATATGTTGATCCATTACAAAAATAAGAGTCTCATTGTTTTTAAGTGCTCTAAAAATATCAAATGGGTTTCTTCTATCTGCGATGAACTTTATACTATTCTTTTCTCGCATATCGTTGACGAACTTATCAATGGCTTCGTTTTTGATTCGCTTTAAGGTCGCGTTCACTTTATATCCAAAACCCGAAAAACCCACCAACGCAAAATCAATGGCGCCAAGATGAAGAGTCATTAAGAGGGCGCCTTTGCCCTTCGCCAATTGCTGGTCGATGATTTCTCTGTTGTGAATTTCAAAATACTGAGAGTGTAGCGATGAATCATAATTATATATAAGAAGATACTCGAAGAAAGAAAAACATAAGTGTTGCACACTTTTTCTGCCAACCCGAATTCGTTTTTTCATAGGCCATTCTGGAAAGCAGTGAGAGATATTCTCAATCACAAGTTTTCTACGAAGCCGAATAATATCAAACCACAATATCCCTAAAATCTGGGCAAAGAGGAACTGCACCTTTCTTGGGAGCTTTGTAAAAAACTGGCTTGTTGGAATCATAAAAAACTTAATGAAGTACTTCATAAAATCTTTCTAGCGAGCTTTTGCTTTCGAAAACTAATTTCGCTACACATATACGCAAATCTTTACTTATTTCTCGCAGTTTGACGGCATCCTTTTCCGTCGTAAGAAGAATTGCTCCTTGGCCCACTTTCTTTTTTATATTTTTCATATCCGCTGCGGAATAACGGTGATGATCTCTGTAAGACAAATGAGCGCGGATGGATAGTCCTGGGATGGCTTGAAGAGTTAAGTTTTCAAAACTTTCAGGGTTACCAATTCCTGAGATAAGAGAGGCTTCTTTTGGAGGCGTGATGACTTGCTCACCACTTTTCAAATCATAAAAACCTTCAATGACGGATTGAAACTCAACGACTGGTTTGCCTTCTAATTTGTTTTTTATTTTGGACAGCTGATCAGAGCTAGCTAGATTGGTTTTTGTTAAAAACACAAAGTCTGCTCTTTTTAGGTAGTGAAATGAGTTTCTAGCTCTTCCGACGGGCGGATAGTTATAGTTTAAAAGTTTTTCTGTTGCATCAATGACGATGACATCAATATCTCGTTTCAATCTGCGGTGTTGAAAACAATCGTCAGCAATTATTAAGTCAAACGCTCCCAATCTTTCAATCTCACGACAGGCATGGACTCTATCCTCACCCACAAATACACGAACTTCAGGATGTTTTGATTTTATAAGTGTGGGTTCATCCCCGTATTTTTCAGCTCTGAGATTCTCATTGGCTGAAACTTCTAAAAATCCTTTTGTATTGCGGCCATAGCCTCGACTTAAAACTGCAATTTTTTTCTTTTTTTTAAGATCACGAATGAGAAAATCCACCACAGGAGTCTTGCCCGTTCCACCGAAGGTCAAGTTTCCGACAGATAGAATTTGGACATGGGACCCATAGGATTTTTTAAGACCCAAATCATAGAGCTTTTCTCTGACCCAAACTCCCAATGCAAAAATCAATGAGACGGGATAAAAGATAATTCTCACGAGTCTTTCCCTAGAAATTTAAGAATACTTTGAGCAACTCTTTTGTTGGCGCCTGCATTTCCGAGTTTGTTTTTAAGCTCTTTAAGTTCGCTCACTTCTTTTTCGTAAAGTGCAGGATCACTTAGAACTTTGTAAGCTTCGTCAGCTATGGCTTCAGATGTGGCTTCTTCTTGGAAGAATTCCTTTGAAATACTTTTATCTGAGATGAGATTTGACATTCCAAAGTATTTTGGCTTTCTCATAATAAGTCTTCCGAAGAGGACAGTCATTTTCTTCATGATATACATGATCGCCATGGGCTTTTCCATAAGGCCTACGGTCAATGTTGCGGTTCCAGACGCGCACAAAACATAGTCTGCCATGGATACCATCTCAAAGGGATCTCGCTTAACAAAAATAATTGGCATCGTTAGATTCGGGATCTTTGCTTTGATATCATCAATAGATTTGTTGGGAGCCACGAAAAGCATGACAGCCAAATCTGGGATTTTTTCGCGTAAAATCTCTGCAGCACCCAGTTGCACTGGAATATGATGATTTAACTCAAACGCTCGACTTCCTGGCATCAATCCCAAAATCTTTTGATGAGCATGAATTCCGTATCTTTGTCTTAAATCATTTTGATAGTCTTTTGTGAATAGCTCTGGGCGAATTTCATCCAGCAGGGGATGCCCCACAAACTCCACATCAACGCCATATTTTTTATAAAAGTCGACTTCAAATGGAAAAAGGACCAGCACCTTATCAATATATTTTTTGATAAAGTGTACCCGCCCCGTTCTCCAAGCCCAAATTTGCGGAGAGATATAATAGTAAACTTTAAATCCAGCTTTTTTTAATTTTTTAGCTAAACGAAGATTGAAGTCTGGATAATCAAGAAGCAACACACAGTCGGGTTGGCGGCGTTTGGCTTCGTCTATGAGTTTATGAAACACGGTCCAAATCGTACCAAAGACGGCAAGAACCTCTTGAATACCCATGACTGCAAGCTCTTCGGATTTTCCGAAGCGCTCAAAGCCCATTTCTTCCATCTTTTGGCTGCCAATACCGAAGGCATTGACCTCATAGCCCATCTCTTTCCAAATTTTAAGTAGGTTTTCCGCGTAATGAGTACTCGATGCTTCCGCGGCGATAATTAGAATATTTAATTTCTTATTTTTCTCTGCCTCTGCCATTAGATGGCAATTCCTCTCTCAGATTTTTTGATAAAATAAACAAGGTTCTGAATTTCAGGAACAGCTTCGCACTCTCTTTGAATCCGACTAACTCTTTCTTCAACGGTGCTATCACCTTTTGTCATGATCCGAATTGCTTTATTGATTTCAGTAATTGATTTTTCAGAAATGCCTTTCCTTTCGAGTCCGATTTTATTTGTCGCTCGAACGACTGCAAAGTTCCCTTGTGCAATAGAGTACGGCAAAATGTCTTTATTGATTGAGCTAAAGCCCGCAATAAAGCAGTGACTACCGAGGGTGGCAAACTGATTCACACCGCTCATTCCACCAATGGTCACATGATCTTGCACCGTCACGTGGCCCGCAAGTTGACATGAGTTTGCAATCACATTGTGATCTCCAACAATGCAGTCGTGGCCAAAGTGGGCATAGGCCATAACTAAATTACCGTCGCCAAGCTTCGTAACTCCTCCGCCTTGGACAGTTCCCAAATTAAGTGTCGTGTATTCTCGGATGTGATTATTATTACCGATAACAAGTTTTGTTTTCTCACCCTTGTATTTTTTGTCTTGTGGAATTTCTCCTAAAACCGCGCCCGAGTAAATATGGTTTCCTTCTCCAATTTCAACAACGCCTTCTTCACAGCCAATCACAACGCTATTTCTAAGAACACAATTTTTACCGATTTTTACTTGGCCCTTAATAATGCAATAAGGTCCTATCTCAACGGATGGATCAATATTGGCTTCTTTAGATATAATACTTGTAGGATGAATTGCCATGCTTCCTCGCTTCTTTTACGGGCTCATTTGCGCAAGAATCTGTGCCTCGGCCTTACGTTCTCCGTCACAATGGACTTCACACTCAAATGTATAGAAGGTTCCCTTAATCCGAGATACCTTTGCACGCAGCTCTAACACGTCACCAGGCACGACTGGTTTTCTAAACCGTGCCTTGTCTACACCCAGAATAAAAAAGCTCCACTTCCCACCCTTCGGGTGTGGACGATACGCCATTAAAGCACTCGCTTGTGCCATGGCCTCGATCACTAAGACACCTGGCATGATCGGGTTTTCAGGAAAGTGGCCTGGGAAGAAGGGCTCGTTAAACGTTACGTTTTTACGAGCCACAATTTCATCGCCTAACCCTTTTGAGTCGCCTCGCTTAATATCCAGCACCTTATCAACGAGAAGAAACGGAAACCGGTGGGGAAGGATATTAAAAACATCCATGTAGCTAAACTGCTTCTGAGTAATATCAAACATTCAAAATCCTTTTATTTTTTAGCTTCAAATGCCTTTACAACTTTATCAGTAATATCTAAATCTTTTTCAGCCCAAAGAACTCCATTCTCTCTTCTTTCAAGAATGACTGTGTAGCTTTCCTTTTTTGCCATCTCTTCAATAACTGTTTGAAGTTTTTTAAGAATAGGCTCTGTTAACTTTCTTTCTTCTTGCTGGATCTCTTGCTGATTCTTTTGAACAGTTTGTTGGAACTCCATCATGCTCTCTTGAAACTCTTTTTGCTTTTGAGCACGAACTTCATCGGAAAGAACCATTGCTTTTTTCTCAAGCTCTTCGCCCATCTTTTTTAATTCGCCTTCCTTCTTTTGAAGACCTTTTTTTCTTTTTTCAAAGTTTGCCTCTAAAGACTTCTTTGCTTTTTGTCCTGCTTTAGTAGACTGAATTGCTTTTTGCATATCGACGTATCCGATCTTGACGTTAGCAGATGCAGTTGAGGCAAGTAATCCGATTGTCATTGCCATGACCACCATTAATGTTTTCATAATTCGTTTCTCCTTGTTTTGTTTAAAAACCATTTACTTAGTAATGAATTAAAAAGGCGCACCAATTGAGAACTCAAAGTTGTTTGGTCTATCATCATCCCGCGCGTCGATTGGGAAGCCCCACTCAAATCGTAGTGGCCCAATTGGAGAGAACCATCTAAATCCGAATCCATAGTTACTTCTAAAGTCCGAAAACTTAAACTGATCTTGGGCGTCGCCTATATCAAAAAATACAACGCCCTTGATCCCAGCCTCTGCAATAAGAGGGAACTCAATTTCAGTGTTTAAAAATAACTGCTGCTCACCACCGAACGGAACCATTTCATTATTTGAGTCCAGCACGCGCTTACCAACCCTAGAGTACTGGTAACCTCTTAAGCTATTTGCGCCCCCTAGTAGGAATAACTCAGTGTACGGCGCTCGAATTCCCTCTGGTGTATTAATAATTCCGTAGGTGACGTTATTTCTCCAAACAAGATCCCATAATACCTTTTTATAATATCTAAATGTTGTCGTCGTCAGTGTATAGCGTTTGTCACCGCCGATACCTGCGTATTCAACAGAAGCATTTGTATAAATACCGTCCGTAGGTGTTAAGCGGTCATCTCGCTTATCATATTCTACGGTAAAGGTGAGAGAGCTTGTTCTTCCGTTCACGGTATCCACTGGGAAGATATTTGCATCTGTGCCCTCATCGAGTTTCACATCGGTGACGTCGTTCTTATAGCGCAAGAATCCACGCAAGTAAGGCGCAAGTGGGTGTCCTAACCGTACCGCTCCACCCTTCTTGGTTTGCTGATATACGCCCGTTACGGTTCTTTGAAGCCTGTAAAGATCTCCGCCGACGCTCCACTCTGTGTCCATAAAGTAAGGCTCAGTGAAGTTAATATTAAAGATCGATTCTTTATTGGAATAAGAAACGTTAAACCCTAATCTCTGTCCGCGTCCAAACAAGTTCGATTGCTGAATATTTCCCTGGAACGTGGTCTTGGCATAGGAGCTATAGCCTGCACCAATTTGAATACTGCCCGTGTTTCTTTCCGCCACGTTGATATCAATGTCCATAACATCTGGATTGTTCTCAGGAGTTTTTGGATTAAATGTAATTTCATCAAAGAATCCAAGCCGACGAACGTTTGCCATGGACTCACGTTTTTTGGTTTCGTTATAGAGCTCGCCTTCAAGAACCTTTAATTCACGACGAACCACTTTATCTCGGGTTCGTGTGTTTCCAACGATGTTAAAGTTTCCGAAGTAAACCTTATTTCCTTTTTCAAACCTAAAGACAATATCGACCTTACGATCTTTTTCGCGAACGCTCGTTAGCGGAATAATATTGGCGTATGCATATCCAAGATCGCCGTACTTTGCTTGGAGCCTGTTAATGTCTTCTTGAAGGGTTTGCGCAACGAACATGGATTCTTCATCGATCTTAATGACCTCAGACAGTTCAGATGACGAGAATAACATATCTCCTTGGAATTCAATGTCGCCAACTTGGAATTGCTCGCCCTCTTCAATCCGGATCGTAATGAAGATACCTTTTTTGTCTGGGCTTACTGTCACTTGAGGCTTTGATATCTTTACCTGAACGTAGCCTTTGTTAAAGTACATAAAGCTTAAAATCTGTTGGTCTCGCTCAAAGACTTCCTGTTTGTATGCTCCTGATCCGCTGAGAAAGCTAAAGAAGCCTTGCTCTTTAGTTTGAATCACTGATTTTAACTCTGTGTCTGATAACTTTTGATTGCCGATAAAGTTAATTCTTTTAACTTTCACTTTATCGTTTTCTTTAATTTCAAAAACAAGTCGAACACGGTCCTCGTCGTTGTTGATGGTTTCAAACTTGTAAGAAACCTGTGCTAAGAAAAATCCTTTTTCTTCATAAAGCTTACTGAGCTTCTCTTCAGCCTTTTGAATCGTCGAGATATCTAAAATCTGGTAAGGCTTAAGTTCTATGGCATCTTGAAGATCAGAATCACTAAGCTCATCGTTTCCGCGATAGACAATTTCAACAATGGAGGGTTTTTCCGCGACCTTGTAGGTGAGCTTGATTCCAGAAGAAGTCTGTGCGCGGTCAACTTGAATGTCATAAAAGTAGCCTAGCTTAAAAATTGAATTAATGTCTTCACGAATTGTTTCTCGAGAAAATGTTCCGCCAACCTTGCTCTTAATGCGGTTTAAGATTGCGTCTTTTTCAATTTTTCGATGACCAGTGACAACGATTTCTGAAATTGTATTTTTGGAAACATTCTTTCTTGTTGGTTTGGCTTTGCTTCTTGCTGTTTGAGCAATACTAATATCAGCCATCAAAGACAGACAGAGTAATAAAATAAGGCTAGATATGAGTGATCTATTTAATTTCATCTGAAGCTGATTTTACCCTTATAATTCAAAGCGTTAGACTCCCTTGAATCTCAGAAGATGTCAACAATGAACAAACAGACAATTTGCTGGTGTTGGCGCGGTCTATCATACCCATTGACCGTCTTTGAGATGCAGAATTTTTGGGAACCGACGTGCGAAATCTCGATCATGACTCACGACAATAAGGGTCAGGCCCAATTTTTCTTTTAGCTCGAAGAATAACTCTTGGATTTTTAAGCCATTCACAGAATCTAAGTTTCCTGTGGGTTCGTCTGCTAGGAGCATAGCAGGGCTCATAACTAACGCTCTTGCTGTTGCGACTCTCTGTTGCTCACCACCACTCATCTCATGGGGATAATGTTTTGCTCTCTGACTTAGACCCAAAAATGTGAGTAATTTATTAGCAAGTATTTCGCTTTCTCGCTGTCCCATTCCCGCAATTTGGCAAGGCATCATAACATTTTCAAGGGCTGTAAACTCATTCATAAGATGGTGAAACTGGAACACAAAGCCCATGCTTCTGTTTCGGAATGAACTGAGCCCCTCATCGGATTTGTCCAAAAGAGATTTCCCTTCAAAAAACAGTGATCCCTCTGTGGGGCGATCAAGTGTTCCTAAGATTTGCAGAAGTGTACTTTTTCCTGCTCCGGATGAACCCATAATACAAACTGCTTCGCCTTTGAAAACTTTAAAGTCCACACCTCTTAAAACTTCTAAGCTTTTATCACCTTGCTTGAAGATCTTTCTGATGCCTCGCGCTTCAAGAAGGGGGATCATGCTTTGTTGGCCAACTGGATTAAATAGTTTACTCATACTTAAGACCTTCTATGGGTTTTAACTTTGATCCGCGTATTGCAGGAAGTATTGATGATAAGAAACAAATAAATACGGTTACAAGAAAAATTGCAGTAATGTCGCCAACGCGAATATCAATCGGTAAACGATCGAATTTATATACGTCGCCCGGAACATCAACAAGGTCAGTGTTTGCCACTAGCAACGAAAGCCCTAACCCAAATAAAATTCCAAGAATGGAACTAATAATTCCCATCAGCAAGCCTTGCAATACGAAAAGCTGAACAAGAAATCTCGGTGATGCGCCTAGGGTTTTAAGAATAGAAATATCCCCAAATTTTCTTAAAACACTCACGTAGACAGAGCTACTGACATTAAAACTTGCTACGATCACAATAAATAAAACCACAATAAAGATAACAACCTTTTCAAGCTCCACAGCCGAGAAAAAATTATGATTCATTTCACGCCAATCGCGAACTCTGTAATCAGCGCCCAGTTCTGCAGCTATACGTTTAGAAAGTTTTGGGACTTCATCGACATTTTTAAACTTTAAGTATGCGCCCATGTAACTTGAGCCGATATTTAAGAGATCTTGAACAGCTTCATCGGAGGCAATTATTATTTTTTCGTTGTAGTCGAATTTTCCAAAATCAAGAATGGCACTTAACGTAAACTTTTGAACCACAGGATTAAAACTCTGAACTTTTTCAAGGGAAGGTTTTGGAACAACGATATTAAAAGTATCACCCACATTTATTTTAAGTCTGTTCGCAATCTCTTTTCCGACGGCGGCATTGTATATGCCGTCTTTTTGTGAAACATCAAAACTGCCTGCAATCACTCGCTTATGTGGTGATATAACGTTTAAAGCCGTTTCTTCATTAATCCCATGGATCATTATCCCGAGGATTTCTCCCTTACTGACGATAACTCCTTGCGGACTCACAAATGGAGTTAGTGTTTCATACTGAGGTTCTATCTCAGTTAACTTTGCATCAATTTCTGCGGGGTCAAATTGTCCGCCACGAGAGACCACCAACATATGGCCAGTAAGGTCCGTGATCGAGTCTTGAATTAATTTTTGAACGCCACTCACAACGGACATGGTTAGCACAAGGCAAGTTACTCCGAGAATAACTCCGATACTGGAAAGATAAACGGTCATCCTGAGGGTCTTATTTTGCGCCTTAAGGTATCTTAAAATAATTTGAAGTTTTAATTTCACTTAAATCGCCCTTAAGCCTTTTTCTCTGCGCCGTTAAGAACCTGCGCTTTTAACTGTTCTTCAATAAAGTTTTGAATATCCCCATCCATAACGTCGTCGACTTGGCTGGTCTCATGATTTGTTCGATGGTCTTTCACAAGATGATAAGGATGCATGACATAGGACCTGATCTGACTTCCCCACTCGTTTGCTTTTTTTGTTGAGTTGAGTTTGTCTTTTTCAGCGGCCTTTTTCTGCATTTCAAGTTCATAGAGGGCGGCCTTTAACATCTTCATTGCCTTTTCACGGTTTTGGATTTGGCTGCGTTGGCTTTGGCACTGCACCACTGTTCCCGTGGGCTCGTGGGTGATTCTTACAGCGGAGTCTGTTTTGTTCACGTGCTGTCCGCCAGCACCGCCAGCGCGATAGGTTTCAATTCTGAGATCTTCTGTTCGGATGTCAATTTCAACTTCGTCATCGACTTCTGGCCATGCAAAGACTGCAGCAAAGCTTGTGTGCCTTCGGGCATTGCTATCAAAAGGACTGATACGAACTAACCTATGAACCCCGGCCTCAGCTTTTAAAAAGCCATAGGCATAGGGTCCCTCGATATGAAGGGTTGCTGATTTAATTCCTGCTCCGTCACCATCGGTTTGTTCTAGCATTTCAACTTTAAATTCCTGCCGCTCGGCATACATAATATACATACGCATGAGCATCGAAGCCCAATCACAAGCTTCAGTTCCACCAGCACCAGAGTTAATGGAAAGAAAGGCCGAGTTAATATCTACTGGATCTTTAAGCATGGTTTTAAGTTCCATTTCATCGGATATGGGAACTAAAGCTTTGACCTCGGCCTTAACCTCATCATAGGTTGCGTCGTCGTTGGCCTCTACCGCCATCTGAAGAAGGATTAAGGCATCTTGCGTGCGCTGATGGAGCGCCTTCCAGTCGTTGACAGTTTTTTCTAATATGCTTTTTTCTTTATTAACTTTTTGGAGTTCGCCAGGTTTATTCCAAATCGATGGATCTTGAGATTTTTGCTCTAGCTCTTTGAGACGTCTTTCCTTGACCTCGATTTCAAAGATACCTCCAGAGGTCTTTGTTCTTATCTTCTAGGTCAGCGAGCTGTCTTTTCGTTTCATGAACATCTGTTGCCACGGTGTCTCCATTAATCTGAATAGGCCTAGACTAATGGAATTTAATGAGCGAGTCAAAAAGAGTATCTTGGATATCAAACATAATCTTGGCGTCTTTAACGTTGGTTTCGTGATCGTAACCCAAAAGGTGTAACACCCCATGTATTAGCATATAGCCGATTTCATGGCTCAGTTTTAGATCATGGGCTTTGGCCTGCTTCTTTAACACGGGTAAACACAAAACAAGTTCACCTAAAACACTGTCTTCAATGGGATCAAAGCTTAAAATATCTGTGGGAGTATTTTTGTTCCGAAATTGAAAGTTTAGCTCCCTCATCTTTTTTTCTGTGACAAAAACGATGATGAGGTCTTTTTCTTTTTTTAGAATTTTTTGTTTCTTAAGATTTTTATATACAGAAGACATCCACTCCGAAATAAACTTCCGAGGAATCCGATCCGCCGTCTGATTAATAATTTCAATATGACTCACGCTCTAAGTGTAACTCAAAATAAAAATAAAACCACTCACAATTTATACAGAAAAAGAATCGTGCTACTTGCACGTGAGGATTCCCGAAACCGCAAGCAACGAAGCCACAGACAAAAAGCTTCGCATTCATTATAGGACTTGGAAAGATTGAGATTTTTGTTTGTGGCGAGGCGCGAGGATTGAGGGACCCGGAGCGTGCTACTTGCACGTGAGGATTCCCGAAACCGCAAGCAACGAAGCCACAGACAAAAAGCTCAATCTTTCCCTATGCCGCCCATACTTTTTGGATAGTCTATTCGTTGATGATGAATCCCAATTAGGACCCGTACAAAGCAGTTTTCGATAATTGATAAATCGCGTAGGGTTAGGTTACACTCGTCGAGTTGGCCGTCCATGAATTTTCTTTGGATGATGGTTTTGACCAAGTTTCGTATTCTCATGGGTTGAGGTTCATCGAGTACTCTTGCAGCGGCTTCGATGCTGTCGGCAAGCATGCAGAGTGCAGCTTCTTTAAATTGAGGCTTAGGGCCTGGATATCTGAATTCGTCTTCTGAGACTTCGTGGAGGTCTTCATCTTGATTCTCGAGGGCACGGTTATAGAAAAACGAAATGAGAGTGGTGCCGTGATGTTGCGAGATCACATCAATGATCGGCTTTCCGAGTTTATGTTTCAATCCAAGTTCAACACCGTCTTTGACGTGGGCAATGAGAATGGTTTTACTCATGTGCGGAGATAAGTGATCGTGAGGATTGTGACCAGGTCTTTGGTTTTCGATAAAGTAGTTGGCGTGCTCGGTCTTTCCGATGTCGTGATAGTAGGCTGCCACACGACAGAGCAGCGAGTTTGCACCAATGGCCTCTGCCGCAGTCTCGACCATGTTTCCAACAACAAGGGAGTGATGATAAGTCCCAAGAGCGTTAACACTCATATCTTTTAAGAGCGGATGGTTGAGGTTTGAAAGCTCAAGCAACTTAACGTCAGTTGTGCAATTAAAAACGGTTTCTAATAACGGAATTAGTGTCATAGCAACAAAGGCTGCAAAAACTCCAGATAGTAGCCCTGCAAGCGCATTCCAAAAGATCTGATTGCCTAAGGGGATACCTTGCTGAAGCTGTGTGGAAAGAACAGTGAGTAAAATTGTAACAACAACATTCACCGCACCCACTCGCAAGCCCGCAACATAAATATCATTTCTTTTTTTGCACGAGTAAACTCCACGCGCGGCCGCTATTCCACCGATGGCAGCATAGACGAAATATGAAAAACTCATATCCATCATAAAGCCTAACGCCGCACTCAAAAATATAACAAAAAGCCAAACGATCTCACCAGAGTATAAAAGAAGTCCCACAAGCATTGGACCCGCAGCAATGGGCAAAAGGTATTGGTATGCCGAAGACGGAATAATCGCAAATCTATCCTGCATGGTCTCAACAAATAAAAATAAAATAAACTTCGATAGGACCACAACAAGGAGTGTAACGGTTCCCATAATCGAAAGGTCTTTCGGAGCGATTCGCACCCGGTTTTGCGAGAACCTACGCACGTACGAGAAAAACACCAAAATAATGCTCACAAAAAATAGCGCCAAAATGATAGCTTCAAAATCCCTTTGCCCCGCAGAGTCCCGTCTTGAAATTTCATCAAGGACCCTCACATGACTTGGCTGTATGACAGTTCCTTCGCTCACCACTGTTTGGTTCTTTGCAATACTCACCACGACAGCCGGAATGGCCTCTCGTGCTTTTTGTTTTCGATTTGCTGTCTCTTGTTTGTTGGGCGTCAGGTTGGGTATAATTAACCGTCTTACAAACTGAAAGATAACTTCTTTGTCTCGATCAGAGAGATACTGGCTTCCTCGAATATCTTCGACATTGATGGCCGATTTGACTTGAAACGTTTCCTGCACATCTTGAATTTGAACAGAAAACTCTTCACCACCGCCACCGCGCTCGACCACACGAACGACGAGTTGCTTTAGCTCGATTTCGTCAAACATGTTTAGATCATGAATAATTTTTTTTGCAGCAATCCGATCGAGGAGTCGAATAATAATATTCTCATAGAGAACGCTAAAACGTTTTTCAACTAAGGCTTCAAAAGTTTTTAATGGAATTTGGCTTGTTCCCAAGGAAGCATCAAACTTGTCTTTGTTAACCAAAAAATCTTTAATCCGTTCGTCACGCTGAATTTGATTCTTTGGCCACGGCCGATTTCCAAGAAGAGATCTCATTTCTCGGAAAGATTTATAAACCCCTTGGATAATGGGCTCGTAGGCACTGAGGTCATAATCGTAAACGGGCGGGACAGCATCTTCAGCAGCTTTCTTCCTCATGGCCGTTTCGACTTCGTCTACGAATTCAAATGAGATTGGAGATTTAACATCACGACTTGCAATATCGTCTTGTTTATACCCAGTGTATGCAAATTCAAAATTCATGGTGAGAAGAAGAGCTAAGACAAATGAAAAAACGATCACCAAAAACAAACGTCTTAGGCGAAATCTTTCCTCTAAAATAAATAGCACCCGTCCAATCCAAGTTTTTTCGATTTCTAAAGAATTGACATAATCTAAAAACTTATTGGAGTGATCTTCGTACTTGGAACGTACGGTGTCTTTTTGAGGGTTTTTATTTTTTTTAATTGGCACTAAATGGTTAATCCTATGTTGTTTTTCTCGCCCCAAAGAACATCAAAAATTCTTATCTTAATCTTACCCTAATCTCAATATGCACAACACATATTAGTCACATAGCATTGTTCTCTATTGACAATAGTCCTACAAACATCGACAAAAGTTAGAAACCAGCCCAGTGTGGGGCTAAAAGGATCTGCTATTGAATACACCTCCTAAGACTTTAAACACATTTGAGGCCATTGTCCAAGTCATGAAGACGCTGAGATCAGAGTCTGGGTGCCCTTGGGATAAGGAGCAAACCCACCAAAGTATTGCATCTTGTGCTATGGAAGAAGTTTGTGAGCTAATCGATGCCATTGAAAATGAGGATGAAGAAAATTTTATTGAAGAACTTGGCGATGTCTTATTGCAGGTTGTTTTCCATTCAGAAATTGCAAGACAAGAGGGCCGCTTTGATATCTACACAGTGATTGAAAAGTTAAACCAAAAGTTGATCTCACGCCATCCTCATGTGTTTTCTGGTAAAGATGTCAAAACAGCCGAAGACGCTCTTAAGAGCTGGAATGAAGTCAAAGCCAAAGAAACAAAGAAGCCTGAAAGAGGTTTTGGGGTCCCCATTCATCTACCAGCACTTCAGCGTGCGCAAAAAATTGGTAAAAAAACCAAGAAGCTAAAGTTTGATTGGAATAATGCCAGCGAAGTCATGAAGAACGTGGAAAACGAAGTGCAAGAACTTAAAGAAGCCATTGCCACCAATCGACTGGAAAATATCCAAGATGAATTCGGGGATGTTCTATTCACCTTAGTTCAAGTCGGAAGACACTTGGGCGTTGATTGCGAACAAGCTCTGCGGGGAACGAATAACAAAGTTGAAACGCGCTGGATCCGCATGAAAGAGCTAGCAAAATCTCAAGAAAAAGAGTTTGAAATACTTAGCACTGATGAACTAGAAAAACTCTGGACTGAAGTAAAAAAACAAGAGGCTTAAGCTTTGCGCTTAAACTTTCTTAAGAGCTTTTGTTGGATATTCTCAAAAACGTAATCATACTCTTCTGTCTTAAGAAGCTTTGTCATTCCAAAGTAAGTGACAACGCTTGCGCCGATCACAACCATTAATGAAATCAAATGCACGATGAACCTGTCGCCAAATAACAATATAAAATACTCGTAAGACTGAATCACTCCGACCATAACTGCGCCAGAAGCAACATACTTAAAAAAACTCACAAAGAAACGAGCAATCATGATTTCGCCAATGAGAAATTTAAACCCGATCACTAGTAATAAAAAATTTAAAGAAGCTGAGATCATGCTTGAAGCCGCAAGCCCCCTAATTCCGTAATCTGTCATCAAATACTGTGCCGTAAAAAAGTGAACGACTAAACAAATTGCAGATATAAGAGCTGGATATAAAGTGTTTTTGATTGCATAAAAACTAGGCGCGATAACACGAATTCCGCCAAAGGCTAAAATACCAACGGAATAAATCATCAGTACAGAGGCCGTCTTGGCCAGATCGTACTCAGAGAATTTACCTCTTAAGAAAAGAACCTGAACAATGGGCTCAGCCAAAAACCACACTCCAAGAGCACAGGGCACACTGACAAAAAATATCATCCGCAGGTAGCGGTTTGCGGTATCGACCATCTCGGCTTTTTGATTCTGACTCCAGAGCGTAGAAAGTGTAGGCAGCAGTGCTGTCCCCAAGCTCACCGCAAAGAGGGATAGCGGAAGTTCTAAGACTCTGTCTGCCCAATAGATCCAAGAGTTTGCCCCTTCCTCTAAAGACGAAGCAAAGCGCGTGTTGATGATAAGCCCGATTTGCAAAACACCTAGCCCTAAAAGCCCAGGCAACATATTTTTAAAAACCCTTGAAACATGGACACTAAAAAAATCAAAGGTAAACTTTGGTAGACATCCCAACTTCATAAGGGCTGGAATAAGAATGATCATTTCTAAAAAACCACCAATGGTCACTCCCCACGCCAATGCCATCTCTGAAAAGATTTGCGGAAAATAGGCTGGAAGCAAAGTGGATATGATCATGGATAGGTTGAAAAGGACTGGCGCAAATGCTGCTAAGGCGAATTTCTTAAAAGCATTTAAGACCGCCATAAAGTAAGCGTACAAACAAATGAAAATACAAAAGGTGAACATGATGCGGGTCATTTGAACTGTGAGTTCAAACTTTCCTGGCACCGACATATAAGCCTCTTCTCCAGCGATCAAATACACGATATTTTCGGCAAAGATGATGCCCAAGCTTGTTAAAACAAAGAGAATCAAACTCAGTATGGAAAACACCCCACAGGCTAGTTTAAAGTGTTTGCCCTCTTCCTTAGATTTGGGGTTTGACATGAGTTCAATAAAAATGGGAATAAAACTAACGGACAGTGCGCCCTCACCAAATAGCCTTCGCAACATGTTTGGAATACGAAAAGCCACCAACCAAGCGTCTGTGACCGTCCGTGAAAAGAAGGCTCCAAGCACCGCATCTCGAACAAGGCCGAGTATGCGGCTAGAGAACGTCCCCAAAGCCATGTAAGTCGCTGATTTAACGACGCTTTTGTGGCTATCCTGCGGTGGGCTCTGATTTTCTTGCATGGTGTATAAAGGTATGTTAGAAACTTTCCTTTAATAAAGCAAGACACTATTTGGAGGTCTCATTGGCTACGCACAAGTCTTCGGAGAAGAGAGCAAGACAAGACATTAAAAAATACGCAAGAAACCAAAGAACGTTAACCACAGTTCGTACTTTCGAAAAGAAAGTTAGAAGCGCTATTAGCACTAAAGATGTTAAGGCTGCTCAAGATTTCTTAAAGATGTTTTCTAGCAAAATCGATAAGGCTGCAACTAAAGGCGTTGTTCACGCCAAGACAGCAGCTAGAAAAATCTCAAGACTCTCTAATCAAATTTCATCTCTTTCAAAATAAGTTTTTTAATTTGCATCTGATTTAAAAAGGTCCATGTTATCCGTGGACCTTTTTTAATTGGCCTGACTTGAATGTTCATCCTGTCTTTGAGCGATGAAATCTCTAACCTTACGACGGTCTTCGAAGGTAATATTAATAAACTCAACGCCCACAGTGACCTTGTCGCCTTTTCGGACCTGATAGCGAACTTCAGCACGGGTCATAACAATATAGCCGCCTGGAATGGCAAAGCTAATGACCATATTTTCTTTTTCTTTTAGGGCAAGAGTTGTTTCAAATGACATACCCAACTCTCCAAGTTCAACGGCGCTTTCAGTACTGTATAGACCCTGAACCATGACTCCCACGTATTTTGCAAAATTACGTCTTGGGTATCTTCTTTTTTCAATTCCGTTTGGGACGTTACCTTTGGTCACAATATTTGAGTGTTCCATAGGGAGCTTATCGGCAACTGCTTATCTCAAAACAAGTCCTGTACCAAATTAAGACGCTTATGCAGTCGTCAAATACATCAATGTGTCCACTAAAATATTTTCTGAAGAAATCGAGGAGCTTTTAAGGTTGCGATCTGCCTCTAAGAGTTTTTTATAAACCTTAGTGAGCTTTTCATAGGGCCAGTACCGAGAGTTTTGAATATATTGATTCACAAAATACGGCGGAACTCCCACGTAGGAGCTTAAGGCTGGGCCATTTATTCGTTGCTGTAAGGCTTCTTGTGTAAGTAAAAGGATACGCATATGTCGAGTAATCATGGCAAGAATTCCGACCTCGCTCTCCCCTTGATCGAGCAAATACTTTTGAATCTTAAGAGCTTTTTCAAGCTGTTTGGATGCAATGGCATCGGTTAACTCAAAGACTGAATCCATTTTGTATTTTGAAACAACGGCTTCAATGTCGGCAATTTCAATTTGAGGTTTGTCACCAGTGTATAGCGCAAGCTTATTGATCTCGTTATTAATATCAATAAGCTTATTACCCACAAGATTATGTAAGGCCAACGCAACTGGTGGGCTGATGGATTTATTGTAAGAGCGCGCAAGACGATCAATCCAACTTGGGATCATGCGATCGTTTACGGCTTGAAACTCCACTACAGTCATCTTTTTAAAAAGATCTTTAAAAATCTTTTTTCGTTTATCAATTTTTTCAAAAATAGCTACAAACACCGTTGTATCAATTGGGACTGACACCATTTCTGCAATCTTATCAAACTCGGCTGTCTTTAAAAGATGAGCATCCTTAAGAAGAACTAATCTTTTTTGTCCCATCATTGGAAGGGTTTCAAGAGCAGCGGCAAGATCGTCAGTATCTAATTCTCCACTGTAAAAGCTATCAAAGTTAAAATCGGCAAGGGAGTCTTCAAAAACTTTACTCTTAATGCGCTTAATAGCGTCGTCGATTAAAAAAGATTCTTCGCCGTAGAAGAGATAGAATGGATGAAGTTTTCCCTGATCAACGTGCTTTGCAAATTGATCAAAATTCCAAACTGCCACTAAAAGTTCTCCGTCATTCGTTCGTAGACTTCAGACATCATGTCTTTTGAGAGTTCTTGGATATTCAGATAACGCGCGCTTTGATTGTAGAGAGGGTTAGCAGTGTTTAAAACGGACTTAGTAATTATGGGCGCAGGATAACGTTTCTCTCCATGCACCTCTCCTTCCCATAAAACCGCCATATCAGAACTCCGAACAAGCTTCATACCTGTCGTCATTAAAATACGGTATTCTTTAACCAAGACGGTCCCCGTTGGAAGATCTGTAAAGCCTGGTGTTGTCGGCGTGATTTCCGTTCCCAAAACATATTCAAGATTTTTGATCTCACCCAGCAAGATGGCTTGTGATTCCTCTTTGGAAGTGACTTGTGCAAGACTTGATTTTTCAACTTCTAAAATCATGGCTTGCGTAAAATAGGTTTCAATAGTGGGCTCTTGAGTTTTATTTGTGAAAACTGGAACCGCTAAAAGATGATATCCGCCTGGAATGCGTCTTTCTGGGGACCCAAAACGATAGGCACACGACGTCACCAAACATGTTAGTAATAACGCAATAAAGAGGTTTAAGAGTTTGGTCATGGTGTAATTCCTATCGCCAAAATAAAACCATTAAAGGCTTGCTTACTCAAGGAAAACTTTTAAAATTGGCTTATGTCTTTACCACTACTTATGACCCCTGGGCCTGTTTTGGTTCCGCCAACAATTATGGATGCAGTTGCACTGCCTATTATTCATCACCGCACCAATGTGTTTGAAAACGACCTTGCTTACGTGTTTAATAATTTGCCTAAAATCTTCGGAACCAAAGAGCGCGCATATATCTTGACCGCGACGGGTTCTGGAGCAATGGAAGCTGCATTAACAAACACACTCTCTCCTGGTGATACTATTTTGAGCATTGTATGTGGAAAGTTTGGTGAGCGCTTTGTTGAAATTGCCAAAGCTTTTAACATCAACGTTATTGAACATAACGTGGAGTGGGGAAAATCATTTGTCGTTTCTGATATTGTTGAGCTTCTGAAAAAGCATCCCGAGATTAAAGCCATCACTTGCCAAGCTTGCGAGACAAGCACTGGCGCAATGAACCCAGTTAAGGAACTCGGCAACTATGTTGCAAATACGTCTACGCTACTGATTGTCGACGGGATTACGGCGGTTGCAGCAACTGACCTTCACATGGACGATTGGAAGCTTGATGTTGTTGTCGGTGGTTCGCAAAAAGGATTCATGCTCCCTACTGGGATTTCTTTTATTGCCTTTTCAAAAAAGGCTGAAGGTTTTTTTGGATCTTCTAAAATACCAAAGTTTTACTTTAATATTCTCCAAGAAAAAAAAGCGAACGAACAAAACCAAACTTTTTTTAGTTCTCCAGTCACACATATCCGCGCATTAAAAGTTGCGATTGAAATAATTTTAAGAATGGGGCCAACGGGATTTCAAGATCGTCACTCGCTTATCGCAGAGGCCGTGCGTGCAGCAGGAAAAGCGATCGGCTTAGGTATTTTGGCAGAACACCCTGCTACCACTGTAACGGCGTTTAAAGTTCCCGATAAAATCTCTGGCGAGAATATTCAAAAGATTATGGAAGATAAACACCGAATCACCATTGCAGGCGGCCAGGACCATCTGAAGGGTAAAATTATTCGGATTGGTCATATGGGTGCTATTGAAAAAGAACATTTAATCCTGACTTTTGAAAAACTTGCGTTGACTTTAACTGAACTCGGAATGAAGGTCGACGCAAGTCAGGCAACAAAAATCCTTCAAGAAAAGCTTAAAGACCTAAAGCCCCTGACTTAAGTTTTTTGGAGTTTCAAAAAAGTGAAAATAAAAGTTCTTATCACTGACCGATTTGCAATTGAGGGAGAAGCCAAGCTTATTCCTCACTTTGAAGTGCAAAGATCAGAAACACATAGACCAACAAATGAGGAACTCAAAGACGCAAAAGCACTTATCATCCGCTCGCGAACCAAGATCACAAAAGAACTTCTAGATGCAGCTCCAGAACTAGAACTTATTATTACCAGTACCAGTGGTTATGACCATATTGATCTTGAACAAACCTCCAGTCGCAATATTAAAGTTTCCTATACTCCAGAGGCTAACAGCCAAAGCGCTGCCGAGATGGCCATACTTTTAATGCTTGCTTGCGCCAGAGAGATCAACCTTGCTGGCCAAATGATCCGCAATGGAAATTGGAAAAGAACAGAGATTAAAGGTTTTCAGCTTGCAGGAAAATCTTTGGGTATCGTAGGACTTGGCAGAGTGGGATCTCGTGTTGCACGAACTGCTCACGCGATGGGAATGAAGGTCTTTGCTTATGATCCTTACAAAGAAGATCAAGCCTTCGTTGATGCTCACGCACAAAGACTTGGGTACACAGAGTTGCTACGCCTGTGTCATGTTGTAAGCTACCATGTGCCTTCAACGAAAGAAACTTACCAGATGTTGAACCGAAGACTTTTTGAGGACATGTTGCCTGGAATGATTGCAATCAACACCTCAAGAGGTGATGTGTGGAATGAGCTTGATATCTTACACGGATTAACCATTGGCGTTCTTGAGCGTGCAGGACTTGATGTGTTTATAAAAGAACCACTGCCAAAGGATTCTGCGTTGATTTCACATCCTAAGATTGTCACCACACCACATATCGGCGCTACAACCGAGGAAGCATTTTTGGCCTCTAGCACTATGGCCGCTGACAAATGCATCGGCCATTTTAGAGATAAAACACTCTCAGACGAACTTCCCCCCGAATCTCCGTGGTGGAAGTACCAATTTCGGAGAAATTGACAAATCAAGGTTGAAACCTCTGCCCGAGTCAGATACTTCTTGTAGGGCTTCCGCGCGAGATTCTGTTCTCTACGTGAGGATTCGCGAAACTGGAGCAACGAAGAGCGAGGGCAAAAGTTAAGCCCCCCACGAAAGGAAATAAGATGTCAGGGATTGTTGTTGTCGGCGCACAATGGGGCGACGAAGGTAAAGGCAAAGTTGTCGACGTATTTTCTGCACAGGCAGATTACGTTGTACGCTATCAGGGTGGTGCGAACGCTGGTCATACACTCGTTGTCAACGGGAAGAAAACAATTCTCCACTTGATCCCGTCAGGAATTCTTCATCCGAAAGTGACATGTGTTATTGCCTCGGGTGTGGTGATTGATATTGAACTTATTTTAAACGAAATTCGCGCACTGAAAGCGTCGGGGTATATTGCAAGAGAAGGACAGCTTCTAATTTCTGATAGCGCGACGATTATTCTTCCATATCATAAGGCCCTAGATCAAGCCCGTGAAGAAGCTTTAGGAAACGAAAAGATCGGTACAACTGGAAAAGGAATCGGACCTGCGTATGAGGATCGTGCGTCTCGTAGGGCGGTGCTTTTCCAAGACATATTTGATGAAAAAACCTTAAAAGAAAAAATCGTTAAATCTTTAGATGAAAAAAACTACCTTCTTGAAAAATACGGTAAACCAAAGATTTCTTCAGACGAGGTTCTGGCCTTAGCATTAAAATGTGCTGAAGAACTTAAGCCTTACCGATGTATGGATTCATCCAACGTTATTTACAATGCCCTTCGTGCAAGAAAGCGAGTTCTCTTTGAGGGAGCACAAGGTACTCTTTTAGATTTACTTCACGGAACGTATCCGTTTGTCACATCTTCTGCGACAGTATCGGGCTCAGCATGTATTGGAAGTGGTATCGGACCAACAGACATCTCAAGAGTCATTGGAATTATGAAGGCCTACAACACGCGTGTGGGATCAGGTCCATTCCCGACAGAACTTGATACTGAAATCGGTGAAAAGATTCGGGAAGCTGGTGCAGAATTTGGATCAACAACAGGGCGTACAAGGCGTTGTGGATGGCTTGACTTGGTTGCATTGAAGTACGCGATCCGCATTAACGGTATCTCTTCACTTGCGATGATGAAATTGGACGTACTTGACGATTTTGATGAAATTTCCGTAGCGACACATTATGAAATTGATGGCAAAAAAGTGAATCAAATGCCGACTTCCCTTGACCTACTAAGCAAGGCAAAGCCTGTTTATAAGACTTTTAAAGGCTGGAAAAAGAAAATAACCGAAGTCCGATCCGCAAGACAACTTCCGAAGGAAGTATCGGATTATGTTCACTTTATAGGCAACGAGCTAGGAATTCCAATCGATGTGATCTCGGTAGGCCCTGGCAGAGAACAAACTCTCTGGATAAAGCCGTTATTTACGGATTAATTCGAGAAAATCGCTTCAAAATCGTTGACTCAGTTTCATCAAATACATTAACTTGTTTTTTCTCGTTTTCGGCCCATAAACGGCTGAATGGTTGGATTAAATGGGCCAATAGCTCAGCTGGTAGAGCATATCCCTTTTAAGGATAGGGTCGCAGGTTCGAATCCTGCTTGGCTCACCATTTTTCCAAAAAAAATTTTATATACGTTCCCATCGTCTAGTGGCCTAGGACACCACCCTTTCACGGTGGATACAGGGGTTCAAATCCCCTTGGGAACGCCAACTTTCATACAAACAAACAAAGCTCGCATTCATGCGGGCTTTTTTTGTTTTACGGCAGATGATTTTCCCAAGGGTCTTTGAAGCCCAACGACGGTACTCCAGTGAAACTCGCGTCAAATTTTCCGCTGATCGACTAGCCTTCGCAGAATAAAGTAATAGTGATGCGGCAATATCTTTGAACTTGAACTTGCGCACATGATTGAAATTCTTAGACAGTTCTTTTTTCCAGTCAAAGTTTCGTATTCGTCACCAAGGCCCATCATGTGACCTAGTTCGTGTGCGATGGTCTGTGGTCCCCACCTTCGTGACCAATTGACACTGTAGGGGCCTCTCGTCTTATCCAAGATATTTAAAGAGTAATGAGCTTGTCTTTTATCTTTCACGACTTCAAATAAAAACCTGTAGCTGAAATCAAGCTCAGGTCTGGAGTCATTCCAAAGATCTTCAGCCTCCTGAATTCGCTTTTTAAAATTTTCAAGGTCCTTTCCCTTTGGATTTTTAAAATGAATTTTTACGCGAATAATTCGAGATTTAACGTCGTCTGACAGGATATCGTATTTGTAACTCATCGGCCAAAAACCAACATAGGTAATGGCCCCGCTCTGTAATTCTCTTTGATTCAGAAGTGCGCTATTGATTTTGTCTGGGTGTGGAAAAAGAGAGTAGGAGTCTTCTAAGTGCACACTAAATGACTTCATCGATTCGCTTTTCTTGGCCAAAAGCTCTTTTGAAAAAATTAAATTATAAAGCCACAGATAATGATTTGGATTTCGTAAAGGAGTTAAATGAATTGAGGGTCGCTCGCGGTACATCTTTTCTGCAAGCTCTGGATCAAAATCAAAAGGCAATTCATGGTGAGCATTTAGGCCGCCATCTTCTGCAAAAGCCGGAAGACCTGCGCAAAAAACCATTATAACAAGTATTATCCCTCTCATAGCACCCCCCATGCCCTTTGATTAGATGAAAATCTTGGGCATGAGTCAAGTGCACTGCTAGCGGTGTATTTGTGTTTTAGACGACTTGAATAGCTTCTTTTGTGTTTTTTAGAATTTGATCAATTTCATAGCGCCAGCTTTGCGGAAATTCTAGCTGATGGTCAGAATATCCATCGACTTTGTCTGGGCTGTATTCTAGCGTCACCGATTTTCCATTGGAAATCCTTCGAAATCGGACCGAATTTTTCGGAAGCTCATGATGACCATAGGAAATTAAACCTTTTCTCACAAACCTATCTTGTAGACCTGGAAAGCCAGAGTCCGCCCATGCACCCGTGATATAACTAATGACATTTGATTTTGGACCTGTCGCGCGCTCAAGATTTGATTCAAATTCGACTGTAATGTCTCCGCGCTGACATACACCATTTTCTGGATATAGAGTCTCAATGGCCCTTTTAGAAATCAAGTACGCCCCTGTGATCGCGTGACAAGCATGTCCTGATAACTTGTAGCAGTCCATGAGTGTAATCTCAAAGTGACTCTCGTCTTCAGACCCTCCCAAGAACTCAGCAAATGGCTCGTACACTTTAATTGAAGTTGCTTTTGCAGACTCCGCTAAACTTTTGTTATATCCCATAACATCTCCTTTTTTACATTTCAGCGCGACCTTGGCGTTAAAACTCTTGCTTTTTTAACCTTCCCAAAATATCAATGCTTGAATTGTTGTATATTAGATGCAACATTAAAAAAGAAGAGTCAACTTCATCTTTGGAGATTCGAAATGAAAAATCTTGCGCCCTATCAAATACTATTCCCCCTCGGAATATTCAGTGCCCTATTAGCAGTTGCCATCTGGTTTATCCAAGACCTTCACTGGTTCACAACGCCAGTGATGCTGGTTCATGGAAAACTCGTCGTCGGTGGATTTTTATGGAGCTTTATCATGGGATTTTTGATGACAGCAGTTCCGAAAATGTCAGGCACTGCAAGCGCCAATACCTTCGAGAAACTCTTTGCCCTCACATTGATCATTCTACAGATTTTTAATTCGTGGAATATAGATGGGCGATTCTTTTATGGAACACAAATTGTACTGGTTCTGTTCTTGGCAGTATTTGCATTAAGAAGACTCATTGCTGCAAAAAAATCTGTTCCCGTTTTTTTCTCTCATATAGGTTTAGCTCTTGTGCTTGCCATTGCAGGTTCGGCTTACTATTACACTGGACGAACCCTAATGGGACTACACCTGTTTCATGTGGGCACAATCTTGATGTTGGTTCTTGGAATTGGCACGAGGTTCTTCTCGTTTTTGTCAGGCCTCCCTTCTGTATTTGAAACATCAAGCACACCTGCAACCCGCACACTTTTTCACGTTATGGCTTTAGGTATCGCGGGATTGTTATTTATGGCGGGCGGCGGTCATTACTGGGCATACTTAGCATTAACCGTACTTCTTTCTTTTTACCTGACTATAATTTGGAAGATTCATCGTAAATCCGATAGACCGTCCGCTCTCAAGTTTGCAGTTCGCATCGTCGCAGCGAGTATACCAGCGTCGTTTTTCTTATGCTGGCTCTATCCAATGCACGTTGTAACTTATCTTCATATTCTTTTCATCGGATGCTTTACTCTGATCACACTCGGTGTTGCAACTCGGGTCACACTTGCCCATGGATCTTACTCGACAGATCGTGAGATGAGCTCCAAAGCGCTTTGGGTTCTTGTTATCTGCATTGTTTTGGCCTTTTTAAGTCGTATATTTTACGGATACACATTGGGCGATTGGAAGAAGAGCTTCTTGCACCTAGCTGGAACGTTTTGGTTTATTGGCCTCTCAGCATGGTGCTATGCTTTTTTCTTTAAAATGTTCAAACCAGGCGAACTTAAAAAACCATCTTGTTAGAGGAATAAGCTATGCGACTGACTGATCACACAGATTATTCTTTAAGAGTTTTGATGTACCTTAATCAAACAAAAGATTTAGCAACTCTTAAAGATTTATCAAAAAGTCTTGGCATTTCACGAAACAACCTGATTAAGGTCTCAGCGCAGCTTTCGGATCTTGGGTTGGTAGAAGCGACCAGAGGTGCATCTGGTGGTTTAAAAATTAAAGCCACGACTGGCAAAAAAACTCTCAAAGAAATTGTCGGCCAGACAGAGCAGCAATTCCGCATGGCGGAATGTTTTGTGAATAAAAATTCGACTTGCACCTTTGTTCACTCCTGTAAGCTAAAAACAACACTTAAAGGTGCTCTGAACGCATTTTTAGACACGCTAGCAGATACCACCGTCGACGACATCACGCCGCCCCGACCGCTTTAGATGACTTTCATCCAAAAGCTTCTTGGAAATTGATCGTTTTAATGCCATAAATAAATCCCGATTAATCACTAAAAAGGAACTCAGGTATGAAATCAGTTACGGAATTTTGGAATATCAATCTCGTTAAAGGCCTTAAGGCAAAAGAAGCTCTTCTTGCAGAAGGAAAAACTCCTGAAGAAATTCAAGCAAGCCTTGGCGAAACCTTTAAGCTCGAAGGTGATAAGCTAAAGCACTTTACAAATGCTTTAGAAGTCGCAAGCCAAAATCCTGAAAAACTGCACAGAGTTCTTGTTGTGACGTTTTCTGAGGGTGAAAGCGTTCCTTCAAATGCAATTCAAGTGGACGATCACCATTACGTTCCTGCGTTTATTAAAGAACCAGCAGCAGCAACTGCATCTAAAGACGACGCTAAACCTGGTCGCAGAGGCGGACGATCTCCACGCGGACCTGGCGGCGGACAAAAAACGAAAACTTCTCCGTGGGGACTCACTCCAGAAGAAATCGCAGCAAAGAAGGGCGCTGGAAAGAAGGCCTAATGATTTGGGCAAAGAAACCAACCATCGAAGAACTCCAAAGAGCTTGCAAAGGAACCCTTTGTGAGCACCTTGGAATGGAGTTTATTGAATGTGGTGATGATTATCTGACGGCTAAAATGCCTGTCGATCATCGCACAATTCAGCCAGCAGGGCTTCTTCATGGCGGGGCTTCAGTCGCACTTGCCGAAACTCTTGGGAGTATTGCTTCAGTCCTTTGTATAAAATCAGAAAACAAAATGCCCGTGGGTGTAGAAATCAATGCCAACCATTTAAAAGCAACCACTTCGGGCTTCGTGGTTGGAAAAGTCACCCCCATTCGAAGAGGGCAGACTGTCCACGTCTGGAATATTGAAATCCGAAATGAAAAAGGCGACCTCACCTGTGTGAGTCGCCTTACCGTTATGGTTGTTGATCGAAAATAAAAACTGTTCTTTTTTAGTGAACTCTGACATTACCAGTAACATTTGTCACAGTTCCAGTGATTGAACCACCCTTTACATTCACGTTTCCTTTATGAGTATCAACGTACCCAAGGTTTCCATTTTCAACTCGGATATTCCCTCGGGTGTTGTAAGTGCTATTTAGACTGCCATCATAAACAACGGCATTTCCAGTGTGGCGTTCGATATCGCCGACACTACCACTATGAACTGTCACATTACCTCTTTGATTGCGAACATATTGAATATCACCATTTACGACATTCACATTGCCTACGCCATTTCGAACTTCTCCGATGCTTCCGTTGTTAACTCGTAAATTCCCCACGTGACCATTGACCAAACAGACGTTTCCGCCATCGAGCAAAATATTTCCTTTTGAAGTTCGCTCTATCACGCCGACGTTCATGTTGCAGATTAACAAGTTACCAGTAACATCTTTAATATGATCAATTGAGGCACTTCCTATTCCCACTAATACAAGATTCCCTTTGGTATTTCTAATTGAGACAATGTTTCCAGCTCTGACTTTCAGATTCCCCTTAAAGTTTTTGATTGTAGACCCATCGTCTAAAGCTAATAGGCTTTGCACGTTTTCAATGTATCTGAGACATTCGTTTGAAGTTGCTACAAGATTGTTTGAGTCAGGGCACGTTACGGGAATGTTATCTTCACCTGGAGGAATAACATCATCTACGACATCGTCCCCGTCGTCTATGGGTTGTATGACTTCAGTATCTTCCCCTGGATTATTTTCTTGGTCCGCAATAGCCTCAAGATCTTCAGGAGAAAGATCTCCAAGGTCTGGGTCATAGCTGTTTAGCAAGCTGAATTGGCCCGAAGCATCCTCAAAAGAAATTTTGTTTCCTTCGTTTTGACACCCGACCATGGCCACCGCACAAATTAGAATTCCCAAATAGGTTTTCATGTATCACCTCGCTACAAGTATAAGTAGCAAGTCCGATACCGCTCTAGGTCGCCGAAACAGCTTAAAAGCCGACCAAATGTGTTGAACAAAAAAAAATGTGCAGTGATTGCACATTTTTTTGAAAAACAGATGTCTTAAATGAATACGTTAGCTCAACTCAGGTTTTACTAAAAACCAATATTGATAATTGGCGATACAACAAACAACCCTTTTCTATGAAAGTTGATAAGACCAATTTGTATCCCATGAAGGTCTGTTGCATCGTTAACAAGACCAATTTGAAAACCGTGAACAGTGCGGGCCTTATTGTAAACTCCAATTTGTGCTCCGTAGATGCCTGTATGCCCACTTAAATTCACAAGAGCAGCCTGTATACCAACAACCGTTGAACTTGCTTTATTCATATTTAAAATACCAGCAAGCTGAAATCCATAAACCGTGGTTTTGTTTGTGTTCCAGTTAGCAACACCAGCAAGTTGGGTACCGATAGCAGTTGTGCTCCCCTCAGTCCAATTTAAAATACCTGCTGCTCCAATACCTGTAAACGTCTGCTTCGTTCTGTTCGCTACAACACCGAAATCAAAACCATAGACGCTTCTATGCGAGCCATACAAAAGATTCAACCGCAACCCAGTCACTGAGAAATCATCTGGTGGAAACTGCACAGGATTCACCACTGAAACGCTCACAGGTGATACTGCTGCAAACAGCGGCGTTGATAATAAAAGAACTAATCCGAAAGAAAGTATTAATTTTGTCATAAATAATTGTTGCTTGATGTTCTTTCAGAAATCAAACATCAATTCAACAAATGCCTATACTTTAATCTAGGCTGCGCGTTTTGTAACAACAAGTTCACTCAAAGCGGTGAACGCGATCTTATCCATCTCGTATATTTTAGATTTCATTTTTGTAATGGCATCAGATGGCAACATGGCGATGCCACCACTCGGAGGAATAACTGCATAGTTACAGTATGTATCTGCCACAGCTACGATTTTAGTAAATGGGTGCAAGTTAGTTTGGCTCACCGCCCTCGGATATCCGTTAGACAAATAATTTTCGTGGTGTTCAAAGGCCACATACACCGCTTCAGGAGGCGCGTTTCTGATACTTTCTAATATTTCTTTTCCGCGCACAGTGTGGCTCTCAAAGTTTTTTCGTTCTTGCGCTGTCAACTGATAGCGAGGCTTCGTTAATAATTCCTTGGGTAATTCTTTTTTACCGATGTCGTGAAATAAACCAGCAAACGCTAATTTAAAAAGCACCGTCGAACTTGTCCAACCCATTTTTCTCGCAATCAGAATAGATATAGCTGATACAGATAAGCTATGGGCATAAAGAAAATCAACGTGGTCGTGCAAATCGACTAAGATCGATGTGATTTCGTTGTCGTTAGTGATGATATCAAGGCTTGATTGCACAAATTCTTTTGCAAAGTAACAAGACTCTTGATCCAGATGTTCTGAAAATATTTGTTGAGACAGCAACTCACCAGTATAAGCAAGAAAGCGCGCCTTCTTTTTGGTATCGATAGCAGCGCACCCCGCTAAAGCCTTCGTGAGTTGCAACGAAAACCCTACCAATCCAGGGAAGTCACTTTTATGAATATAAAGATGAGAAATACCTTTCGTTTTAAAAAGTTCAATTTTTTCGTCGGGGATCTTTCCACCTTTATGAGCAATTTTAACGTATTTGTTTTCACGAAGTTTTAAGTACAGCGCACACATTGTTTCTTTTTGCGATACGAAATCTTCTACAGGGACTTTAAAAAATTCGAGTTCTTTTGCGTATTTTTTTGAAAGGTCCTCATCCAGCGGTGGGGGCTTAACCACAACCTGATCAATCTTAGTAATGAGATCTTCACGAGTAAACGGTTTTCTGAAGTAAGCAGCTGCGCCCAACGTATATGTTTTTTCCTCTTCTCCGTCCGTTACGAATCCTGTCATCAATATAACTGGGCAGGTCTTTCCGCTTTGAGTGACCCACTCTAATAATTCGATCCCGCTAAAAAATGGCATCTGGACGTCTGAAAGAATAAGGTCGACATCCTCTATAGATAAAATCGACTTTGCCACACGTCCGTCTTCTGCGACCAACACACTGAACTCGCCTTCTAGACTTCTCACCAAGGCATCACAGAAGGTCTTATCATTTTCTACTATCAATATCTTTCGTTTTAATCTCATGTCTTCTCCGTTACTCAGATATCGTACGATTATTTTTAATACTTAAGATAATTTGATAAATAATCTCTGTTTCAGAGTTCACGGAGTTTGACAAGACGGAGACGGATTTACCCTCAAGAAGATTGAGCTAAGCTAACTTACTATTTTTACTGAAATTGCAGACGCTCCGTTGTGGGGCAAAGGATTATTTAATGATTTATTAACTTTTGTTAAGCGTGGGCTAGAGGAGTTTTTCGATATCTTTCCCTAAACTCTCAGGTTTGTCCTGAGGTGCGAAGCGGTCAACGACCTTTCCATCTCTATCAACCAGAAATTTTGTGAAATTCCATTTTATTGCCTCGGTACCAAGGGCACCTTTTTTCTCTTTTTTCAAAAATTTGTAAAGGGGGTGCGCATTGTCTCCATTGACCTCGATTTTTTCAAACATGGGGAAAGTCACGTTGAATTTGCTACTGCAACTTTTTATCTCATCTGCATTTCCAGGCTCTTGATTGCCGAACTGATTACATGGAAAACCTAGCACTTCGAAATCTTGGTTTTTATACTTCTGGTACAATGCCTCCAGGCCCTCGTACTGTGGTGTAAAACCGCACTCGCTGGCGACATTTACGATAAGCAAAACCTTTCCTTGAAATTTTTCCAGATCAACATCGTTACCATCGAGTGATTTTGCGTGAAACGAATACACGGAGTGAGGTGCTGACATTGGATTCCTCCTTTAAATATGTAATTCTCTTCTGGCGTTTTGACACCACAAAAAGTTGGCATGGCTTGCAATAGTCAATGGCTCATGCAGAATGTTTGCAGAATTTTAAAGGAGAATACATGAAAAAAGTATTGTTATCAATTTGTGTGGCATTAACTGCTACATTGGGATTCTCTGGCGTCAGCGATGCTAAAGATCATCCCTCGCGCAAAAGGCCGCCATCTTATGGAAAGCGCCCGCCAAGCCATAGACCACCAGAAGCGAGACCTCGCCCACCGCAGCATAGACCACCAACAGTGCGACCTCGTCCACCAAGACCGCCTGCGGTAAGACCACGTCCGCCAGTTCATAGACCACCCGTTTATCGACCGCCTGTCCATAGACCACCGGTTTACAGACCGCCCGTGTACCGTCCACCAGTTGTTGTCGTACCTCCACCTGTGTACCAACCTCCTTACAGAGTTCAGTACATCACGTGTGGAAGTTATAACTACCACCCAAATTCTTGCTATACGGGAATGAGAGTCGTACAGAGAGTAAACATTGTGAGAAATCTCTCACACGCTCCGTGTATTCTCGGACAAAGTTTTGGGATTCAGAATGGTTCTATCTACGTGAGCCAAGGATGTAGCGCCGAATTCAGAGTTGAAGGGTACTAATTTAATATCCTCCATTTAAGGCTTGTGTTATTCTCGTTCTGGTATGAGTAAACAAGAAGAGATAACACAAGTCGCCGTCATCGGAGCTGGTTTTGCTGGTATTCAAGCTACCAAGGTGCTCGCAAAGAAAAAAAATATTCAAGTTACACTCATTGACCGCAGAAATTATCATTTGTTTCAGCCCCTTCTCTATCAAGTTGCAACAGCGGGACTCTCACCAGCTGACATTGCTGTTCCCATTCGATCGATTTTCTCTACATATCCTAATGTCACTTGTTATTTGGCTAATATTGATCGTGTAGATAAAGAAACCAACACCATCTACAGCAATGATGTCAGCTTAAAGTTTGACTACATAATAATGGCTTGCGGAGCAAAACACAGTTACTTCGGAAATAACCAATGGGAAGAGTTCGCCCCTGGCCTTAAAACTCTTGAACAAGCCACAGAAATTCGACGAAGAATTTTACTTGCATTTGAGGAAGCTGAAAAAACAACTGACCTCAACGAACAAAAAGAACTTCTCACTTTTATCATTGTTGGGGGTGGCCCGACTGGAGTTGAACTCGCTGGAGCCATTGCAGAAATCAGTCGATATACCCTTGAAGAAGATTTTCGAAATATTGATCCCGCACGAACAAGGGTTATCTTAATAGAAGCTGGCAACCGTGTGCTCGCTGGGTTCTCTGAGAAACTTTCAAAAAAGGCAGCTCGGAGTCTCGAGGAGCTTGGCGTTCAAGTCTGGACATCTTCAAGAGTCACCGACGTCCGAGACAACTCCATTAGTTTAGGTACTGAAACAATTCATGCAAAGACCATTTTGTGGGCCGCTGGTGTAGAGCCCTCGAGTTTAGGAAAAGCCTTGTCTGCCGATCTCGATAAACAAGGGCGAGTTATTGTTCAAAATGATTTAACTATTAAAGGTTATCCGTCGATCTTTGTTTTAGGAGATCAAGCTCACTTTACTGCAGAAAATGGAAAACCATTGCCTGGGCTTGCGCCAGTTGCCATCCAACAAGGCCGCCATGCTGCAAAAAATATTATCAGAAAATTAAATGGGCAAGACCATCTTCCGTTTGTTTATAAAGACAAAGGTATCATGGCAACTATTGGTCGTAAAAAAGCCGTAACCCAAACTGAAAACCTTCAGTTCAGCGGATTTTGGGCGTGGGTTTCTTGGCTTTTTATTCATATTTATTATCTTATTGGATTTAAAAATCGTTTTATTGTTTTCTTTCAATGGGCTTGGTCGTATGTAACATTCAAACGGGGCGCCCGACTCATCGTAAATAAAGAGTGGAGATCCACAAAATGAATTTCGCTTGGTCGCAAGTATTTAAGGGCCTTATTATCATTGCCCTTGCCCTATCCATATTAATCTTACTTACTCCATTTATTTTGCCCCTCATACTGGGTGGGATTTTATGCGTTGTCATTTTCCCGATGTTTAAGAAGTTGCAGTCCTATAAGTGGGGCCCTACTCTTGCTGCCCTGACCTCGTTACTCGTTTTTTCTTTGTTATTTGTGGTTCCAACATCCGTCGTTGTTGTTAAAGGTGCACGGATGACTTCAGACTTTGTTCAGAGAACCTTGGAATCAAAAAAAGATCCTTCTACTGCTATCGCAGAGCAGAGTCCTCAGAATATTGCAAACGTCCAAGGTTTTGCTGAAGGAATTGCTGGTCGGTTAGGAATTGATATCCCCGATCCCTCTGCACTATTTAATAAGGTCTATAACACTATCGGTGCATTTATATTAAATGCTCTGACTGATTTTTTTACTAATCTGCCAAATTTCGTAGTGGCGTTTTTTATTGCATTGTTAACAATGTACTTTGGACTCATTGAGCATCAAAAAGTTTATCACGTTATTAAAAAATACTCGTTCCTATCTCCAAAAAACTCGGAAAGATTAGTTGAAAACATTGTTCTGGCCTGCCGCTCTGTGATTATTTCTAACGTTGTCACCGGGACCATCCAGGCTCTCATCGTAGCCACTGGAGCTCACTTTACTAAAACGGGAAACTTCGTAGTGGCCGGGTTTATTACATTTGTATTTTCATTTATTCCCGTCTTGGGTGCAGCGCCAGTTGCCTACGCTCTTGGAGCTTATGCACTGATCACAGGAAGCACGACCCCAGGTATCATTATGATGGTGGTGGGTACAGTTGCTGGCGTAGTTGATAACATTATTCGTCCGCTCTTGTTAAGTGGTTCAGGAACAGGAGACGTTCACCCTCTATGGAGTTTACTTGCCATTTTGGGCGGAATCATACTCTGGGGACTTCCTGGATTATTTGTTGGGCCACTTATTATCGCCGTGGCCTCAAGCAGTCTGCCCATTTACATTCAAGACTATGCAGAAACTGCAAGAACCTTAAAGAAAAAGCATTAGTACGCTTAATCTCTTAAGTAGTGGCAGTTGTATCCACCTGGATTTTTTTGAAGATAATCTTGATGATAAGCTTCAGCAGAATACCATTTCGTAAAAGGAACAATTTGCGTTACGACGTCCTTCTTCCACTTCCCTGAGGCATTCACCTGCTCTTTAACCTTCTTTGCAATCTCGGCTTGTTGATCGCTTGTAAAGAAAACTGCTGATCTATATTGGGTTCCGATATCATTTTGCTGCCGATTAAATTGAGTGGGATCGTGCAAACGAAAAAAATAATCTAAAATACTCTCAAAACGAACTACTGTAGGATCAAAGGTAATTTTAATGGCTTCCGCATGACCTGTGGTACCAGTCTTAACAGTTTCATAGGTCGGAGACTCTGTTGTCCCACCAGTGTATCCAACTTCCGTATCAATAACTCCATCAATCCCTCGAAAAATCTCTTCAACACCCCAAAAACATCCCCCCGCTAAAATTGCGGTTTCCATGACTTACTCCTGTGTTTCTTTTTGGTTTTCAACTTTCTTAATAACTTCTTCATCCAGCCTGTAGACGGTCCATCCGTCCATTGGAACTGCCCCCAACGACTTGTAAAAGTCAATGGCAGGTTGATTCCAATTTAACACAGACCACTCAACACGTCCGCAGTTTCGTTCTTTTGCAAGTCTCACAACATGAAGTAATAAAGCCTTTCCAAATCCCTTGCCACGGTAATGAGGTTTTATAAATAAGTCTTCTAAATAAAGCCCTTTTTTGCCCAAAAACGTCGAAAAATTGTGAAAGAACAATGCATATCCCACGGGTGTATCTTCGTATTCTGCAATGAGCACTTCTGCTGCTGGCTTTTCACAAAAAAGACTTTGCCTCATTAGCTCTTCTGTTGCGATTAACTCATGCTCAAGTTTTTCATAAACCGCAAGTTCTCGAATAAGGGAGAGAATTATAGGAATATCGTTTTCAGTTGCTATTCGAATGCCGAAATTCTTTGCCATAAGGATTGTTTTTATTTCAAAAAAATATTACTTTCAATGTTAAATTAGTCACTTCTAGCTTTAGATAAGGTATTGCAATTCATGAGCGTAATTTTGCCAGCGTTTAATCACTTCTACTTTGTACGTCATGGACGTACAGACGCCAACGTCCGCCAGATCATGGCAGGTGGCCACAACGATATTCCTTTAAACGAAGAAGGAAAGTTTCAAGCTCAGAGAGCTGCGAAGATAATTCAAGAACATTGTGAAGACATTCAAACCATTTGTGTCAGTACCATGCTTCGCGCGCGGCAAACCGCAGAGTATATCAACAAAGATTTTAAGAAAAACATCGTCGAGATTCCAGAGCTTATTGAGTGGTGCTTCGGAGATTGGGAAGGAAAAACTTGGGACGAAGTCTCGCACCTCTTTTTAGGAGATCACGACCCTCAGGGTGGTGAATCTCGCCTTGAGTTTCGGTCAAGAGTTGCAACTGGTCTTCAAAAATCTCTTACACATCCTCGCAGCGTTCTTGTCGTCGCCCACGGTGCTGTTTGGTTTAAGATTCTAAAACTACTTAATATGAACCTCGCTAAAACGGACAACTGCCAGGTTTTTAAAATTTGCACGCGCCCTAGCGAAACCAAAGTCGAATACGAATATTTTGAAATTACTGCCAAATAGGAACCTATGAAGACCTACCAACCGATTCACAAAATCCCAAACTTCTTTGATGAGGCTCGTGAAATGCGGGCAGAGTTTGAAAGCCGATTTTTAGAGCCAAAGAAAACTACACCCGAAAGATTTGTTTGGGATTACTGGCATATTGAAAACCAATACACATTAATACGCGCTGAGGCTGAAAATATTTTTTCAAGAGCGCTCTTTCAAAACTTCACCCATTCTCTTATAGAGTTTGGACAGCGTTATCTTGGATGTGATGGCATCACTCCTCCGTGGATTAGCTATTATGTTGATGGGTGCAAACAAGAACTTCATGCTGACGTACCTCATGGTCCGTGGGCTTACGTTTACTCCATCACTCCCTGGAACAGGCGTCAGTTTTCTGGAGGAGAAACAATATTATTAAAACCCTCGACACTAGATTATTGGCGACATTTTGAAGATATGACTGGAATTGAATCAAAGGAGCTCACAACAAAAGTACCTGCAAACTTCAATCAACTCCTGATATTTGATCCAAGGATTCCGCATGGAGTAACCCCAGTGAACGGCGTCCAAGATCCTCTTAAGGCCCGCGTTGTTATCCATGGTTGGTTTACAAACCCCAGACCGATTATCAACGGCGGCCTTGCAGGAAAAAAGACAATGACGTTTTTAAATCAGGTCATTATGGATCTTGAGCCTATTTTTGACAAATTTCCTCAGATCACAGGGACACTTGCAATGAGGCTTGATATTCATCCCAAAGGAAATGTTGAGCGTCTTTACTTTCTCACAAACACGTTGATCTCTCTTGATCGCAGTAAGGCAACCGTTAAGCTTTTAAATGAGCTTGAAAAAGCGCTTAAGGCCGTGACGTTTCCAAAAAGCAAACGTCCAACGGAAATTACCCTTCCCTTTTTATTCCAATCACGCTAGCTTAAACCCATGAATGTCTTAGTTACGGGCGGGGCTGGATATATCGGCTCACACACTTGCAAAGAGCTAAAGAAAAATGGATTTAATCCAATTACGTACGATAATCTTAGTCGTGGGCACAAAGAATTTGTCAAATTCGGTCCCCTTGTCGTTGGAGACATCTTAGATTCAAAAAAAATTGAAGACGCTATCAGGGAATACAATATCCAAGCTGTCTTGCATTTCGCTGCATACGCCTATGTTGGAGAATCCGTAGAGAAGCCAGAGCTTTATTATAAAAATAACGTCCAAGGTACAATGTCTTTGCTGGATGCTATGTTAAAAACAAATATCAAGAAATTTGTGTTCTCATCAACCTGCGCAACCTACGGTGTACCAGAAAAAGTTCCTATCTCTGAAGATTTTGAACAAAACCCAATTAACCCCTACGGGCAAACCAAACTTATTATTGAACGCATTCTGAAAGATTACGGCCATGCTTATGGTTTAAAATCCGTTTGCTTACGATACTTCAATGCTGCGGGCGCAGATGCCGATGGTGAAATCGGAGAAATGCATGAGCCAGAAACCCATCTCATCCCGCTAACTATTCAGTCTGCTTTGACGGGCTCTGTGCTAAAGGTTTTTGGTAATGATTATCCAACTCCAGATGGAACCTGTTTAAGAGATTATATCCATGTGACGGACCTAGCAGATGCCCACGTCAAAGCACTTCAGTATTTAAATGATAGCAAAGATAACTTTAACTTCTTTAATCTCGGCAATGAAAAAGCCTACTCCGTTAAAGAAATTCTAAAAGCGGTAGAAGATGTCACAGGCAAAAAAGTTAACGCCGAAGTCTTCTCACGGCGCCCAGGAGATCCCGCAGCACTTGTTGCAAACGCTACAAAAGCTAAAACGATTTTAAAGTGGACTCCGCAACTTCCCGACATTGAGTCCATCGTGAGTTCTGCTTTTAAGTGGCACACGAGGAACTAAGATGACAAATATAGTTTACCAAGCCTACGGGAAAAAAGAATATTTGTATCAACCGATATTTTCAATCTTAAGCCTGATCGAAAAATCAAAAGCTTCTGACTACCGAATCATAATTTACACCGACCAAGTTGATTTTTTAAAAAGGTTTTTTGGCTCTTTTAGTTTTGTCCATTATGAGCCTCTTACGGACGAAAAGAAAACCTTATGGCGCGGAGCTATTAATTTTGCACACCGAATGAAGATCGAGGTCTTAAAAGACTGTTCGAATAAGTACGACGGCCATATTCTGTACTTTGATGGAGACACCTACTTTAACGACGACGTAAAATTCATTCTCGAACGCATAACAGAAGATCAAAGCGTTATGCATATTGCAGAAGAAGGCATTAAAAATACAAAAGACTACCTTTCAAAAAAAATCTATAAGTTTTTGCGCCAGAACAAAGTCCTTGTTCATGGACAGGAAGTCAAAGTCGACGATGATTACATGATGTGGAATGCGGGTACCATCGGCCTTCACCGCAGGCACCATCACTTATTTCAAAATATTATAGATTATACGGATGCTTTATTTACTCTTTATCAGAAGCACCTTATGGAACAGCACGCAGTCTCATACTATTTGCAAAACACAACCCGCGTAGTTGCTTGTAACGATATATTGGAACATTACTGGAACCAGAAAGACTCCTTTGAAGAAGCGTTAAATCCTTTTTTCATGAAGAATGATAACTACGAACGCTATAAAGCAAACCGCAAAGAACTCATTCTTCCTGAGCGTTACTACGGAAAACCCCGATACACATTCAAACAAAAACTTAAGCGCAAAATCAACGTGGTAAAACACCGATTGGGGTTAGAGCAATAGAGATCACGCCACCACTTCGGGCGGCAATGGATCTAGTGCGGGTTGAGACTTCAGGTCTTTGAACTTTTTAAAGATGATAAGACACATAAACGTCGCGATCACGACAATGTAACTTGTTCTATTATAAAAAATAATTTTCCCGTTTAAATCTGTTGAGACAATAAGCCCGCCCACAAAGGACGCAAGGCCTGCGCCCATCTGCTGAAGTGCTGTATTGATGCTAAGAAAGCCACCTCGAAATCTGGGCTCGATACTATTAGAGACAGCTGTAATTGCTGGTATTGTCCTGGCGCTAGCGATGACAAAGAAGCCGCTCGTTACAACAAGGGCAACCCACATCGGTACCATCGGCAAGTGCGTAATTGCAAATATTGGTATCAGTGCAAGGTACGCTAAAATCCTAAAGACGTGAAAAGGACTCGTCTTATCGACCCATCTTCCAACAAGATTTGAACTAAAGATCGTACATGCTCCACCCGCCAAATAAACATAAGACAATTCAAGGTCTGAAAAACCTAAATTCGCCGACAGATACGGACTGATGAAAGGAATGACAATAAAATGTGCCATCATCAAAGTTGGAAACAAGCTCAATGCCCACAATAGCTTGGGATTTTTCAGAAGGTATGGATAAATTTCTGTCTTTCTTCTTCGAACAGTTCTTCGAAGGTGGGCGCGCATAGGTGGAAGCGTACGCATACCGAAAAAAAAGACTATCATTCCAAATCCTGCCAAACCAAAAAACGGCCAATGCCAAGAAGAATTCACTGCGATGACCAGACCTAACGGTACCCCAAGAACGGCTGCTACGGAGAAAGCAGACATCACTAATCCTAAAGCGCGTCCTCGGTGACTCGGTTGAATAATATCTCCTACGATGGATACAATTTGTGAGCCCATGATTCCGCCAAAGAAACCAGTAAAAATTCTAGCCAAAAGAAACGTGTTGTAACTCGTTGAAAGTGCGCACAGAAATGTGCCGACAATAAATCCTAAGTAAATTGCCAGAAAAGATCTTTTGCGATCAAAGTCATCTATAAAAAATGAACTTACCATAGCGGAAACACCAGCACTGATAGAGTAAACGGAGACGATCATACTGAATTGCCCAGTCGTTATGTCAAAGACACCCATGAGTTGTGGGCCAAGGGGCATAATTATCATGAAGCCGACGATATTAATAAATTGAGCTGTAGCAAGTAACAGGAGGATCTGAAATTCTTTCTTCGACATAAGCCCCAAGATACGCCTCTTGGTAAGCCTAATCAAACCCTATTTTCTGTCAAACCTTTTAGCGAAATCACATCTCTGACAAAGATCTTCTTTAAGAACTTTTTGCAAAAAACCTTCTTTCATCGCAACTGCTCGTGAGGATGTTAGAATTGAATTAAGATCGTTTTCTAAACAATTGCCTAGCGGAATCTCAGCTTCTTTATCTAGACAACACGGTACTACAGTACCGTCTGCATGAATCCCTACATGATGAGTAAGTGCATGGCAAAAACCGCTGCTGGACCGTATAGGCTGCTCCATACTTGGCCATTCAAATCTTGAATCAAAATTAATATATAAACGATTTAAAACTTTATATCCTTTAGCTCGCCGAATATCGATTTTCAGTTGTGAAAAACTAAAGTTATATTTATTTTCAATAAGTTCACGAATGGCTTGGTTCTTGGGCGATAAACTCATTGGGTCTGACAGGTCCCAGATTCGGTAGTTAATATATAGATCAGGTCTGACTTTAAACGCACGATCAACAAAAGCGAATACTTTTGAGATATAAGGCTCAACATCCTTTAAGCGATGATTCGCCTCAAAACTATGAATCGAAATATTCACTTGTCGAACAGTTGGATTAAACAATAAATCCATTTTACTTGGGTTCAACAACACCCCGTTTGTCGTTAAATTGACAGGCACGGAGTGCTTCTCGCATATCTTTAGAATTTCCTCAAAGTGCGGATGCCCTAAAGGCTCCCCCATCAAATGAAGAGCCACCTCTTTTGTTTTTTCTTTTACCTGAATAATGACTTTCTCAAAACTGTCGATTTCCATTATTTTTTTATTACGCTCAACTGGCGGGCAGAAATCACACTGCAAATTGCAGATATTTGAAATTTCAACGTAGACTCGTTCAAACATTCCTACAAACTCCATGCGATTTTTTCGAGCTGTTCTGTTTCCTGTGCCCAGTAGGTATAAGAGAAGAAGTCTGGAAATAATCGCGGAAATGATGGGTCACTCCATCGCACAGCAATCCACTTTGCATAGTGTATGATACGTAGGCCTCGCAATGGTTCAAAAAGTTCAACTTGGGATTCATCAAAGTCTCGGATCTCAGTATAACCGCTAAGGAGCTCATCGACCTCTTCGTTAAATCGGTCTTGACTTAATAACATCCAAAAATCTTGCGCCTCTGGTCCATTACAAAAATCATCAAAGTCCACAAAAAAGAATCGCGTGCCGTCATCAAGCAGGTTCCCTCTGTGGCAATCACCATGGATCCGTATAAACCGAGAAGGCTCAAGCCTTTCTTCAAGAAACATTAAAATATCTTTTGCAGCCTTCTGATAGCGCGGCCACATTTCAACCGCGACTGTGTCTTTTAAAATTTCAAGGCTATCATATCCAAATGTCTTAGCTGTCATCGCCAGACGATCTTTCGCCTTAGACCGTGAACCCACATTATGAATAAGCGCTAGCGTGCGACCAATCTTTGCAAAATCACCTGGGAGAAGCTCCTGGGGCATTCGCCCATAAAACTTAGGGAAAATGCTAAAAAGAATGTCTTTATGCTTAAAAACAGTTTCTTCCCCAAATTCAAAGGGTGCAACCACCTCAATTCCCTCTGCTTTCAAATCGAATAGAAACTGGTGTTCATCTAATATGGCATCTTTATTCCATCTGTGCGGCCGATAGAACTTGGCGATGACCTTTTCATTTTTTAGCGTGTTTTCTTCAAGACGTATCTCAAATACTCGATTTTCATAGGAATTCAGCTGACTAAATTCCCCCGTCGGCAGTAGCCCCAACTGCTCTACTCCAGCTAAAACCTCATCTGGCGTTAAATCATAGAAATTTTTCGTCATCGCACGTTCCTTACCTCGATAAAATATATAAATCTTTTCCCTAAAGGGCATTCTATTTTTTTTGTTTTGGCAATTAACCGCTTTGTTCTCCATAATTGTTACAACTAAGCGTGGGGGACGCGGGGGATGACGTATCTAGCAACTTTATTAAGCCTACTAGGACTTACGATTGTGCTTTATGCAAATACTGCATTAGGCATGTCGCAGGCTCATATCCCCTATGAAATTCAAACCTATGTCGAAGCCTCAGTTCAACTCCAAATCGGAGAGGAATGGAGTCGTCAGAAGCTCATTAACTCTAGACCGACCAATTACCATCTTAACCGGTTGATACGCGCAACTGCACGAGTGAAAACTAAAGACTCTATTGGCTCTGCAGTTTACCTCGGGAAGTTTGGAGAACATCATCTTATGATGACAAATCATCATGTCATCAACTCGGACTGCCGCGGAAAGGAAATTGAAATCCGATTTGAAGCATTGGGAGTTAAAACAAAATGCCTGCGCATTCTTGCAAAGTATCCACAGCTGGAAACGACATTCTTTACAATCAATGTTTCGCACAGGTATAGGTCGCTATTTGAAAGCCTCGCCATGGAGATTGATTTTAATGACGTTGAAGCTGGCGAAAAACTTGTCACAGCAGGATACGGCAACCACCTTAATAAAAGTAGCGTCCTTACCTACGAAGACTCCAAGACCTGTGTTGTGGCTACACCTTCAAAAAGTTCTCGTTTTGTTAGAGTGAACAAACAATATCAAGCATGGACATTCCTTCATGCATGCGAAACTTCGACTGGTGACTCTGGCTCTGTCATTGTCAGTGAGAGAACTGGAAAGGTGGTGGGCCTTGTATGGGCAACATCAATGAACAAACACACGGATCTTAAAAACAGCAACACAGTTTTTGACTGGATTGCAAGACAGGATCCGCGCATGTGGGAGAATTTATCTCTCGCCGTCCCAACACGCTTTATCATGAACGAAATTTTTGTTTCTAAAAACGCAACTCTCCTAAGCTGGGTGGAACAAAATCGTTCCGTCGACGGCCATTTCGCCAAAAATTAAGCTCAGACATAATTTGGTCAGCAAATTGCAATTAACTCAGCTGTTACCAACCGTTGAGGCAGAAATTACCATTTGAGCAATGTTTGCTATGTAATTTCACTCATGCATTTTGTAATGGAGTAAAAAATGCGATCAATTTTTGTAGTTTTATTCATAAAATTTTTTGTACTTGGGGCCGCCGCAGGCACACCTTCCTATAGCGCCAAGATACTTCAGGGTGCCGAATATGATCGGCTTGAATCTCGTCTTTCGACTTTGTCTGATGAAATACGCCTAAGACGGGAGAACATTCAAAAAGCGTCAGAATCATTTGTTGAGGCAAAAAAGCTTTTGGACTTGATGTTTGTATATGTGCTTGAAAGCCTTCACCATGATAATAAAAAACCGCAGTTCTCTCGTTTAACACAAATGTTAGATCACGAAGAGTTTCGTCAACACGTTTATTACCCTGTTCGCGTTGGAGTGTTTAACAAAGACGACTATTGGATCAGATTCACGGACCGAAGGTGTGTGAACTTAAACCCTGAAGAGGAAATTGAAACAGGCTTGTTTATTCGAAGCTCAACTCCGATGTTTGAAAACCTTCGTTTCGGGAAAAGAAAACTTATTCTCACCGATAGCTTCATTGACACTCAGGGTGAGCATATACGATATAAACTCGCCCACTATGAGTTTAAAAAACGTTCAAAGATTGCATCCATTGTGGATGCTTTTAGTAAAGCATCCGCTGCTATGATCCAGCACTATAATTGTGATTATGTTGAGCATACTAGAGAGCTTGAGAAAACATACGCCAACTCGTTGAATCGCTACCACTATCTTGCGAAGGTGTTAAATAAACGACCAAAAGAGTTTACGGTTGAGAAAGAAGCCGAGACCCTTGGAGAAATCTTTAGCGGGCTTATGCCAGCCGATGAGCCCAAAGCTGCGGATATAGAAACTACGGATACAGAAGTTCCACCTCAGAAATAATCAAGTTGAACCATCGTCAGATAAAAATATTTTGTGAGAAGTTTGCAGCCTTTGCTGGTACTCTTCTCGCGAAATATATTTCCCCCCGAGGGACTCTAAAACTGGTGTAACCATTTGTATATCTATCCACTCAAGGCCTTGCGCCTCAAGAATGCGCGCCACTTCAAGCACGCAGAGCTTTGACACATTATCCTCCAGACCAAACATACTCTCTCCCGAAAAAACACCCGCAAGAAACACACCGTAGACTCCGCCCACAAGCTCTTTGTTATCTTTTCTGTAACACTCAACACACAAGATGTGACCCTCATCGTAGAGCTTGAGATAAGCATTTTTCATCTCCCCGTTTATCCAAGTTCCACCTTGATCTTTTCGCGGAACCTTGGCGCAATAGTCGATCACATCTGGAAATTTACTATTTATTCGGAACTCATAAAGGTCTTTGTTTATTAACTTCTGAAGGGAACGCGGAACGTGAATCTCTTTAAAATCTAAAACTCCGCGTTCTAACGGCGAAAACCATAATAAGGGATATCCCTCGTGGGGCCACGGAAAGATCCCGTGAATGTACGCATCAATGAGAGTCTCTGTATCCAGATCTCCTCCGAAACACAAGACCCCGTCATCTGCCGCTGTTAATGGATCAGGAAAACTCGATATCTCAAAAAACTTTCTCAAATCCATTATTCGTTCCTACAGTTGTCACACTTTCCGCAACGATCAAAATCTTCAAAACCAAAATATCGATAAATCTCCCGCGCTCGGCACTCCTTGGTCCCCACCCATTGAACCAGCTTTAACAAATTCATCTGATTGCTTTTTAAGCGCGCATCAATTTTTTTTGCGTCTGTCAGAAGGTCTGGCAGATCACTAATTACCCGTAAGTTCTTCTCGGCAATATCTCCCTCGGTCACCTGCCAACGGTCAAAGAGGTTCAATGTTGTTTCAAGTCTGAAGTCTTTTCGGTTATAAAAATGCAAGTTCTCTCTTATGCCGTCGAGGCCCTCTTGGTTCGCCCGATCAATGTTGGACTTTAAGAACTGATAAACCCTTGAGATAAAATCACCATCGGGGTTTGCCCACTTAATAAACTCCATTTGAATGGACACATCGTCTTCGTCATAAAGAACGTGGCACTCTGATTCTTCCCCGTCTCGGCCTGCTCGTCCCATCTCTTGGTAAAGGGATTCAATATTGCTGGGTATTTCAAAGTGAATAACGGCCCTAATGTTTTGCTTATCAATGCCTAGTCCGAAAGCAGGAGTAGCGAGGATTAATTCATCTTCAGGCTGATCTGAGTTTATAAACTTTTTTTGCATCCGTTGCCGCAGCTGCCTTGGCAGCTGGCCGTGATATTTAAGATGCGCAAGTTTTTTATCAATGCGCTGTGAACACTTTTCTAAAGTTGAAATGAGTGAAAAGTAAACAATCTTGGGCCCTTTAACCCGTTGTGCAATCTCAATTAACCTTTCAACCTTTTGTTCCTCTCCATAAAGATCGTTCACAAACAACTTTAAGTTTTCTCGCTTTATTCCTGAATGAAAAACCCTAGTCTTATCAACACCTAACCCCACTTGCTTCAAGATGTCCTTTTGCACTTCGGGGGTTGCAGTCGCGGTGAGCATAAGGGTTGTGGGCTCTCCCATAAACTTTCTCATCTCATGAATACGCGTATAATCTGGGCGGAAATCATGGCCCCACTCAGAGATACAGTGGGCTTCATCAATGGCAAGCAAACGGATATCATTTACTGCCAGGGCCTCCCTAAATTCCTTTTTACGAAATCTTTCAGGAGCCACAAAAATGATTTCATATTCTTTGTTTTTTAATTTTTTGTACCGCTTTTCGCGCTCGGTTTTTCCCAAAAGGGAATGAATCTCGGCAGCCCGAAAACCTCGCGCCCGGGCCTTTGCACCCTGATCCTGCATCAAGGCAATCAGCGGCGAAATCACAACGGTCAGGCCTCCGAGGATGCGTGCAGGGATTTGAAAACATAGGCTTTTTCCCATTCCTGTAGGCATTAAACAAAGGGTGTCCGTCCCCGCCAGGATGGAGTTAATTACGGCTTCTTGATCCCCTCTAAAAGCATCAAAACCGAAAACTTCTTTTAAAATATTGTGGGGCCTATTCTGGGCCTGAATTTCAGTCACAACATCCGTCCTTTTCCCGTTACTTTCTTCTTGTAAATCTCACGGCTTATGCTACTTTAGCAATCTTTAAATTTTATACAAATTTGAGACCCAAAAACCCCTTATCTACAGGCAGGAGAAAAATGGCAAAAGATAAAGTCCCATTAGAGCATGTTCGTAATATCGGAATTTCCGCACACATTGACTCAGGTAAAACAACGCTCACTGAGCGTATTCTATTCTACACTGGTCGTATTCATCAAGTCCACGAAGTCCGCGGAAAAGACGGTGTCGGCGCAACAATGGATTCCATGGACCTCGAAAGAGAAAAGGGAATTACAATTAAGTCATCTGCGACTTACTGCCGTTGGAAAGATTACGAAATTAATATTATTGATACCCCAGGACACGTTGACTTCACAGTTGAAGTTGAGCGATCTCTCAGAGTTCTCGACGGTGCGATTCTCGTTCTCTGCTCAGTATCAGGTGTTCAAGCTCAAACTTTGACAGTTGATAGACAGATGAAGCGTTATAAAGTTCCAAGAATTGCTTTTGTAAATAAATGTGACCGCGTTGGAGCAAACCCTAGACGCGTTAAAGATCAAATTCGCGAGAAGCTAAAACTCAATGCAGCTTTGGTTCAACTTCCAATCGGCCTAGAGGACAACCTTAAAGGCCAAGTGGATCTTGTAAAAATGGTCGCTTACTACTATGAGGGTGAAAGCGGAACACAAGTTGTTACGAAAGAGATTCCTGACGACATGCTTGAAGAAGCAAAAGCATCAAGAGCGGAGCTAGTTAGTATCGTAGCTGACTTCGACGACGCTGTTGGTGAGAAATTCCTAATGGAAGAAGAAGTGACTGCAGAAGAACTTCAGGCCGCTATCCGAAAAGGAACACTTGAGCTTAAATTCGTTCCAGTTATGTGTGGATCTGCTTACAAAAACACTGGTATCCAGGCACTACTTGATGGTGTCGGCAACTATCTTCCGTCTCCAAAAGAGATTGAAAACATCGCACTGAACATCGACAAAAAAGAAGAACGCCTTGTTCTTGAGTCTGATCCATCAAAGCCTCTTGTTATGCTTGCGTTCAAACTTGAGAAGTCACCCTATGGTCAGTTGACCTTTATGCGTATCTATCAAGGTACTGTTAAAAAAGGTGACATGATCCTTAACGTATCTGATGGTAAGAAGCTAAAAGTTCCACGCCTCGTGCGATTGCACGCAGACGACATGGAAGATATTGAATCGGCTTCTGCTGGTGACATTGTTGCAAGCTTTGGTATCGAGTGTGCATCAGGCGATACTTTCACTGACGGAAAAATGAACGTCACCGTTGAGTCTATGCACATTGCAGATCCAGTTATTTCATTAGCGATCGCGCCGAAAGACAAATCTGCAACAGCAAACTTCTCAAAAGCTCTAAACAAGTTTACTAAAGAAGATCCTACTTTCAGAGTTCACAGAGACGAAGAGTCTGGTGAAACAATTATCTCTGGAATGGGAGAGCTTCACTTAGAAATTTACGTTGAGCGCATGAAGCGAGAGTTTGATACTGACGTTATTGTTGGTAAGCCACAGGTTGCATTTAGAGAAACAGTTGCAGCTCCTGTAGACTTCGTTACTGTTCATAAAAAGCAAACTGGTGGTGCTGGTCAGTACGCGAAGATCGGCGGTATTATGGCCCCTCTTCCGCCTTCTGAAGACAGCACTCAAACTTATGAGTTCGTCGATAAGATCGTCGGTGGATCTATTCCTAGAGAATACATTCCTGCTTGTGACAAAGGTTTCCAAGAGCAGCTGAAAAAAGGTCTACTCACTGGATCTCCAGTCATCGGCGTTCAAATGACGGTCAACGATGGTGGATTCCACCCAGTTGACTCCTCTGAGATGGCGTTTAGAATTTGTGCTCAAACTGCAATTCGTGAAGCTTACATGAAAGCAAGTCCCACTGTTCTTGAGCCAATCATGAAAGTTGAGATTAGCGTTCCTGAAGAATTCCAAGGTGCAGTCATGGGTCAGATCAACCAAAAACGTGGTGTGATCATGGGCTCAACAACTGAGCACGGTGAAGCTGTCATCGAAAGCGAAGTGCCTTTAACAGAAATGTTTGGCTACTCGACAGACTTAAGATCTGCGACTCAAGGTAAAGGCCAGTTCTCTATGGAGTTTGCGAAGTACGCACCAGTACCAAAAACTATCCAAGAAGAAATGGTAAAAGAGTATCAGAAGAAGAGAGCTGAGGAGAGTAAGAAGTAACACTTTTTATTTTTGCAATGGAACCTGACGCCAATTATTGTAAAATTCGATTTAAGCCCATGAGGACATCATGGGCTTATTAGTTATTTATGTGTTGGTTGCACTATCTGCATCATTCCTTTGTTCAATTCTTGAAGCAGTCATATTGTCCGTAACCCACGCACATATTGAAATCATGAAGAAGCGCAAACAAAAGGCGGGCTTCATCATGCAAGACTTAAAAAACAAAGTCGATCAACCCCTAGCGGCAATCCTCACCTTAAATACCGTCGCGCACACAGCAGGAGCAACCTTAGTGGGTGCACAGGTTCATAATCTTTACGGCGATAAATATACTGCGATCGCCTCGGGGATTCTTACATTGATTATTTTGGTATTTTCAGAAATTTTGCCAAAAACAATCGGCGCACGCTACTGGAAACTGTTAACACCTTTCACAGCTTACTGTTGTAAGTTCCTTATTGCGCTTCTGTACCCTTTTGTGATGATGTCTAAGAGTATTTCTCAGGTCCTTGGATCAAAAAGCCTGGCTCAATCTCGAATTACAAGAGAAGAAATGCTCGCTAATGCTGAAATCGGAGAAACCGAAGGTATTCTGCAAAAGAAAGAAACCCTTGTTATTAAAAACCTATTAAAATTAAATAGTGTCTACGTTAAAGACGTCATGACTCCTCGTTCAGTTCTTATGGTTTTACAAAAGGACATGACAGTGAGAGACGTTATGGAAGAATTTAAATCTGTTCCGTTTTCTAGAATTCCTGTTTTTGATCAAGATCTTGATAATATCATCGGCATGATTTTTCGTTATGACTTCCTTGAGTTATACGGAAATGATCAACACGACACAAAGATTGAAGAGATTTTAAACCCTATTCATGCTATTCATCAAAACCACTCCGTTGCGATGACACTCGATGAGTTCATTAAGCGCCGTGAACACATGTTCTTAGCGGTAGATGATTACGGCAGCACCATGGGTATTGTAACCCTAGAAGACGCCATTGAGACGCTTTTAGGTGTAGAGATCATGGATGAAACCGACGACGTCGAAGACATGAGAAAGCTTGCACTTGAGCGTTGGGAAAAACGAAAGTCCGAACTTCATGAGCATCAAAAAAGACTTTCTCGAATTTTAAAGAAGGGCGAGAAGTGAAACCGATTTTAGTTTATGTAACAACATCGGGTGAAGAAGAAGCTAAAACACTTTCAAAAATCTTACTCTCTAAAAAACTTATTGCGTGCTCTAATGTTTTCCCTAAGATGAACTCCTTCTACACTTGGGAAGGAAAATCAGAATCATCCGACGAGTCCGTTTTACTGCTAAAATCTTTTGAATCCAAATATGCTGAAATAGAAAAGACCATCGAAGAAAATCACTCCTACGAAGTACCGTGCCTTATCACGCTTCCTATTGCATCCATCAATGAAAAATACTTAGAATGGATGAAGAGCCAAGTTCAATAAAACTATCAAAAAAATAATCACTAAAATATAAATGCAAGTTTTGATAAACCCAACCGTGTCTCAATATGAGATAAAGCGTGTCTCAACTCTATATTTCCTAAGCCAAAGACCAGTATATTCCGAGACTATGATAGACTATTTAGAGGTTAAATGAAGTTTGGGGGACGTATATGAAGCTTCGATTTGAGTATTTCGACTTTATTCCAAGAAAAGAATTTGAAGTCAAAGCTAACCAGTTACTCAATAACTTGAAGCAAGAAATTCCATTCGATTTCGAATGCGAAGCTCGCTGTACTTACTTTGCAAATAAGTTTTTCTTTCAAATTGTGTTTAGAGGACAAGATGACATTTTAAGTGCGCATTCTATTCTAGATCCAAATCAAGAAGACACTTCGTTAAGAGGGTGGCAGGTCAAAGCTCTCGACAAAATGTCTTCTTTATTGGAGCGACAACTCACCTCTATGAAGCTGAAATCCACGCCAATGGCAGCCTGAGAGCTCTTACGGTAATTATCAAAATATCTTTAAATATCCGCGGGAAATTTAGAGTTACAGACACAATTTGAATTACAGATTGATAATCTGTTAGAGCCAATTGTATTGTAGCTATTAAATTGAGTGAGCCTCAATCAAAAAAGGAGGGGCATTATGGAAATGAATAATCTGTTAAAAGTAAATCGTACTTTTATCCCATTTTCCAAATTCAAGGTCGATGGCTTTGAGCCCAGAATAGAGTTTAAGAAGAAAGCATACACGGTCTTAGAGGATATCATCGGCAAGATGCCAGGAGACGCTAGTTTCCTAGCTGAATGTAAAAAGCGATTTGGAAAATACTATTTTAAAATTACGATCAACGGAAGTGATGCCAAATTTGAAGCCAACACAATAGTAGATCCTCGCAAAGAGGATACCGCTAGTCGTGATTGGCTCAATAGAGCGATCGAGGAGCTTCATAACTCCATGAACATTCAGATTGCTGGCTGGTTACAGTCACGTCACCTAAACTGTTAGGTCTCGATCGTTAAACCTTACTCTGTAAGGTCTGAGGAGTGTGAAACGGCTTTGCTTATTTTTCGGAGACGATGTAGGCAATCCACGACTCACACTCCTCACCTTTTTCAGTAGGAGTGAAAATCCCGTCGCCCTCACCGTCTTTATCCGTTCCTTCCCAGTAGACTTGAGTTTTTTTAAAGCCAACTTCTTCAAGGATTTCTCTTAGCTCTGGTAAAGACCAAAGTCGCCAGTCGTAACAAAAGACATTCTCAATTTTCGCTTTGCCCTTGGGTTTAAAGTGGATAGCGAAGTCGGCTTCATTAGTTATCGGATTAAAATTCAGTTGATCCCAAAAGTAAGAAAAATTCTCAAATTCGGTTTCTTCCTCAATGGCTTCCTGACATTGGCTACCCCCAAAACAATCGATGAGGAAAATGCCGTCGTCGTTGAGTTTTTTTAAGCAGTTTGAGAAATACTCTTTCAGCTGATCGCGCTTCTTAAATAAAAAATAAGAAAAATTTTGCGCCACAATGATGTCCGATTTCGGCAAACCTTGATCGAGTACGTTTTTATTTAAAACTGTAATTCGAGATTGTTGTTCGTCTGATAACTTTGTTAAGTAGTTTTTCTTACCGTACTCAATAGGCTCCTTGTCTAGATCAACCCCTGTTGCCACATGGTTTTTATCAAGCTTTACCCATTCACAGCATATCGCAAACGTCCCGCAAAAATCTTCTCGCAGAGTTTTTGCGGGTTTCTTCTTTAATTCTTTATAGGTGTCTCTAAAAAACTCCGCATCGCCAGAAGGATTTTGAACAGAGTTTATATAATAGAAATATTTATCGAATCCTTTTGGGACGGACTTTGCTTTACTCATGCTGTCTCTCTAAAATGTTAGTTCTTAAGGAACGTCGTTTAAAACTTCGTTTATAGCTTCTTTAATATCAGACTTATGCGGAACTGTCGCCTCTTCTAAATTTGGATGAAGCCCAATACCTGGAACGTTTTTCCCAGCATGGACTCTTGGTCGCGCATAAAGGTCATAGAATAACTCTTGAGACGCTCTGTACGCCAAGTGTTCTCCAAAATTTGTGACCTCAGTATCTTCATTAACAAAAAGCACTCTTTTCGTTTTCAAAATCGAGTTTTTTACGGTTTGCCAGTCATATGGGAAGATCGACCGAAGGTCTATGACCTCTACCGAAGTACCTTCCTCAGCCATTTCGTTTGCAATATCTTCGCAAATTAAAAGCGTTCGACCATAGCTTACAACTGTAACGTCAGACCCTTCTTTTACAATTTTAGCTTTACCAATTTCAACGCGATAATCTTCAAGCTTTGGCCATTTCGCCTTCCACTTTGATCGATCGCCAAGAGGGGCATCTATTAGCGTTTTTAACTCTGCTTTAGACTCAGGTTCTCCAGGAATCAGTTCCTTACCTTCAACTCTCATCAAAGCCTTAGGCTTTAAAAATAAAACTGGGTTTGGATCTTCAACCGCAGAAAGCATTAAGCCATAAGCATCAAGAGGATTTGATGGCATGACGACCTTCCACCCTACAAGTTTTGATGCCCAAGCATCAAAACTGTGACTATGGTATAGAGAACCTCGGATGCCCGCACCAGATGGAGTCATCAATACCAATGGCATTGCTACCTGACCGTTGGAAGCCCAATGCATATTTCCGATAAGTTTTAATAAATCAATTGTATTAAAGATGTAGTCGACGAACTGAATCTCAGCAACACAGCGCTCGCCTGTCATTGCAATTCCAGTCGCCATCCCGACAATTCCTCTTTCATCAAGAGGAGTATTCCAAGTTGTCTGTAAACCTTGAGTTGCGGTAAATACCCCACCTAGCGGCATCCCCACGTCTTGACCGAAAATGTCTTTAACATCGAGATTCGTCTCTGCATAGTGAAGCGCCATTCTAATAGCTTGTGCCATGTTTGCCATTAGAACTTCCTCCAGTCTGCATTCTCATTATCAACAAAAACATGATCCCAGATGGACTCAGGCAATGGTGCTGCTTCTTTACGAACAATTTCAAGATCATGCTTCGACTGTTCGTCGTAGTCATAATAAATCTTTTTAATTTTATCTTCGGTGATTGCACCTGCTTTAAGAAGTTTCTTCTCTAACAACTTTAACGGATCTTCTTCATTTGATATAAAGTTTGCGCCCGAAGCTGAAGAGTGACCGTAAAGCCTTGAAACAAAGATCTCTACAAGTGCTGGTCTGCGCTCTTTACGGACATAGTCCATTTCTTCTTTGAGTCGAATATAAGATTCTTCAATATCGTTTCCGTAAATTGTTGAAGAGCGAATACCAAAGGCTTTGCCACGATCTGCAATATATTCTTCACCATGTTGAGAATCATAGTTTGTGGAGATTCCCCACTTGTTGTTCTGAACAGTGATAAGCATCGGCAGTTCGCGTCCTGGACGTGACGCCCAAATCAATGAAGAGGCGAAGTCACCTTCAGCAGTTCCCGCATCACCACCTGAAACTACGGTAATGCTCTTTGTATTGTTACGTTTTTGAACCCACGCTGTTCCAAGCGCTTGTGAGTACTGTACTTCAATGGGCGATGTGATAGGTGCGATATTCCACTTCGGATAACAGTAGTGGCCGGAGAAGTTTCTGCCACCTGTGGAAACGTCTGTCACCCTATTCATAATAAGGCGGATTCCTTCAATCATCTCCATACCCATTGCTATAAGTGTTGGCGAAGCACGGTAGTGAAGATGAAACCAATCGTAGTCAATTCCTTGCCCTTTTTTAGCAAGTAATCCCAATGGAACTCCAAAAGCTTCTTCTCCTGGACCGCCGATCCAAAAGAATGCCTCACCCATTTTGTAAATCCGGATTAAACGTTCTTCTAAAACCCGCGACTTGACCATAAGGTCATGCATTTGAAGCAACTGCTCTTTAGGGAGCAATAGCTTTTCTCCAGCTGATTTCTTTGTCATTGTTTTCTTCCTGATTGTTTTTGAGCTCATGAATAGTCTATTTATGATTTAGGATATGAGACTATTCAAGGTTAAAGGTGCCAAGAGCGGATTTTTGCGTACCCACGCATCATGGTCTTGACGCATGGGTAAATGTTTCTAGTTTTTAGCTTCAGAGCCCTTTTTTTGAGCGACTACATTCCGCGAGTTTCGTATATGAAGAAAGTCCGCAGCAATGTCCACCGCCTCTACAATATCAGGGCGCTTGAGGTACTCTTCTAAACGTTTTTTAGGATTAGAACGCGCCTTTTTCTTTTCTTTTTCTTCGGCACGTTTTTCTTTTTCATTCAGGATTTCTGATAAACTCACAAGCTTACCTTTTGTCTTTAACTTTTCGAGCTCATCAGTAATCTTTTTGAATTCTTCGTTGCTACTCACTCTTGTTTCAGACTTTTTCTTTAAATCTGAAATTTCTTTGTTGCTGACTTTTTCCCATGCGCCATCACCTTTTGCAACGTGAGCCTCAGGAGATAAAAATGGCGGAATTGCTTTTGGTGAAAGTGAGTAGTCCAAACTCTTCTCACCGATTTCATCAAGAGCGAATGCACTCGGTAGAGTGATATCACCATCAACGCCGCCGTGTTGGGTCGACTTCCCACCTGGAACAAAGAACATTCCTACAGTCACTTTATAAGCGCCAAGATTTTTCGGTAGCGGAAGGACGGTCTGAACACTTCCTTTTCCAAACGTATGATCGCCACCGACGATAACTGCTCTACCGTAGTCCTTCAATGCACCTGCAAGAATCTCAGATGCCGATGCACTTAAGCGGCTTGTAAGAACAACAAGCGGTCCTGAGTAATTCACTTCAGGATCGCGATCGGCTAACACTTCAATAGTCGATGAGCGTGCCCCTTGAGTTTTTACGATGTTACCTGTTTTAATAAATAGCCCAGTTAACTTCACAGCATCTTCAAGAGATCCCCCTCCATTTTGGGAAAGATCTAATACTAGTCCATCGATTTTTTCTTTTTGCGCTTCTTTTAACAGTCTCTTCGTGTCTCTATATGACGAGCGACCATTTGGGTTTTTTGAGTCAAAATAGAATGACGGAAGATTCAAAATTCCAATTTTAAATTTCTTACCGTCTACTTCTCTTGTCATGTAACTGATTTGAGCAGCTTCATCTTCTAAGTTAATCTTTGAACGAGTTAAGGTAATTCTAAAACTCTTCATTCCATCTGCCGTTTTTCTAAGAACAGAAAGCGTAACTTTTGTTCCCTTCTTTCCACGAATCAACTTCACGACATCCTTAAGAGGCATGTCGACGACAGGCTCCATCTTCTTTCCTTGGCCTTGTCCTACCGAAATAATTTTATCTTGGCTTTCAAGTTCGCCAGATTTTGCAGCGGCACCACCAGGAATGAGTTGCTCAATAACGGTATAACCGTCTTGTGAAGAAAGAGTTGCTCCAATCCCTTCTAAGGAAAGATTCATATGGATATTAAAGTCTTCAAGGTCATCGGCAGAAAGATAGCTGGAGTGAGGGTCCATAGAACGCGCAAAAGAATCTAAAAGTCCTGCATAGATGTCGGCCTCTGGGAGTTCTTTTAACTTCTTGTACGCTCGTTCGTAACGTCTTTCGACCCAGCCTTTAGCTTCATCTTCTTTCATGTCGGTTGCTACAAAGTTTGCAACTTGAAACTGAATATATCTTTTTTGAAAATCTTCAAGCTCTGCGTTGGTGCTAGCATATTTCCGTTTAGTCGCATCCATTTGAAGAGTCATTGCTGGATCAAGCTTGAAGTCCTTACCGAGATAATTTTTTGCAAACGTTGCGCTCTGTTGCACGCGAGCATTGTAAATTTCCTGAACTTGCTCCAGTGGTTTACAATCTTGTTTTGATAACCACTTTTCCATACCCTTCATCGCAGACGTAATTTTACTTACATCGCTAGCAAGTAGGTATCCTTTTAATGGGTCTAAGGATTTAATGTATTGATTGATTGTTCGCGTTTCGAGTTCAGACGTAAACTGATTATAGAGCATATGTTGTCTCAACATTGCACCCATAATTAAATATATATATCTGCAAGAAAGATCGCTTTTTGAAAGTCGTTTTGTTACGCCCTTGTCTACTGGCGTCTTGATTAAGTCTTTTGGTTTATCCTTTGACTTATCTTGAGCTACACTTTTTTTAGCCTCGTTGGTTTTAGCAAAGCTTTCTACACTTGAAAGTGTAAAGACGCCGACAAAAAAAAGTACCAACCATAACTTCACTAATTTCATTCATCACTCCTACTTTGGGGCTTCCTTTTCAGACGCCACAACCTAAAAACTAAGTATATGGTTTTAGGTTTAAAATGTAACTAAAGAACAACTAAATTTGGTATTTTTATCTAAACATCTTGGTAAGACTTAATAGTTTCCAAGATTTCATTTCCACTGCTAAATTTCAAGCAGGCTTAAACCCTCTCTGACTTACTAAAGTCGAGGCGAAGCTGGCGCGGAGTGATATTGTTTTTCTCAATATGGTGCAAAAAGACTTCCTCTTTAATAAAGTCAGATTCTATTGCGTGGATCACAAAAAACGAGTTATCTGGATATTTCTGCTTTAGGATGAGCATTGCTTCAAATATAAGCTCTAAGTTTTTCGGATCATCATCTGACATACCAAATCGATGGTGGGGATTAAATCCATAAGCTTCCATCGCAAGTTCCACAGACTCAATCACAGCATGAAGTTTTAACTCCGCAGTACTCATCGCCTTCCCGTTTGTGAGTTTGCGCTGGGTTTCTGGATGGCTTACAGGAAAAAGACTTAAATAATTCGGCTCAAGCGGAAGGTGCCCACCACGTACGAAGTGTCGGATTCCTTCTTTAATAGTGTCTGGGTGATGCCCTCTTGCCGTAATTAAAGAAACGGGACGTTGATTGAAGGCTGCATGATAAAAACACTGCCAAGAAGGACCACGCCATTCGAACTCAGGCTTCGCCAGTGCTTCAGAAAGATCTTCACAAAAAGATTGCAGTGAAACTGGTTTGTCTTCATCACGAAAGCGCGAGAACGAACCTGTCGCATCGTCAATATCGATGTAATAGTCTTTATAAACACCGTACTTGCCAATGTCTGAGAGGTTCTTTGCAAACTCTCCAGAAGAGAGCGCTAATTTTTCATTCGTTTTCTTGTGAAAAATAAAAATCGGGGTTTCAAGAAAGAAAACGTTATCGTCCAGATCAAAAAAGTAGAAGCTTCTACCGCCTTTATCGAAGTTTCGATCGGGCTCAGGACTTCTTCTAATGTTTAGTTCAAGCTGTGTCTTGCTTGGCACCAATAAGGACTTTTTCATACGCGTATCGCGTCATGATCGCAAAAAACCTAGTCAAATTCAAGAGTTAAATCCACGCCACGGGGCCTAAGGATAAAGTAAGTTATTTCAATACCTTACTAGACCCGCTTACTTACGTCGGACTTTTTTTTTGAACGCACCTTTGAAGTTGCAGCTGTTTTCTTTTTGGTTTTCTTTTTAGAAATCACCCTGCTGACTTTAAGACTCTCTTTGGTTGGCCTACTTGCCTTTTTACGAATAACTTTTTTTGCAGGTTTGGCGGCTTCAACCTCTCCTGTCGCTTTGCCAGCTTTTTTGGTTTTCTTTGCGGCTTTTGCTTTCTTCGTTGAACCACCTACAAGTTCAATTGCGTTTTCAAGGGTAAAGTCTTCTGGCTTTTCGCCTTCAGGAAGAGAAACATTCTTCTTACCAAACTTAATGTATGGCCCGTATTTTCCTGAAAGAATTTGTAACTTTTGACCGTCATACTCTCCAAGCTCTTTAACTACCGTTGCACGCGCACCACGCCCCTTCTTTGGTTGTGCGAGCATTTCAAGCGCGCGCTCTAAATCCACAGCGAAAAGATCGTCGTTTTTTGAAATAGAACGATAGTCACCGTCGCAAACCACATAGGGTCCAAATCTTCCGATTCCTAATTTAATATCTTTTTCCGTTTCAGGATGTTGCCCTAATGTCTTTGGCAAACTCACAAAAAACAAAGCCTTTTCAAAATCCACTGTGTCCAGAGGTATATGCGCAGGAATTGAAGTCCTTTTTGGTTTTAATTCTGGATCACGGTCGTTTTCGTTATCACCAAGTTGCACATACGGCCCATATCGCCCAGTGAGCACGTAGATCGGCATTCCAGTTTTAGGATCTTTTCCAATAGAATCAGCGCCATTGATTTTCTGATCAATGATTTCATTTGCAAACTCTGCTGTAATTTCAGAAGGAGGTTTTGTTTCAGGAATTGAGGCGCATTCTTCTTCATTTTTATTTTTACGACAAACATAAGCACCATAGCGGCCGACACGGAAACTCAGGCTCTCTAAGCCTTGCACCTTCATCGACCGAGCCTCATCGGCATCGATGATCTTTTCTTGCTTTTCCACTTGTGATTTAAGACCCGTTTTACCGAGGTAAATGGATTTAAGATAGTCCACCCATTCCAAATCACCCTCTGCAATCTCGTCGAGTTTTTCTTCCATCTCTGCTGTAAATTTTAGATCCACATACTCAGGGAAGTAATTTGAAAGTAGTTTTGAAACAATCAAAGCAGTAAATGTCGGTATCAAAGTATTGCCTTGTCTTGTCACATACCCTCGGTCAACAATCGTACTGATTGTCGAAGCATAAGTCGACGGTCGGCCAATGCCTTCTTTTTCAAGAACCTGAATAAGGCCTGCCTCTGTAAATCTTGATGGTGGCTTTGTTTCATGTTCAGTCTTCTTAGTGGACTTCACTTTAACCGACTCACCAGCTTTTAAGGCAGGAAGAGTTTCTGTATCTTGTTTTGCTTCATCTGTTGCTTCTTCATAAACTTTTAAGAATCCAGGAAACTCAATGACGGTTCCAGAAGATGAAAACAAACACTTATCCACGGACATTCGAACTTGAACCTGTCTTTGAAGAGAGCTTGCCATTTGAGACGCAAGAGTTCTTTTCCAAATCAAATCATAAAGCTTATAGGCATCAGCCTTTAATCCAGTCTCATCTGGTGCGGTGAACTTGCTTCCAGAAGGTCTAATTGCTTCATGGGCCTCTTGTGCACCTTTAGCTTTTTTACCTTTAAACGTACGAACACCGTCTGAAAGAAACTTCTCACCATAAAGGCTTTTTACACTACTGCGAGCTGCTTTAATCGCCTGTTCAGAGAGATTAATGGAGTCTGTTCTCATGTAAGTGATAAAACCTTTTTCGTAAAGCTCTTGAGCCGTTCTCATCGTTTGTCTTGACGGCCAGCCAAACTTTCTTGAAGCATCCTGCTGTAGAGAAGATGTAATAAACGGTGGATAAGGTTCACGAGTAATCGGACGCTCGTCTACGCTTTCAACTTTTAAGTTCTTACCAGAAACACTTTCTGCAATTTTATCGGCTTTTTTAGAATCCAGTACCAGTATCTGACTGCTTTTATCTTTTGGAACTTCACCAGTTTCTTGATTGAAGTCCTTTCCTGTGGCGATCTTCTTTCCTTCAAATTGCGTGAGTCTCGAAGTAAACTTCTGGCCTGACTTTTCAAGCTCACTTTCTACTCCACAGTAAGTTGCTTTTTTAAATTTAAATCTTAAAAGCTCTCTTTCTGAAACAAGCCTCAGCGCCACACTTTGCACTCGTCCTGCAGAAAGACCGTATGCAACCTTCTTCCAAATCAATGGTGAAAGTGAAAAACCCACCAAACGATCGAGAATTCGGCGTGCTTCCTGTGCTTTCACGAGGTTGTGATCTAACTTTCTCGTATTCTCAAGGGACTCTTGAATCGCGTCTTCAGTAATTTCGTGGAAGACCATGCGCTTAACAGGAATTTTTGGCTTTAGCACTTCCATTAAGTGCCATGAAATGCTTTCTCCCTCTCTGTCTTCGTCCGTCGCAAGATAGAGTTCAGTGGATTCCTGCATTTTACTTTTGAGCGTGCTAACAATTTTCTTTTTATCATTAGGAATACAGTAAAGAGGCTCAAAGTCGTTTTCAACATCCACTCCAAGCCTTGCCCACTTTTGTTTTTTATACTTTTCAGGAACATCCTTTGCAGTTTTAGGAAGGTCACGAATATGTCCCATGCATGATTCAACGATAAAGTCCTTCCCTAGAAACTTTTTAATCGTCTTCGCTTTTGTAGGAGACTCCACTACCACCAATTTTTTTCCGCTCGTCGCTTTTTTCGTCATCCGTTCCTCTGTCTACGCTGTTTTTTGAATTCGCTCTCTCTATATATATGTCTTATTTGCTGCTTACTCTCTTTTCAAAAATGAGGGCGGCGATCATAATTAGCAAGCATAAATTTTAATGTATCGCATTAAGATTCAAATTAATTAAGCAGTTTCAAAGCTTTACATATGGATGCCATTTCCCTAAACTGATCACTAAATGAATTCATTATCTGACTTTCAAAAAAATTTCCAGACCTCACAAAGTAAAATCCAGTACGTCTTTTGCGATATTGATGACACCATAACCACCGATGGCAAGCTTCCCGCCCACTCCTATGAAGCCCTTTGGCGTCTTCACAACAACGGAATTCACGTGATTCCCGTGACGGGAAGGCCTGCAGGCTGGTGTGAAATGATCGCAAGATTTTGGCCCGTCAGCGGTATTATCGGTGAAAACGGCGCATTTTATTTCAGACACATCAACGGCAAAATGGAACGTCGATACATGATTTCCGATGAAGAGATTAAAAAGAATCGAAAAAAACTCGATAAGATCGCAGAAGAGATTATAAAAAAAGTAAAAGGCTCAGCCGTTTCATCAGATCAGTTTTGCCGAATTTTCGATCTTGCCATAGATTTTTGTGAAGATGTTCGCCCCTTACCAAAGGCAAAGGTCAATCAAATCGTTGAGATTTTTAAAGAACACAAAGCGGAAGCGAAGGTCAGTAGCATTCACGTTAACGGTTGGTTTGGTAATTACGACAAGCTTTCCATGTGCAAAGAATTTATGAAAAGAGAATTTAAAGTTAACGTTTCCAAAGATAATAATTTATGTGCATTCGTAGGTGATTCCCCAAACGACGAACCCATGTTCGAGTTTTTCAAAAATAGCTTTGCTGTACAAAATATAAAAGAGTTCGTTGAAACCCTTTCACATAAACCCGCTTATATCTGTCCTTCTCAGGGCGCAGATGGCTTTGTCGAGTTTGCAAATACAATTCTTTTGACTAACGAATAAATAGATCGCAGATTCCCTTAAACGGGGCGATTTGTGGGTATTAAAAGTATCAGTTTATCTTTGGCAATCTTATTCTTCTTTGCAGGATACTCTTCCTATGGGGCTATCTCTATAGAAGATGACGCGCTTATAATCGTTCACGGCTCCAAACATTATCATACCGATCAGAGCACCATTGAGTTTTCTAATCTCATTGCAGAGAAATTTTTAAACGCTCAAAAATCCGTGATCGCACTTTCGCAAAAACCAATCCATGGGGATCAACTTTGGTATGTTGAGCCTTCTTTGATCACCAAGGAAATCTCTTCCAGGATGGGAGAACACAAGCTCATTTTTACGCCACGGTCTCAGTTCCATGTTTCCTTGATCGGTGGTTATCAGAGTGCATGTTTAAGCCGCGCGCTAGCAGATCTTGTTTCAAATTCTTTTAAGAATTTTCAGGTTTTAAATATTCGCCTTTTCACTCGGGGAATATTTACTGGATTTCAGTTTAAAAATGGAAAGCTTTTCCCTTCCGTCGATGAAGAGTCCTGGGCCGATAGCTCCGTTGATGGTCTGAACTTATATGAAGTCACGCAGAACTTAACTCATCATGAATGGGAATCTTTTATCAAAGATTCCCTAAGAGTATCTCTGTTTAAAAAGCGTGCTTTTAAACAACTGAATACTGATCTATTCAATATTGAAGTCTACCGAAATTCGAAAAAGATCTTTGAGATTAAAAACCAACATAAAAGTCCCAAGGTTATTCGCATCCATTACGACGATACAAATAACCTATAGAACTATTTTTTAATTTTTAAATCTGTTAATGCCGCAAACGGATTATTGAATGCAGGTTTAGGCTTTGGCGTAAACTGCGGCTTCCCTCTTGAAGGAGCACCCTTCCCTCTTGTCTGTCCTTTATGTGGCTTGGCACCACGACCCGCAGGTCTTCTTTCGGGTCTTGCACTTTGGTGCGGTCGACTTTGCGGTCGACTTTGCGCGCGCCTTGGCGCTTCAGTTAACTTCATTGTCAGGAAAATCTGATTCTTCTCTAAATCGATCTTCAAAACTTTAACTTCTACTTGGTCCCCTGGGCTCACCACTTTCCTTGGATCATCAACAAACTCGTGGGTGAGTTCAGAGATATGAACCAAACCATCTTGGTGAACACCGATATCCACGAAGGCACCGAAGTTTGTTACGTTTGTTACAATTCCTGGGCAGATCATTTCTTCTTTGAGATCTTTCACTTCAAAGATATCGTCTCGGTACGCAAACACCTTAAATATATTTCTAGGATCTCTACCTGGCTTTTCTAACTCTTTAATAATGTCATCAAAAGTATACTCACCAACAAGCTCCGCCCATTTTGTACGAAGTTCCACTAGCTTCTTAGCGCCTTCTCCCACAAGTCCTGAAACCGTCATGCCGAGTTCTTGGGCCATTTCTCTCAGTGCGGAGTATCTCTCAGGATGTATTCCTGTTTGATCAAGAAAATTAATACCGTTATTGACCCTTAAAAACCCAGCGGATTGTTCAAAAACTTTAGAAGAAAACTGTGGAACCTTTAAAAGTTCACTTCGGTCTTTAAATAAGCCCGTAGACCCACGATAGTTCACAATATTTTTTGCAGTCACGGGACCAATCCCAGAGATAAATTGCAAAAGATATGCGGACGCTGTGTTTACGTCCACGCCTACGGTATTTACGCAACTTTCGACAACGCCAGTAAGACTTTTTTCAAGCTTTGTGGGCGTAATGTCATGTTGATATTGTCCAACACCGATACTTTTCGGATCGATCTTAACAAGCTCAGAGAGTGGGTCTTGAAGTCTTCTTGCAATAGAAATCGCGCCACGAATAGTAAGATCTAAATCGGGAAACTCCTCTCTTGCAGTATCTGAAGCAGAATAAACAGAGGCACCAGATTCGTTGACCATGATAACTGGGACATCCTTTTCAAGCTTCTTTAAGATTTTTCGGATAAAGATTTCAGTTTCTCTGCCAGCAGTTCCATTCCCAACAGCAATGGCCTCAACCTTGACATGACCCAAAAGCTCTTTGAAAAGTTTTTCAGCATTCTCTTCAGCTTTAGTTCCTAAGATATCCATCACAGTATGAGAAATATATTTTCCAGTATGATCAACAAGAGCAATCTTTGAACCTGTTTTTAAACCAGGATCAACTCCGAGCACACATTTTGGGCCAAACGGACTTGCCAATAAAATTTTTCTAACGTTCTCAGCGAAAACATCAATGGCGTGAAGGTCTGCCGTGTCCTTTAACTTTTTATGGATCTCATTTGAGATAGAAGGCATCACATGGAGATCAAGAGCATTTTTTGCCATGTCTTCAAGAAACGGTCTTGCCTGATTGTTTGCAGAAACAGAGAAATCCACAAAGTGCTTTAAAACAAAATCAGTCTCGCCCTCGATGTTAAGAGTTAACTCACCTTCGTTCCAACCGCGTCTCATCGCCATATAACGGTAAGAAACCTTCGGCTGAAGGAGTTTTTGGATGGACTCCTCAAAGTCCACATACATATCGTATTTGGAGTTTGCTTTGAACTTTTTGCCCTTTTTAGAAATAACTTTTCCTTTGGCCATGAGGTTATCTCGGACAAAGGCTCTGAGGTCTTGGTTATTGGTCAATCGCTCAATAAGAATCGCCTCAGCACCCTTTAAGACTTCTTGATAGGTTGCAAATTTATGTTCAGCATTCTGAAAGGTTTTAGCTTTAACTTCAATGGATGTGTCTTCGTTGATAAGACCCTTACCTAAATCCCATAACCATTGTGCAAAAGGTTCTATACCCGCATCGCGAGCCATCTTTGCTTTGGTTTTCTTCTTTTTCTTGTATGGACGATAGAGCTCTTCAAGCTCGTTAATATCCATAGTGGTAATAAGTCGGTTTTTAAGTTCATCAGTCAGGTTGCCTTGAGCCTCGACCTCTTTAACGATGAAAGCTTGTCTTGAAATAAGCTCTTCGTAATCTTCGTTGGTATCAAGTACCGCACGAATTTGGGTCTCGTCCAAGTTCCCTGTCTTTTCTTTGCGATATCTCGCTATAAAGGGAACCGTTCCACCTTGTTTGTTCAACTCAATAACCGAAAGTGCTGAACGAATATTGATATTCGGTAACTGCTTCTTAAAAAAACTCTCTAATGTGACAGCCATAATAGCTATATTCCCCTTCATGCCCGCTTAAATCCAATTGTGGCAATTTCTGAGCTTGAACTCAGTTGACAAACAGAGTAAAAATCATGTTTTACTATAAGCATAACTAAGCTCGAGAAATATATTCATTAAGGGAAAAGATGGCAAGAGATGATTTAGCTCAAATTGAAGGCAAAGTAGTCGACGCAGGTGCAGGCGGACTCTATAAAGTTGAACTTGAAAATGGAATGACTATTGCGACAAAACTTTGCGGAAAAATGAGACGTTTTAATATCAGAGTGGTCGTCGGCGATAAGGTGACTGTCGGTGTCTCTCCCTATGACCCTTCACACGGCTTAATTCTGTTCCGCCATAAATAAGATCTTTTAAGCCTTATAATTTACAATCAGAGTTTTAATCCCGTTTTCAAAAATCACGTCGATATAATTATCGCGCTTCTGCATAACAACGCCCCAACCGTGGACCTTGTGTTGAAGCGGAGTCTTGATTTCATAATCCTCTGACATCCGATATTCCTGCGGAGCCTCATCTGCTAATTGTTTATTGAGCTTAAGCCATCTTTTGTAATGCTCCTGGGCTTCAGGAGACATATTTTTAAAGTCTTCACGAGTGATTGGTTCATTGAGCTGCGGATTTTCAATTGTCGCAACGGGCTTATTAGTGAGTCTAACAGGTGCTTTTTTAGCTTTCTTGGTTTTCTTTGCTGCGGTCTTCTTCACTTTCTTCGCAGGCTTTTCAACTTTTTTTACAGTCTTTTTGGCAACTTTCTTCTCAGCTTTTTTTGCAGTTGCCTTTTTAGCGGTTTTTGTGGAAGTTTTTGTCTTCGCCGCCTTCGCTTTGGATACTTTCTTCTTTTTTTGCATACCCATTTACCCCTAAACTATGTTAACTATTTTTAATATTTACAAGGATAGTATATGTCAACAGCTTGTTCCGATTTATTGAAGGCCTTTCCCGAACTCTTAACCCTTGCTAAAGGTGATCAGAGTACAACTATTTCGGACGTTTGCCCATCTGAAAACGGAAAAAAAGGATCAATAGTATTTGTTTCTAAAGAAAAGCACTTTGCTTTGGCTCTTCAAGCTGGCGTTGCTGCCTTAGTTATTCCAGCTCAATTCAAAGATAAGGCTCTACCGTTCATAAAAGATCAGGTTTTGCTACTTTCTCCCAACGTCCCTCTGGCGATGGCGTTGGTTATCAACAAGTTTTTTAACCCACCGTATCCTGAAACAGATTCTTTAATCCATCCAACAGCAGTCATTCACTCGACTGCAAAAATCGGAAGTAACGTATATATAGGACCATACTGTGTCATCGGGAAAAATACAAGTGTGGACGATAATTGCGCTTTACATGCACACACGGTGATTGAACATAACGTCTCTATCGGACAAAACTCTGTTCTTCTTCCTCATGTTTATGTCGGACATGGTACAAAGATCGGAAATTTTTGCGAGATCAAGCCGCATTCAACGATTGCAAGTGAGGGTTACGGTTTTGCCCATGATGAAAAAGGGCGACACCACAGAATTCCGCAACGGGGGATCGTCCGCATTGAAGACCATGTTTCAATCGGGGCCCAATGTACAATTGACCGTGCAACCTTTGAAGAAACTGTTATCGGACAAGGAACCAAACTCGACAATATGGTTCACATTGCTCACAATACAAAAGTTGGTCAGCACTGTTTATTTGCAGGCGGTAGTGTGGTTGCAGGGTCTGCAAAAATCGGTAACAATGTCGTTGTGGGCGGACAATCTGCAATCGGCGGTCACCTTGAAATTGCGGACGGAGTACAACTTGCTGGCAGATCAGCGGTCCCAAGCAGTATCACGGAAGCTGGCGTCTACGGCGGCCATCCTGTTGAACCGCTGAAAGACCATCTTCGCACTCAGGCGACCCTACGTAAACTTACGCCTCTGACAAAAGCAGTAAAGAAGATCGCTAAGCAATTAAATATTTCATTGGATTAGCTCTAAGGACTTTATGGATTTTTATATCACCACACCTATTTATTACGTCAACGATACACCGCACATTGGCCACGCTTACACAACTGTGGTTGCCGATGTCTTAACCCGCTATCATCGGCTTTTCGGTGAAGAATGTTTTATGCTCACAGGAACAGATGAGCATGGACAAAAAGTCCAAAAAGCGGCGGAGGTTCGTGGGCTTGAACCGAAAGCTCATTGCGATGAAATGGTTCTAAATTTTAAAAACATCTGGAAAGAGCTTAACATCAATTATGACCGCTTTATCAGAACCACAGATGATGATCACAAAGCTCTCGTGCAAAAATATTTACAAGAACTTTATGACAAGGGTGAAATTTACCTTCAAGAGTACGAGGGTTGGTATTCCGTTTCTGAGGAAATATTCTATACTGAAAAAGATCTTGTCGATGGCAAGTCTCCAACGGGCAAAGAAGTACAGCTTGTAAAAGAAAAAAACTACTTCTTTAAAATGTCAAAATACCAACAGCAACTCATTGACCATATCAAGGCCAACCCAGAATTTATTCAGCCTGAAGTTAAGCGGAACGAGACTTTAGGATTTCTTTCCAAACCGTTGGGAGATCTTTGCATCAGTCGGCCGAAATCTCGCCTGGCATGGGGAATAGAAATTCCATTTGATAAAGATTATGTAACGTATGTTTGGTTTGATGCTCTCATCAACTACGTCACTGCCATTCGTGATCAAAAAAGCTTTGAGGGTTCTTGGAAAAAGGCCATTCACTTGATCGGAAAAGATATATTGATCACCCACACTATTTACTGGCCGCCGATGTTGATGGCGCTAGGGCTTCCACTACCAAAAACGATTTTTGCACACGGCTGGTGGCTGATGGGCAATGCAAAAATGAGTAAATCAGAAGGCGAAGTTGTAAAGCCGCTGGACATGAAAGACATTGTTGGCGTTGATGGCTTAAGATATTTCCTCACTAGAGATATTATTCTTGGCAATGACGCTCAGTTTTCAAAAGACTTGGTCGTTCAACGTGTGAACGTCGAGCTTGCTAACAATCTTGGAAACCTTTTAAGCAGAACAACACAGCTCATTCACAAATACTTTGAAGGAAAAATCCCAGATATTAAAATCGCGTCAAAGGATTCAACTGCGCTTTTAGAGCTAGCAGTATCCACTCATGACAAAGTTAAATCAGAGATTAATGAATTTGCCCCACAGGCAGCAGTTGGCCACGTTGTGGAACTCTTAACTGAAGCTAACAAGTACCTTGAAACCCAAGCACCATGGAAAAAAGCAAAAGAGGACCTCAATGCGGCAGGTGAGACCTTAATCACTGCTCTTGAAGTGCTTCGAATCGCAGGAACACTGCTAAACCCTGTAATGCCTGATAAAACAAAAGAGCTGTTAAACCGAATTGGTGTTGATGAAGTTTCTTTTGATGGCACTAAGATTTCACAGGCCTTAAAAGCTGGAACAGCGATCATCAAGGGCGACCCTCTCTTTCCACGTATTGAAAGCTAGTACCGCCTAACTGTAAAAATTAATTATTTCTTTTTTCCTAGGTTCTTAGGACCAAATGACTCAGGTAGAATTTCATCAAATCTATAGACAGACTTTAAAGACTTCAAATCACCTATCCAAATAAAAGTATCTTCGTCAAAAAATTCTGCCATAAACTGACGGCAAATTCCACAAGGTGGCGTTTGCATCTTCGTGTCTGTCACGACAACAATATGTTTGAACTTCTTATCGCCGTTCTTAACAGCTTCAACCATGGCAACTCGCTCAGCACAGATCGTTCCTCCGAAGCTCGCATTCTCGATATTGGTTCCAACATATATTTTGTTCTTGCTCGTAACGAGCGCACTCCCCACTCCGAATTTAGAGTAAGGACTATAACTCTTTTTACGAACCTTAACCGCAGCCTTATGCGCCTTAGTAACAACCGCAGGAATCAAATCTTTCTTCATACCTAAAAGGTACGCCGTACCTTTTTGTTTAGCAAGCGCTAACATAAAAGGTACGGCCTTCCCTTTTGTTTCGCATCTGCTAAAAGGTTTTTTGCTTCATCCTCAGAGGACTGCTGCATTGCACACCCTTTCAAATTGATACATCCAAATTCATTCTTAAACTGCCGAATAACTATTCATGGTCAGTTTATTACTCAATATTTACAAGTTTTCTTCAAGCTTGTTCCTCTACGGGTGGCACAAAGTGTGTATATACCTTGTCTAGGAGAGGGAAAATGCAAAACAATACTTTAAAAAGAATATTACAAGTCGCAATTGTATCAGGGGTTTTAATAGCAGCAGTCGGATGCGGTAATGCAAAAACCGTAAAAGGCACCTTGGGCGGGACATCTCAGCTTGATACGGGCGACTTTGATATGACGGATATTCACAACAAACTTGATACGATGGAAGTTGAGTTTTTCACAGTCAACCAAGAGTTATTGGCGCTTGATCTTCAAAACCCTCTGAATCTCATAGGTAATGGATTAAAGGACTCTGTTAAAAAGTTTTCTGGAGTGATTGGTGACATTCACTCCAAGGTTGAGGAGCTGAAGTTAAAGATCAATACTCAGATAGCAACACTTGACCCCAAAGATCCACGACAACAAAAAATTATTGTAAAACTTCAAGAAGCTCTGACCTATCTTGATAAGATCAGCACTCATTTAGATGAAGTCGTCGCGCAGCTTGAGAGCAAAATTAATACACTCTTCGCAAAGCTTGAAAGAAAAATTAAAGATAAACTCTCAGGCATACAAGAGATCCTTGCAAAGGCCGCTCTCGGTAAACTCCAAGACTCAGTCTTAAAACATCTCATTGGCGCGTAAAAAACTGTGCCGACAATGGATGGGCGCGAGTGTTTTTAAGTTTTTCTGATTTCGTATTTGAGGAATCGGCACTCGATGGGTCCGTTGGCGACTGGCACTCTCAGAGTAGACTTTAAACCTAGTAGCTGCACGAGCTCTTTATGGCCTGATAATACCCAGCACTCCCATCCTTTGAAGTTATTTTTTAAAGAATAACCTAAATCACGGTAGACATCTTTTAAGTTTTCGTCATCGCTTAAGCGTTCACCATATGGCGGGTTAACAATTAAAATACCTTCTTCTGTTGGAGCTTTTAGAGCGTCGACTCCTGATCTTTCTGCAGTAATAAAGTCATTGAGTCCCGCTTTATGAATGTTTGCCCTTGCAGCCTTTACTGCGTGAGGCTCGATATCATAGCCAAAAAACCTTAAATCAGTTTCTTGCTTCTCTAAGTCAAAATACTTTTGAGTTAACTCATCAAAGTCATCAGGATTGTAATCTTTTAGTTTTTGAAACTGAAACTTAGTTTTATTAAGACCTGGATATTGGTTCAAAGCCATCATTGCAGCTTCAATCAAGAAAGTTCCAGACCCACACATAGGATCTACAACATTTGTAGTCCCCTTATATCCTGCGATTCTTAAAAGGCCTGCACCTAGGTGTTCTCTAAGCGGCGCCATCACTGTTGTTTGTCGGTACCCGCGAAGAGATAAGCTATCGCCTGAAGTGTCAAGGGCAACGTCGACTCGATCATCAACAACTCTGATATTTATAATTAAGTCTGGATTGTCCTTGCTCACGCTTGGGCGCTCACCAAATTGTTCGCGAAAGCGATCGGCAATAGCGTCTTTTGATTTCATGGCAACATATCGTTGGTCTGTAAAGTTTCTTCCCCAAACTGTGGAATGGATCATAAATGTCTTAGTAGGATCAATAAACTGCTCCCATTCGATTTCAAAAATTTGTTTGTAAAGATCGTCAGGGTTTTGTGCGCGGAATGATGTTAAGGTTAGAAGGATCCTGGTGGCAATGCGAGAGCAAATATTTGCTTTCATGCAATCGATCATGTCGCCTTCGAAGTAAACTCCTAAAAATGATTTCTCAACATTTGATAATCCAATCTCTTCTAGCTCTTCTGCTAAAGCTTGCTCTAGCCCTTCGGACGTCATTGCATAAAACTGCATCTCTTAACCACCTATTTAATTGTCAAAACGCAATTTATGCCTGAACTTTGCGATAAAAGCCAACGGAATGGGATTTATGGAAGTTTTTTCCTAGGACGTGGGTCTTAAAGCCTTGATATGACGTGAGAATGTCCCCGAACTCAAGAGTGCAAGGATACAATAAGACATGCTCAAAACTTTAATCGTCCTGTCACTTTTCATCGTATCGCCAGTTCTTCTTGCATCAACTTTCAAGGTTGTCATAGACCCTGGTCATGGTGGGACTGACGCTGGAGCCGTCGGAAAACAGAACTCCAATAAAATCAAAGAGTCCGACATTACCCTCAGCATTTCAAAAAGAGTTGCACAACAACTAAAGAAGGAAACCAGTATTGAAACAGTCTTAACCAGAACCAACGACTCTTCAATAAACCTCAGTCAACGATCCAAAATTGCAAAGGACGCAAAAGCAAATCTTTTTATTAGCATTCATGCCAATAGTTCAACAGATTCATCGGCACGTGGTGCTGAAGTTTATTTCCAGAGCCAAATGCCCCCTGATGAAGAGTCGCTTTTTCTTGCCAACCGTGAAAATGAAGGCCACGTCCATGAAGTCCTCAATGAGGAACCTCTCAGCGGTGACCTAGCAGTCATTATCGACGACGTAAAAAGAAGTCAGTACGCCTACGATAGTCAGCTCTTTGCAGAAACTTTAATTTCATTTTGGCAAAAAGACTTGCGCCTTCGCCATAATCCAATAAAGCAAGGCCCCTTTCATGTTCTAGTGAGCGTGCCAATGCCCTCGGTCCTTGTGGAAATTGGTTTTGTGTCAAATCGACGTGAGTTGGCAAAATTACTAGACTCTGCCTATCAGAACAAAATTGCAGAGGTCATTTCAAAAGGAATCAAGAACTACAAAGAAAAAATGGACAAATCAGAATTCTCCAGTCATATTATTTCACATCGAAGGTAACACTCTCTACCCAAGGATTTCCATGCGCCACGATCAACGAAAATTCGATGAACTCCGAAAAATTAATATAATTCCAAATCCTATTTTATATCCCGAAGGCTCAGCGCTCATTGAAATGGGAAACACTCGGGTCATGTGCACCGCAACCCTTGAAGAATCAGTGCCACGTTGGTTACAGGGCACAGGAAAAGGCTGGGTGAATGCCGAATACGGAATGCTACCGCGTTCAACTCACACGCGTATGCAAAGGCAAAAGGCGGCTTCTTCTGGCCGATCTCTTGAGATATCGCGCCTGATCGGGCGAAGCCTCAGAGCTATAACTAATCTCAGCGCAATTGCTGAAAAATCCATTGTGATTGATTGTGACGTTCTCCAAGCAGACGGTGGTACACGCACGGCTGCAATTACTGGCGGCTTTGTTGCTTTAGCATTAGCACTTCAAAAACTCAAAGAACAAGGACTCATTACTGAAATCCCACTTGATGGCTACATATCCGCAGTGAGTGTGGGCCTCAGCGAAGGGCAAGCGTACCTGGATTTAAATTACGAAGAAGATGTTGCCATCGATACAGACATGAACTTTGTGATGACCTCACAAGATACTTTTGTTGAAATCCAAGGAACAGCCGAAAGAAATCCTTTCACAAAAGCGGAAATGGATCTGATGACTGACGTTGCGATGAAGGGCTGCAGAGAACTTTTTTTAAAACAGGCTAAAATCATCGGTGGTTTTTTTCCGTTGAGGCCTTTATGACAATTTGGATTGCCACTGAAAACTCTGGAAAAGCAAAAGAATTTAAAGAATTACTTTCTGGTCATGAGGTCTTCTCGCTCCATGATGCTAAGTCTTATACCTCTCCACCTGAAAACGGAAAATCCTTTGAAGAAAACGCTCGTATCAAATCGAAGAGCTTAAAATCCGTTAAAACGGGTGTGTGGGTCATTGGCGATGATTCAGGACTTGAAGTGGAAGGTCTTGGTAATATGCCAGGAATCTTCTCTGCACGATACGCTGGAGACAATGCACGAGACATTGAGAACACCAGCAAAGTTTTAAAAATGTTATCTATCCGCTCGCCGTTAAATCGTAAGGCGCAGTTCCGCACAGTCATTATTGCCTACGATCCTAACGGAAACGAACATAAGTTTGAAGGCATTCTAAAGGGTGAGATCACATCGGACATGCGCGGTACAGGCGGCTTTGGCTATGACCCAATTTTTGTTCCAGAAGGTTTTACAAAAACTCTTGCTGAACTCACGCCTCATGAGAAGAATCAAATTTCTCACAGAGCTCAGGCCATCAAAAAACTAATTGAAAAATTAATATAACTATTTGCGAGGTCTGCGCTTAGGTTTAGGCTTAGGCTTAACCTTAGACGTGGGCTTTGCTTTTTTCACGGATGCAGGCTTTCGACTCTGAGTTTCTTTTGATTTTTTTGAAGCCGCCATCTTTGCGCGACGCTTTTGTGCGGCCATCATTCGCTTACGCTTATTCTTCATGTAAGGATCTTTAGAGTGGCGCGCTTGCCTTTGGTAGTCTTCTTGTAAACGAATAAACGCTTTTTGATCAAGCTCTCCCCGTTCAAATTTTTCCCAAGGGTCATTCTTACTTGCCGATGTGAAATTTTGCTTCGGTGGTTCCACGGCATCGTCAAATCGTGTATTAGCGATTGGAAGAGTGTCATCGTCCTCAATTTGAATAATAGCTTGCTGTGCATTTGCAACAGAAACCAAAATACAAATCAATGCAATAAACAAAAGCCGTATCTTCATAGGGTACTTTTCGGAATAAAGCGCTTAAGTCTGTGCCCCTGATCTGCTATTTCTTAGAAAACTCGACCTTTAGACGTCGATGATTTGCCATAGGTATTTGGCTCCTCATCTCTTCAATGGTCTGGCTTTTGAGTCGCGTGAGGGTCCAACTGGATTTGGAATCATCTTTGATCTCAGCGATGATATGGCCCCATGGATCCACCGCAAGGGAATGACCATACGTAAACCTTGTCGGCGAGTGCTGCCCGCCTTGCGCGCTGGATACGACATAATATTGCCCTTCAATGGCGCGAGCCCGATTTAAGACTTCCCAATGGATCTTTCCAGTTTGAACCAAAAAAGCACTTGGAATAAAAACACAGTCCACCCCATGGAGCTGATAGTATAAGTAAAGTTCTGAAAACCTTAAATCATAACAGATCGTAAAGCCAAGGTTCCATCCGCGGAATTCAATAATGGATGGCTTTGATCCAGTCACAAAAGCATCGGATTCTCTGATAGGTTTTTTGTCTTGAAGATCAATATCAAACAAATGAATCTTTTGGTAAGGCGATTGCACGGCCCCTTCGGGCGTCACCACAACGGTGGCATTATAATACTTTCCGTCTATTTCAAGCGGAGTGGCGCCGAAGTGAATAAGCAAATCGTTTTTAACTGCAAAATCTTTGTAGTAATTAAAGATGGGATCATCCAGGGTTAAATACTTGACCTCGTCCCCTTCTCGCATTCGCATGAAAAAACAATTTTCTGGTAAAGATATAATATCGATGTCATCCACATTGGGAATAGATTCTAGAAGTCCTTTGATCTGTTTGTCGTTTTCAGAAATATTATCGGTTGATATCAACTGACACAGAATGACCGAAAGCTCACTCTTCTTCATTTACTCGGCAATCTTCGCGTTTGCAGTCACGTCGTTGCACTTCCATGCCGCGTTCTCAAGATTCGTTTTGATATTAGCTAAGATCTTTTGGCCACCAAAAATATTGTTATTAAAACCTTCAACTCGATCAGTACCATCTTTGGTGTAGATGGTATCGCAGTCTACATTCTTTTCCTGGCACTCCACACGAATCGTGCGCACAATTTTTTGATTTCGGCAAATCACATATTGTTTAACATCTTTTTCAGCAGTCTCTTGAGCAAATGATATGACAGGTGAAAGTAAGGGAACCATTAAAGTAAAGAGAAATAAATTTCGACAGTTTTTCATAATTTCACCTCAGAGCTGTTATACAGAGTATTATAACATAAATTGCTTTCCTTTTAGCCTA
>CAYXYF010000007.1:0-40941 GCA_964469265.1 uncultured Bdellovibrionales bacterium
ATAAACTCATACCTGTCAGCACCTAAATAACCAACAACCCCGCGTCCAAGAACTTCCTTAGATCTTAAATTCAAAGGCTGATAACTCTTTACATACTTTTTTCGAAGCGCGAAGGCGATGGGATGGTGTGAGTTTACTTCAAGATTTAAAATGATATTGATAAGGCGTTTATCTTCATTCGAGATTTCATCGACTTCCAAAATTCCCTTAGTCAAGGTCCCCGTCTTATCAAAGAAGACATTCTTAACCTCAAGCATTCTATCAAAGATGTCGTTCTTATAAACTAGAATACCTTTTTCTTTTGCACGGTACACACCTAACAAGTACGCCAAAGGCGTTCCAAGAGCCAACGCACAAGGACAGGCCACTATCAATAAAGCCAATGACCTTTGAAACGCTTCAAAGACATCGGTACGCGCATAGAATGCAAAAAAGCCAATGGCGATAGTAAAGACCGTTATAATAAAGTAGTTGCTAAAACGGTCCATAAATTGAACAAATTCACTCTTCTCTTTTTTTAACTTTGCAAGATTCTTTTGAATCTCCAATATTCGACTATCTGAATAGACTTCCGTCGCCTCAAGCTCGCAGACATCGGAAATTAGCATCGCTCCGGAGTCCACTTCCATTCCCTGATGAAAGCTGCAAGGGTAGCTCTCGCCTGACATTAAAGACAAATTCCATTCCACACTGTCACTGATGATTCGACTCTTCACAGGAAGAGTCTGATCTTTTTTAAGCTGGAGCTTATCTCCTGCTTTAATAGTCTCTTTTGGTGCAGACAAACCATTGATAAGATAGTTTCCTTTAAGTCCAAAATCAGTTTCTGAATAAGTCGCAATATAGTTCTGCTGAAGCTTATTGAGGAGATACCGAGCACCTAAAATGAGGAACAAGAAGCTTGCCGTCGAATCATAATAAAGATAGTCGTAATAACCGTTAACAAGATTCCATGTTGAGAAAATAAAACCTGAAATCACCGCCATAGAAATGGGAAGATCAATACTCAGATTTTTTGTCTTTAATGACGACCATGCATTTTTATAAAAATCTAAAGATGAATAAAATAGGATTGGTAAGAAAAGAAGAAATGATAAGAAAGCAAAGGCCACTTTATAGATGTTCTCTACTCCAGAGTATAACGGGATTGTTGCAAGCATAATATTGCCCGCACAAAACCCTGCTACGCCAAGCTTAGCAAGCCTCGCTCTGTTTTCTTTTTTATTTGTTTGAAAGATATCATGTTGATTCTCAAGAATTTCTGCCTTGAATCCCAACTGCTTAATTTGTTCCACCAAAGAATTTTCTTCTAGCTGTTTACTCGATTGAATTTCAAGAAGCGATTGGCCAAAATAAACTTGCACTGAGCGAACTGAATCAGAATACCCGGATCTGTCCTCTAACTTTTTAATGCAGTTAGCACAGGTCATTCCATTAACATGTAAGAGATATTTATATTCGTTCAAGGCGTTCCACCAAACTAATGCCAACCCATAACCCGAGTCACACATATGGTGGTATATGAACCCAGATTATAGGCCAGCGAAATTATTAGAAATCGTAGGATGGAGTATATTAGCTGGTATGTTTAAAAGTATGACCTACATCATATTTGCTTGAGGATTTGCGACTTCAAATAGCTTTTGAGGCTCGCAAATATCGATGGACCGGCCGACCTGCTTTATTAGGCCTTGTTGTTCTAATAACGAAAGCGATCGAATTACGGTTTCTGGTGTTGTTCCTACCCATTCAGCAATGTCTCGTCTCGTCCATTTGGAATGCGGCAATTCACTTTTAAAAAAAATCAGAGCTTGCGCTATCCGTGGCAATACAGGCATGGATGCAATGGCAGCCATTCGGTCTTCTGCTCGGCTTAGCTCGGTTGACAACTGAGTTAAGAAACGAACAGCGAGTCCGGGACTACTCAAAAGTGAACTAATAACATCTTTAGGAATAAAACAAACCGCACTCGCTTCGTGGGAAATGGCCGTTGCTTGATAGGGTTGATTAGCAAAAAGTGCTCGGTATCCGAGGATATCTCCAGCTTTATGAATGCGAGATATGATTTCACGACCTTCTTCGTCGATGCGACATACTTTGATCACACCAGATCCCACGCAATACAGTCCCTTGGGAAGTTCGCCTTCGCTAAAGACGACTTCATTTTTTTTATATTCGATTCGGGATTTGGATTTATTTAATAAGGAGAGAGCGCCCTTGTCTAAAGAGCAAAAATGCGATTCTTCGAACTCTTTACATTTATCACAACTGCTCATATACCACCGCGGTCATAGTATCAGGTGCTTCTTAAAAGGCAAGCAAACTAGTGGCGTTTTCGTTTAGCTGTCGTCTTTTTTCCGCCTCGGAAATCACGACGCTGACCTGAACCACTACCCCCTGCTCTCGGGCCGCCACGTCTTGAGCGTTGAACGCCTCGGCTTCCGCCTCTTCTATCTGCACCAAGTTCAAGAGGCTGGATGTCTTTCTTAAATAAAAGACTTTCGTAATCCGTAATCAGTAGTGCAGCTAAAATCTCGTTAGCCGACTTACCCTGTAGCTCCGATGGAGATTCCTCGACCAATTTCATCGCACGAGAAAATAAGAACTCATTGTTCAGGGCATCCAGAAGTTTTCCTTGAATATTCGACACCTTCTTACGCGCTAATGTGGCACCAGATGGAATTTCCATCTTCTCCATCTTTACCTTAAGTTGTCCTTGAATGCGGTGAAGGTCACGGACCTCTTGGTTGGAAACAATATTAATAACCGTTCCACTCTCACCGTTACGCCCAGTCCGACCGATGCGGTGGATATAAGTATCCACAACCCAAGGCATCGTGAAGTTCACCACGTGAGTCAGTTCTTTAATATCAAGCCCTCTTGCTGCAACGTCCGTTGCAACGAGGATCTTTACAGCACGCTTTCTAAAACGTGCAAGAGTTGTTTCTCTTTCTGCCTGAGAACGGTCTCCATGAATTGCTTCAGCCGCAAAACCACGCTCCGTTAAAACTCGAGCTAAGGTTGCGACTTGAGATTTCATTTCGCAAAAAATCAAACCATAAAACGTATCTTCTTGTTCTTGCATTATTCGAGTTAATACCTCGACTTTATCCTTTTCAGGAACAGCACAATAAATCTGCCGGACACTAGATGATAGTTGTTCTTCTTTTTTAATCTCTGTTCTTTCAGAAACTTTTAAGTAAGCGCTGGCAATCTTTGACACCGATGGGCTCATCGTTGCAGAAAACAGCCACGTGTTGATCTGTTTATCTTTTTGCTTAGAAGCCGCTAAAATAAATTCAAGATCATCCTTAAACCCGCGAGACACCATTTCATCGGCCTCATCCAGTATAACGACATCAACATTTTTTAAAGACAGGGCTTTCTTCTCTAAGAAGTCAACCAGTCGGCCCGGTGTTGCAACAACAATGTGTGCGCCCTTCTTGAGTGCGTTTAATTGAGTCGAATAATTTGCGCCGCCATAGATAGTAACAACCTTGATCTTTTTTTGGCGACCAAAGTTTTGCAGTTGCAATGAAACCTGCTGTGCAAGCTCCCTTGTTGGACTCAATACAAGTCCTTGAATATTAGAATTATTTGGATCAATTTTTTCAATCAGTGGAAGCCCAAACGCAGCGGTTTTACCCGTGCCAGTAGGAGCTAATCCAACAAAGTCATTCGTTGATTTTAAAAGTTTTGGAATAGTATTGATCTGGATCGGTGTTGGTGTTGTAAATTGCAAACTCAAAAGATGCTTTACAAGTTCCGCGTTCAAACCAAGATCAGAGAAAGTCATCGTTTGGTTCACAGTTTTTCCTTTGTATAGTGAAGGCAGTACTATACGTGGATTTTGAACCAAAATGCTTAAAATAAAACAGGCATGTAAACTCTACTCAAAGTGTCAAAAGCCACCGCTATTTCGCTTTTTCAAGCACGTAGATGAGCTCCCAGAAGGGGTGAATGCGCTCTATAAGCTTAAGATCAAACGTGACCGAGATACCCTCTTTTTCCGAAGCCTTTTCCCCGATAAGTTTCTTTTCAATAACGCTGGAGTAATCGTTTACAGAGACAACATACCCCAGATCCTTCATGGACTCATTTTGGATGGTATTGAGGCTCACCTTAACCTGCCCTTTATCATCTGGCGCAGCTTTTCGGCCGTAGAATAATAGCGCTTTTAGGATAGGTAGATCTTTTTCTTCGACCAAAATACGTTTGGACTCTTCCTTAAAGAGCCAATCATTATAAAACTCAACAAAGCTCATCAAAAAATCATGCTTTAAAACGGTTGTCTTCTTTTTACCTTCACCAAGGTCTTCGATAAGCATAATCCCCATACTCTGAAGAATTTGCTGCATTTTTTCCATTTTGGTTGTGGGCTCTTGAAACACCTGGATGGTATAGTTTCTTAAAAGCGTCGTCGGCACGACCAGGCCCTTCTCTTCCTTTTTTCCATACCTTTCTGCAACCAACCCAATAATCGCACAAAGCTTTGTGATAGTATGAGGCGGAAAAGTCTTTGCATCAGCCCCTTGGCTTCTCTCAAGGATTTTGATTTTCTTGTTGGCTTCTCTTAAATGTTCGTTAATGGTTTTGACCATGGATTTAAGCCACTCGGGCATATTCTGAAAATGCCCCTCAAGGTTTTCAAAGGGCAACTCAATAATTTCACTATCAACTATGGCGCGAGCATTGGCACTCCGAGGTTTTTTATCAAAAAATGCCATTTCACCTAGCATCTGCCCTGGTCCCAACGTCGCCAGTTCAATTTCTGAGTCACCCTTGGTCTTCGTTACAGCAACTCGACCTTTCTTCACTACAAACATGGACTTTGAAGTATCGCCTTCACGAAATAATAAATGGCCTTTTTCTATTTTTTTTGAAGCATCTGCTGACATTATTTAAACCTCAGTGGTAGTTCATCAACTTGTTTATGATTGCTTTCTCTTACTGTATGCACTCTAAGTGAATTTGTTTTTCCACGATCTGGAACTGGAATCCCTAACGTCATAATGATTTTGTCGCCTGGCTGAACCAAATTAAAACCTAATAAGATGGCTTCAATTTGGTTCAAAGCTCCTTCTGAACTTTCATAAGGGTCAACAGTCAGTGTGTGAATGCCCCAAATCAATTCGAGCTTATTGAGAACCTCCATATTATGAGTGGCTGCAAATATCTGAGCTTTTGGACGATAGGAAGCAATTAGCCTTGCCGTTTTCCCCGACGTTGTTAAACAAATAATAGCCTTGGCATCAAGTTTTAAAGCTGTCAAACACGCACTGGCTGCAATCCCCTCTGCGATACTCAAAAACTCGGCGTTCAAATTTAAATGGTAATAGTGCTGAATTGTGCGCTCAACTTCCATGATCACATCATGCATTGTCTGAACGCTTCGGACCGGATACTTTCCACTTGCGGTTTCAGCAGAGAGCATCAGGGCGTCTGAGCCATCTAAAACGGCATTTGAAACATCGGTCACCTCGGCGCGTGTTGGCCTAGGGTTTATGGTCATGCTCTCAAGCATTTGTGTCGCTGTAATGACGGGCTTTCCAAGGGCATTGCAAAGTTGAATAATACTTTTTTGAGTTTGCGCCAACTGAGTTTGTCCAACTTCAACTGCTAGATCTCCTCTGGCCACCATGACCGCATCACTGACATGAATGATTTGCTCTAATCGTGAGAGGGCCTCTAGCATCTCAATTTTTGCAACAATCCTCGCATTGGAGCCTCTGCGATCAAGTATATCTCTTAGTTTGATAATGTCGTTTTCATGGCGCACAAAGCTTAAGGCGATATAGTCGACTTCGTTTTTGAGGCCGAACTCAAGGTCTGCGTAGTCTTTTTCTGTCATACAGGCAATATCTAATTGCGCGCCTGGGATGTTCACTCCCTTGCGAGATTTAAGCGCACCACCAAATATCACTTTACATGAAATGTCTTCCCCGTTGACATCAACAATAACCATTTCAATTAAGCCATCATCTAAAAGAACACGCATCCCAGGCTTTGCAAATTGATGAAGCTTTTTGTAGTCCACCGCAATGATCTCTGATGTTCCCTTTACATCACGTGTGGTCAAAATGACGGCTTGTCCATCGACAAGCTCAATGGGCTCATCAATATTTACCACTCTGATTTTAGGTCCTTGTAGATCTTGCAGTATAGTTACAGGAGCATTTAACTTTTGAGAAAGAGAGCGAATCTTTTTAAAAACTTTTAAGTGCTCTTCCTCTGTGGAGTGAGAAAAATTTAACCTAAAAACATTCACTCCTGCACGAATGAGATTTTCAATAGTTTCAGGAGTATTAGACGCAGGTCCTATTGTTGAAACAATTTTTACACGGCGATCCGCAAGCATAAGAAGTTCTTTCTTTTGTGGTTACTTTTTGTTGATTGCTCAATATCACTTTCTAACTAAGGTCGCCATCCTAATTTTTTCTTCGTCATGCTTAAGCTCTATTTGTGAAATATTCCTCTCAAATCGAGCTTTCAACTGATCTTCACGGCTTTTTGCAGCAAGTTTTTCATTTTCCATATGGAAACTATGACTCTTTTCAAGTTCAGCAATACGGCGATTGTGTTGCTCAGTCATTCTTTTCATCTCTGCTTTATGTTCTTCCTTGACGTTATTGTGTTCTCGTTCATATCTCATGATGAGCTGATTCATTTTTTCAGAGTTTTTAACGTCAACTTCACGAATTCTGTCTTCTAATTTTCTTACAGCTTCGTTGCGCTCTTTGATCAGTGTAACTCTTTGATTGGACATCTCATCTTTGTGCGCACGGTCTTTTTCTGCGATTATTTCTTTGTAGTAATTTTCTAAATCAGTCTTTTCTTTCTGTAAAAGATAAGTCAGCTTTTCAGTTCTTTGATTCGCTTTAATCTGGTTCATTCGATTATCAACTTCAAGGGTCTTAACCTGATTATCAATAGACTCATCATACTTTAATTCCATGTCGTGAATACGCGTTTGATAATACTTTCCTTGTCTGTCCAAAATCTCAGCATTTCGAGAATTAATATCTCTAATCTCAGACGCCGTTTTAGCGTTGGCTGCGTCATACACTTGAGACCGTTGCTCTTCAGCCTTTCTTAAAGCCTCTTTTGTTGCATTTAAGTATTCTTTCTTCTCTTCCCTAAACGTTGTGTGATCAACAAATCGTTGATTATCATGTTCGGAGTTTAACTCTCTAATCCGTCTTTCAAGAGAACCAACTTGCTGATTATTTCTTTGCTCTGCTAAGGTCTTCATGTTCTCAAGCTCTACCGCCCGTCCTGACCTTGAGTCTCTATTGTACTGACCGTACTTCTCTCTGAGTTCATCGACATTTTTAGCATACTGATCTCTCATATTGTCTTTATGAACCTCATGGGTTTTACGTTCCTGCGTAAGAATACTCATTTTATTGGCTTCCATTTTTTGTCGATCAGACATATTAGCAACTTTTAAGCCTTTTATTTCTGCGTTCTTTTGTTCTCTCAGAGACTGGATATGATTTGTCAGCTCATTGATCTTCTTATCTCGTGTATTACTTAAAATGTTTTGATCTTTGGAGTAACGCTCCTCAAGTTTTTCTTTTTGGTTATTTAGCGCAAATTCCTGATCATCACGAACCTTCTCGATCGCAGTAGTGAAGGTTTTTTCCTTCTTCGACAGATCATTTTCATAGTTATTAGATAGAGAATCCAATTGGGATTTGTGTACTTGTTCATTTTTATCAATCTGAGACTCATATCCATCTTGAATTTGACGAACAGTACGCCCCTGGTTTTGAGCCGAATTGATTGTCGCCTGTGTGTGAGCATTTTTTATTTTGTTGATCTCGTCTTGGTATCTCCGATCTTTTTCTGATAACGCCGTTTGCCCTCGAGAGCGCACCGCCTCTAACTGCTGCTCATGAGTTTGTTGCAGTTCACGAATTTTTTCTCCATGCATTTTCTGAAGACGATTCACCTCGTCGGCATGTTTCTTCTTTAATTGCGCTTCTTGCTGCTTGGACTGCTCACGTGTACGCGTGGCATTTTGCGCCTTTCTGTTTGAATCAACAGATGAAGTGGACATACTTAAGCTCCTGATAATATAGTAAATTTACTCTCTATTATCTTATCACTTGAGCCTTTCGTGCTCACTACTGCATTCATAATAGGCTTGTGATTTAAGCTAAATTTGGACCTTAGTTGAGCCGTGGATAATGAGAGGTGAAATTACCGTCATCATCCACTAGAAGAATCGTAGATCGGTCGAGGAGTTCGTTGATATATCGTTTTTTTGCCGTATCATACTGTTTGTTTCGGATAGCGTCGATCATGTCCTGTTTTGACTGGGATTTTACATCTTGATCGACAAATTCTGATTTGAATAAGTTTTCGATTTGGTTGTCTTTGATCTCGCGTGTTTTCAAAGAATCAAAAAATCCAAGAAGGCTCTCTTCTGTGACCTGCAACTTTTCAGCTTCTATTTGAATAACAAAATTGATGATATATTCTTCAAGATCTTTTTGTTTTTGTTCTTCGTCATGGCGATTTTCGTCGGTGATGAAATCTGCAGCTTTAACTTCTATACCGTTCACGACGGCATAAATATCCGAGGTACGGCGTTCGCACGTCGATAAGAGTAAACCTGTAAATACCACAAATGCGGCAATGGCAGCTGCTAAATGCTTCATCCCAAACCTTCCCTTTTATTGGGCACGAGACCATTGTAGAAAGGCTTTGGAGTAGTAGTCAAACATCCTGTTTGCTTGATATGCACTTTGAGCATTCTGTAAAAATGGAATCACCGTCTTCATTGTCAGTATAGCTTTTAAGTAAAGGTCTGGCGAAACTGGACGGTCACTATCGATTGCGGCTTCAGAAATATTATAAAACGCCCTATCTTCATTCCAAAGGGCATGATTTATAAAATGATAAGCTTCTACCGCACTGACAGCAGCAACTTCTCCACCCCACATTCGGTAAGTTCGAAGAAGTGCATCTATCACCGTCAGTTGAGTTTCAAGAGAGCGCGATCGAGTTTTGTTCACTTGCTGAGTCGTTAAATTATACTCTTCCCAAAATCCACCGTCTTCGCCTTGGAGGTTTGCCTTTAAAAAGTTCGCCATAGAGAACATCATTAACTTTAAAAGCCGTCGTCCTTTTAAAATAGATTCCATATTGTCTTTTACTGTACGGTCTGGCGGGTTAATCACCGATGCCTCAGTGTCTTCAATCCCGTCAGTTGCCTTCAAGAATTCATCAATAGCGACCATAAATGCCGCCATATCAAGAGATTTTACTTTTTCGGACGGACCACTACTGAGGAGATCCACAACCACAGCTCCAGTGATTTGCTCGGCAGGATTCACTGGTTGGTTCGGATCTGCTGCCGAAGGATCTGGTAGGCCGTCTGCTACCCAGTCTTTCATTTCTTCACCAAGACCGTTAAAAAGTCTAAGAGCCGAGTTTTCTTTTTGAAGACCACGAAGCGGTCCTGTCATCACCGCAACCGCGAGATTCACAAAGGCGCTCTTAGGAAAAAGTTCAATATCACTATAAGCCTCTTGTCCTAAACCTTGGTCAAAGTCATTAGGACCGCGCCAGTCGTTAAAGTAGTTTAACATTAGCGCTCCACCACGGATAATCTCTGCTTGCGCTCGAATAGAAGAGTAGGTTGGCGCTGTCTCAATCGAGAATGGCCCGTTTAGAGCAAATTGATCTGGAATCTGGTAAATATTTTTGTGATAATCTTCGTACCCCGTGCAGTCTTCTCTAATCCCTACATAGTCATTGGGGTCAGGCTTTTCCCCCGCTCTTAAAGCACTCTGATAGCGAGCTTTCCGCTCGTCTTGGATTTGTTTTTTCTCAGGACTGCATTCATACTTAAAAACATCAAAGTCGGGAATGTTTCCATAAAAGCTTCGATGTAATGACTCAACCAATTCATTATCAATCGTTCGGAAACCAACCATGGAGATCATCTTATTGAGTTGTCCAAATACAGCTTGGTAGTAGTCCTTGCTAATAGGTGATGCATTTTCATATTCAGGCATACCGAGGAAGCGATAATAATTTGCAGCTAAGCTCGTGCCTAGGGTCTCAGCTCCTGAAACATAGCCCCCAGAGACCTTTCTCATTTCAATTTTTTTATCAGGGCCCATAAGCAAGCTGACCCTTGAATCTTCAATTCCGTCTAACGTTCCACCCTCAAAGAGCATCTCGTCTAAAATCGGTGAAGCAATGCTGGTAAAGAATGTTTTAAACTTATCTGGAGATTGAACGGATTCAGCAATGTCATTAAGGCTTCCGATGGTTTTACCCACCACAACTTCTTCAATTTTATCCCCGAGTCGACGTATCTCAATATCAAGTTCGGACAACAAATAAAGATTAACGGATCTATCTAGCAAGGCTTGAACTCTTACTATACAGATCGGGCGAACATCAGAAATAAACTGTCTGACAACTCCGCCATTCGTTAGAGGACTACCAAACACATTTCCATCGAAGTTATTTAAAACGTTAGTGCGTAGCTCTGGTGATGAGTATCTTGAAAAAACTGAGAAAAGATCAGGCTGGCTTCTTCTAAAGACGACTTTCTGAGCCTCGCTCATGCTGACCCAAGCTCTAAGATCACGCTCAATATCGGCATGGCAACTTGTACCTAAGCGGTCGGCAAATCCATCTCTAAAGAAACGGCCGTAATAATATTCTTTATCAGTTAAAGAAAGCTCTGTCCGGTCCGCAAGCCAAGAGATCATTTTATTTGATGCTGTATTCATCTTTTCATAGAGCATCTCGTTTGCGCTTCGGATGTACTTTTCCCTTTGTTGTGGATTTAAATCGATCCAAATATTAGCAATGACCTTCACTAAGCGATGAGCGTGGCTTTCACCCGCTTCTGGCTCAATCCACTCTGCATATCTTTTTGCTTTAACAAGGTTTTGCTCCAAAGCCTCAACGGCAGACTTTGGAATAAAGTTTAAGGTCTTGATGACATCGGATATAACTCTTGCGTTGATTTCAAGTCTCTGGTTTTGATCAATATCAACAAGGCTCTTTTGCGCACTTCGAATGGCACCTAAATATTCTTTTTCTAACTGCGCTTTAAAAATATTTATAAATGAATTAGAGACTCCATTTCGTTGCAGCTCTACTGGGATGTTTTCAAGATACGCCTTTATGCTGTTAATAAAGCCAATGGGTCTTAAAGTGGGCTGCTCCGGAGGCCAAACAATATGATGTTGTGCTAACGCATTTTTTGTCCCTGAAAGATTCTCACTTGTTGCAATCTCTTCAAAAAGCGCTTTAATTTTATGACCCTCAAAGCCCAACGCCGCTGGCAAGTACATGGAGTTGCTTTGGTTAAATTGCGTTGAGGTATTATCCGAAGAATAAAAAGCATGAAGGAGTCTGTGCCCGAACTCGTTAAGATCGTTTGCTGGCTCTCCGATCGCGTTTCCTAAAAGAATCGAGTTTTCAGCAAAGCGGAATATATCCGCACTGCCTGACATCCACGGAGAAGAGCGTCTTTGAGAAAGTTCTAGTCCCGTCGCAGATTCAAATCTAAAGTTCTCTAGAAACTCTGTATCAAATTGTCGATCCACATTTTTTGGAGCATAGCTGAATTGAATAGGATTAACTTGATCAAAAGTATTGTTTTCTGCCTTCGGTGCACAAGAAACCATTCCCACAACAGCAATTAATAATGTTAAGTACCGACTCTTAAGTTTCAAGCAACACTCCTAGAAATAAAACTTCATCAATAGTTCGTGCGTTAATTCTCTTTCGACATTACGCCCATAAACATGATCTGCAAATGCGTAGGTCAAAGAGTATGGAATTGAATCAATGCCCTTTACGAAGCCATCCACCGTGGAGTAAGACACCTTAAAGCGCGCAATGCCTGCCTCAGACTCTGTATTGCGTTCAAGCAGATCGTATCTCGAGTTTTGACTCCCATAATAGCGATCAGCACTCTTACGAATCATTTCATAGCCCGCTCCAAAATGGAAATAATCCGAAAGCTTTGCTATGGAGACCAGCTGTAACCCAACAGAATTTCCCGGGTCTTTGTCGACTGTTTCTTTTGTGGAAGCTGGTGGAATGGGATCATTCACGTCACGGGGGACACGCTTAACGATATCGTCTTTAATTCCAATCGTGTAACTGACGCCCATTCCTAACTCAAGCCATCGGATGATGTTGTAGTTTGCAAAGAGTGTCGTCTGAAAATTTGTTTTTCCCAAAACACTAAAATCAATCAAATCATCAGGGTCATCTTTAGGGCCAGTAGGAAGTGTGAGCTGATTTAGTAAATAAAAATCCACTACTCTTGTATTATATAACCTAAGGGAGCTCCCTAAAACGATATCTCCCAAAAACTGCTCATCGCGCCCCGATAAAGGTCTATAACCTTCGTTCGACATTTGATACGCTAAAAGCTCTTTTGGTCCACCCGCAACTAGAGCTGCTCCTTCTCCAAGCCGAGTATTAAGGTCTCCTGAATTTTCAATTGAAGCGGCGCCTTCAATGATTTCTCTTGCGTTGTTGTGACCAGCATTTTTAGCTCGAATGTCTGATTGATATTGGATAACTGGAATTGCAATACCAAGACTCCAGTTTGATGTAATCCCTCGAGCTATCTGAGGAACAAAGTAAGATACATTTGCTGGTCCTTCAAACTCGAGGCTGCCAAGATCTAAATGTTTTGATGGTTTTTGTGAAGGAAGAAGTTGTTCATCTAAGGCCTTAGCTAGTTCGCGAATTTCTGGAACACCCATGAGAAACTGATTATCAAATCGTTGGTTCATCCGACTGGGTGTTTGAAGTGTTCCAAAGTCATTAAATTTATCTTGAATGCCCGAAACACTACCGAAGCGGAAAGTAACCTGATGTCGTCCGACAGGTAAAACCCCAGCCGTACCAAAATCCGCAACACCAAAACTTTGGTGCGGACAAAGGATTATCACTAGTAAAAATAAAAAAATGCGCGAAGACAGTCTGAACATTTTCCCCTCTTTTTTATCCCCAAAAAGCAGAGCTTCGTTTATATTTTTTTCTATAAAAAACGCCACCTTGCAGTGACTTTGGAGACGATTTGGACGGATTGCAATTGAAAAGATTACTTGTGAAATCGCCTAAATATAGCGACGGCCTTACCTATCGAAATCTCTAGATTTTTTCGGGTATTAAGATAGATGCAAACGGAGTATAGAAAAATGACATACATTTATGTGTTGTTTTAGCTACACTTTTCGAAAATTTTATTCGTTTTCGGGGAGTTGTAGCAGTCGGTCGTAGTAGGTTTTTCGTCGTTGTTCGATGCGATCTTGCTGCAGTTTTTTGCGCATTTTCGCAGCAGCTCGCTTTTCTTCGACAGAAGAAATTTCGCGACTTACAATTTGCTGATTGAGTATTGAAAGATCCTTAACAGCTTGCTCATGAACAGACTTAAACTCTTCAATCTCAATCAAAAATTCTCGTTTTTTACTTGGAGTATGAAAGGCCCAGTCTTTTAGAAGTGGTGTTACCAGAATGGGTTGCGGAATTCCTGACTGCGCCTTCAGAGTTTCATCCACTTTAGACAAATAGTTTTCATGTCCAGGAGCCACTACTACTGGTGATGTTACACCAAGTGGCTTCAAATAAGTTTTTCCAAAAATCGTTTGCACAACAACACGATCATCTCTTTGTTCAATAAGGGCTTGAGTACCCTTCCCCACCTCAATTTGCCCATAGGGTGCATCAAACTTTAAAGAGGTATTACTTTTAATAAAGACCTGACCCTTAACAAGAGACCAATGATTCTCCGATTGCCTGATGATGATTGCCTCTGGAGAAAGAGACAACGTAAATTGAGCGCTGTCATAGTGGTAACGATGTGCAAGATTTTTTATAACACAGTAGTCACTATTTTTAAGACAGTTTTTTGGCGTCTCAACGATGGTTAACTCCGCTCCCGCCTGTACTCGAACATCGAGAGTAAATGCGATAATGAAGATAAATACCGTTGAAAGCCTCATAATATTATTTCTTCTAGTTTCACTTGCGCTTGTTTTTTAAGCTCTGGATATGGGAAGTTATTTTTAACAGTTAGGAATATTTGTTTTGCTTCATCATAACGCTCTTTAGACTTCATGATGTCGCCCATTACTAAAAGTCCCAGGCCCGTCATTTCACTGGAAGGATATTGCTTTACCAGAATATCAATCGTTGCGATCGCATTTTCATACTGTTTGGATTTATAATAACTCATCGCCTGAAGGTAATACGCTTCAAGAACGTAAGCAGACTCTGGATATGTTTTAATAAAATCCCTTAACTGCACAGCTGATTTTTCAAACTCACTACTGAGATAAACTTTTTTAATCGTCGAAAAATCAATGGAAGGCTTAACAGCAAGCGGCTCATGATCAACAACAATGCTTGCAATGTTTCTGACCGAATATTCTTTTTGATGGATATTATTTGGCAGAGTGGCTGCAACAACTTGCTGGAAGGACTCAAGCTCATAGCGCGCGACTTCCGCTTTTGTTCTTTCCCGTTCAAGCTCTTGCTTTAAGCTTAAAATCTCAAGCTCAAGAACTTCTCGCCCATCGAGCTCATTTTGAAAGGTCAAAAATGCACCTTGGATTCCGAAGAGCATTAACAAAATAAAAAAAGCAAATAAACGAGTATTCATCTATAGATATATCGGAATCTATAGATGAAATCTTAGGGATTGTTACATCTTATCTGGAGTTTGAATGCCTAAAATCGCGAGACCCGAAGTTAAAACCGCCTCTGAACACTGTACTAATCTGAGACGAGCCAATTTGACTCGCTCATCTAGTTGATCGTCGAGGATTTTGTGGTTGCTATAAAAGGATCCAAACGAGCGACATACTTCGAGTAAATACTGCGCTAAGAAGCTGGGTTTAAAATTTTTATAAGAAATCGAAAGAGCTTCTGGGTATAAAAGAAGCTGCTTCACAAGATTTCGCTCTTCACTAGAATCCAGAGCCACTTGTGCATCTTGTGGGATATTTCCATCGAATTTTTTTAAGATGCTTCGGCATCTCACCACACTGTACTGAACATAAGGGCCACTATCTCCTTCAAAATCAAGGACGCGGTCCCAATCAAAATCCACGTTCTTTACCCGGTCTGAGGAAAGATCGTTGAATATAATTGCGCCGATACCAATTTGTTCAGCTGTCTTTTGTTTATTTTCTAAAGTGGGATTTTTTTCTTCAATAATTTTTTCTGCAAGTTCAATGGATTTTCGAAGTACGTCATCCATAAATATCACGTTGCCTCTACGAGTGGACATTTTTCCGATGTCTTTAAAACGGTACATCCCAAAAGAGATATGATGACAATCTTTTGCCCACTCATATCCCATCTTCTCTAAAACCTTAAAGACTTGCTTAAAGTGAAGGTTTTGATCCACTCCAACAACATAAAGTAAGTGATCACCTTTGAGTCCGTCATGGCGGTGGATCGCACTAGCAATATCACGAGTTGCGTAAAGTGAAGCACCGTCTGATTTTTTAATAATACAAGGAGGCATATCTTCTTCTTCAAGACGAACTATCTGCGCCCCTTCACTCTCCTCAAGAAGTCCTTTCTTTTTAATCAACTCAACTGTCGTTTCAAGCTTGTCATTATAAAAAGACTCACCTTGAATCAAATCAAATTTGACATTCAACATTCCATATATTCGCTCGTACTCTTTTAAAGAAATGTCTAAAAACATTTTCCATATTTTTTCGACTTCTTTATCTCCCTCTTCCAGGCGCTTAAATGTGAGAGAACCCTTCTTCTCTAGCTCTGGATCTTCCTTTGCAGCAGCATGGAAATCCACATAAAGTTGGAAGAGAGCTTCAAACGGCTTCTTCTCAAAGTCATAATCTTTTTTCCCGTCCCATTCCGTATAGGCATAGGCAAGTTTTCCAAATTGAACGCCCCAATCACCTAAGTAATTGAGCCCAGTCACATCATAACCTTGAGACTCAGCCAAATTTCGAATGGCCTGCCCAATCACCGTCGCGCGAAGGTGTCCAATACTCATAGGTTTTGCAACATTGGGCGAAGAATAATCAATGACAACTCTTTGGCCGCGCTTTTCTTTAAAGCCTAGTTTAGAGGATGAACTTGCAACGGATTGCGATAGAAGATTTTGAAGATAAATAAGATCAAAGGTAAAGTTAAGGTAACCCCCAACGGCCTTGACCTCTTGAACATTTTTGAATTTGCCCGACATTTCCTTTTGAAGCTCACTTGCAATAACAGGGGGTGCTTTTTTAAGCTCTTTTGCTAATACAAATACTGGGAATGCCAAGTGACCGTGGTCAATATTTTTTGGATTTTCCAAAAGAGAGTAGACTTTTTCTGAATCAATTTTTGTAACTTCAGAAATATTTGCAGCCAATTGATTTTTCAAAACACCTATCATGACAAAGATCTTTCCTTATTTATCATCGAGAACTAAAAATACTTTGTCAGAATCATCTGGACTAGGCTTATCTTCGACTCGACGCGTTTCATGAACATACTCAACAACATGACTGAGGATATCAGCAACATCGGGTTCCAGCGGAGACAATAAACCCTTAAAACATTGTGTCTGCTTAATCGGCAACCACTTTGTCTGCCCCTCGCTCCAAATGGGATCTACAAGGGAGAGTTTCTTATCGTACAACATCTGAAAGATTTCAAAATTAGAGTATGGTCCGTCATAATCGTGGGTTTTATCATCTCCTGTCTTTAGAAGGACCCATTTTTTTTCATTAAACTGCATTTGGGTTCGAGCAAAGCCCAATGACGTCAGTTCGTCATCTTGGCTGCTTTGATGATAAAATGGTCTTTCCCACTTTAAAGTTTGAGCATTAAAAAACAAAGCTCGCTTGGCATGCGTTGAGGACTCTAAAGATTTTAAAGACTCTGAGAGTTTTAAAAATTTATTGTCTAAGAATATCGTCACCATCCTTCTATTTTGTGCTTAAAAAGCATTTGATTTCAATCTAAAACTGATTTCTAATTCCTGTATGAAAATAAAAATACCATTACTACTCGTTATCGCATCCTTTTTTATTCATCTTTACCTTATGTCTACTCACTATGAGTTTCGTTATGGCTTTGAAGGCGCAAAGTCTCTTTGCTCAATCAGCGAAACACTAAACTGTGAAGCCGTTTCCATTAGTCCTTACTCGTACTTTGCGGGTCTTCCGCTAGCAACGTGGGGATTTGCGTTTCACATAGCTTTTTTATTCACCTTCGGATTACTCCTTTCGCAATCTCGTCCGCGCGAATCTGTCTTAAGATTTCTAAAATTTTTCTCGCTCCTTTCTGTTCTTGCAACGGTGGTGATGGCGGGTATATCGCTTACAATGATGGACACCTACTGTCTCTTCTGCATTATTCTCTACATCCTCTCTCTTATTGTGTTTATTCTTTTTGCGATGGCCAAAGATATCTCATTCTTCCCAACGCGAGAAGACCTCTCACTTTTGTTAAAAACTGGGGAAGGTGGGCTAATTCAAGTCACAGCCGCAATCATTGCCATCCCAATAATTACACTTTTAGCACATGATATGAATTCACGAAGTTACAAGAAGCAAAGTGCGCACACTATTCGCGATGTCTTAGCAGCGTGGGAAAGTAGCCCGACCTACACTTTCGAAAACCCAATGTTTGTTATTGGGTCTGAAAATCCTAAATTTACCATTGTGGAATTTGCAGACTATCAGTGTATCCACTGTAAAAATGCTTCGCACAATTTAAGCTCATTCGTCCAATCAAGACCAAACATCCAGCTTCAATTTTATAGCTTTCCGCTAGATGGAGCGTGTAACCCTGCAATTGGCCAAGGCGGTAACGGCCGCTCTTGCATCCTTGCAAAAGCTGTCTTTTGTGCCGAAAAACACGGAAAAGGCTTTTCTGCAAACACATGGATCTTTGATAGATTCGGCACTGATCATGCGACCAAGTTTGAAGCCTTGGCAAATGACCTTCATCTTAACTATGAAGAGCTGAACGGTTGTATTCAGTCCGATGAAGCCGCAGCATTCATTGCTGCAAATGCAAAGCTTGGTCAGGACTCTAAGGTCGAAGGAACCCCTGCCATATATGTTAATGGTAAAAAACTTAGTGGTGGACACACGATTGCTATCTTAGAAGCTCTCTATCAGAAACTATTTAGGTAAATCACATACCGATCAAACGGAAGATTTGCTCAACTAAATCATCGAGGATAACAGCCGTAGGCTCTTTCATTGTCACGAGGGCCTCGCGGACCATACCGAAAGCCAAAAGAAAACTCGTACATACCATAAAGGCCTTTAAAACCCATACAGTGGATTTTAAATCTTTTACTCTGATATCGTTTTCAATGCGTTCAATTTTCTTTAGTGAATCGATGAGTTCTCTAAAGTGCTTAGTCACCATCATGTAAAGCTCATGTTTTTGAGACCTCGTGATGGTTCGAGTTTGGCAAAATTTAATTTTAGATTCAATGGCACGAATTAACTCTTCACAATGAGTAAAATATCTTTTTGCACGAACTTTAAAAATATCGAGGCGATGATCAGAGTTCCCATAGTAATTGATTTCCGCAATTGCGGTGTCATACCTGCCCTCAACCACAAGACTCAATATGGTATATCGAAGCCCGTCTAAATGCCCACTAATACTTTCCGACAATCTTATTTCAAGATCCTCGGGAGTCTCGATCTCTCCGTTGTAGACGGCCTCAACTAGACTTTCATCAAGGTCTAAATTCCTAGCTTCATTCATAAAAGCTAGATCGGATTTTAGTCGGTAAAAGATTAAATCTTTTTCTCGACTTTTAGACAAATCTTGTATCACAATGATAATAGGATGATTTAAAGGGGATTATTGAATGGATTCAAGACTAGACCCATACTTAGATATAGACCGCGATTTGCTCGGCCAAGAGGATGACCTCGACAATTTTGACGAGTTTGAAAGCGTACCTCTCCCCAATCAGGTCAACCAAGCTGAAGCAAAACCTGAACACCCGCAACCTGCAGTAAAAACCTTCGAGATTGAAACTCCAAGTGTAGAAATGGATTCAACGGTTTCAAAATCAAGAACCTTACAAACATTAATGAGCCAAAACCAAGACTTTATGGCAAGGCTTACTGTTGCGCTGAAACGCAACGTAGAACTCGAGCAACGGATAGAGACCCAAGAAGAAATTTATCAAAAGCTTTCAAGCCAATATGAAATTTTAAAAGATAGAGCCGGCGTTTCTGAAGAGAAAGCAAAGCAAGCTGAATTTGAAAATCAAAAACTCTTTGCAAAAAACTCTGCCCACGAAAAAAGATTCGCAGAGCTATACTCTGCTTATCAAGATAAGGTTTCACAAATAAAAAGCCTCAGCTACCGCTTACACCGCTACCTACAGTATCGAAGACGCGTAAAAGGCATTGTCCGTCCGTTTATCGAAAAATTAAAATCTGAAGTCGAAAATCTTAAAAACCAGGTATTAGTAATCAATGAACAGGGTATTAAACAGCTTGAGTACATCAATGAATTAAAAGCAAAGTACGCTGATGCCATCGATCGCATTCAGGCTATCAATGTTCAAAATGAGAAGACGCAAGCTGATCTCACTGAGTACCATGAAACGCGTTACCAAAAGGCTTCACAAGAACTTGAGACAATACGGGTTGAAGTCACAGCCCTGCGTGACCAAAACCATGAACTTAAACTTAGCGTGGAATCACTCACAGAAAATGAGGCTTCTTTAAGTAACAAAGCCATATTCTATGAGCGGAAATATACGGATCTTAAAAATGAATTTGAAACGGTTTCACAAGAGTTTATACAGCAAAAAACATCGGACAATACACGTCTCACACAGTTAGAGATTCAGCTCAAAGAAACTTCTTCAAAGTTGTCTGCTATCAGTACTAAGAAAACAGAGCTCGAATCCGAAAATCAATCGATGAATGATCAATATCAGAGTCTGCAACTGATCTATCAAGATAGTCTTTCAAAAATTGAAGAGCTGACAAAGTCCAGCTCTGCTCAAGATAAAATCAACAAGGAACTCTCACAAAGCCTTACTGAGTATAGAAAGAAGTCTGAGCACTTAGAGCAAAAACTTCAGCAGACGGAAGAAGATTTCAAAAGAAAGCTTCAAGCATTCCAAGTGCGTTTTAATAAAGTTCCACAGGACGGGTCTCCTCTCAAACAAATTGCTGAGAGCTCGGCTGGGCAGAAAGAACTGCTTTCAAAAATCCAAACGCTATTGGCTGAGATTCAAACTGGAAAAAATTTATCAGACCTCGATTTTCAAGAGGCAGCAAAGCCTCACGGCAATGAACTGATTTCTGAGTTTGGGGATATTGAGACCTAGTTTTCTTCTTTTGGGTCAACGTAGTCTTTTGTTGAACGCCCTTCAAAAAACTCCTCTTGGTTGAGCTTAAACTGAGGAACGCGAATAGGCTCTTTCGGTGAGTCCTTGATTGTCAGATGTGAATTGTTGAAGGCAAATATAGCCTGCTCGATTTCTGGGTAGATCTCAACATTATCTGAAAACCACGCGTTAAATAGTTTCTGAAATTCGGATTTCACATTACAGAACTTTGGTTCCATTAACTTCATTTCAACGAGATCTTTGATCACCTCAAAAAATGAGGTGATCCCGATGGAGCCCACAAAGTTCAACTGCCCCAGATCAAATACGACCTTTGCTCCCTTAAGCTTGGTCATACAGTGATCACGAAACGGAGTGATCGTATCAAAACTTATTTGTCCCTCAAGACTGACAATTGTGATATCTCCGTTCTTTGTAATTTCGGCTCTCATTTTTTGACCTCTTATCTATTTAGTTATATTCTCCAATAATAACATTTTCGTATTCGAGGGAACAATATGAGCAAAGACCAGAATTCAAAACTGACAGCGGGAACGCTCTATATGGTCGGCCTACCCATCGGAAACTCTTATGACATCACACTTCACGCAAAATCAGTCTTAGGTCTGGTCGATTATGTCGCCGCCGAAGACACAAGAACGTTTAAAGAGCTCTGCTCTATCCTAGATATCACTCCAAAAAACGTGCTTGCCTACCATGAGCACAATGAAAAAGCTTCTGCTCCTGAACTTATTCGCTTTCTACAAAACGGAAAGACTGTTGCTATTGTCTCAGATGCGGGCACTCCAAATATCTCCGACCCTGGTCATCACATTCTCGCGCAGTGCTTTGAACATAAAATTCCAGTTCGCGGAGTACCTGGAGCTTCAAGCTTGACCTACGCTTTAAGTATCTGTCCCATTGGAGGAAGGTCCCATTACTTTGGTGGCTTTGCTCCGACGTCCTCTAACGAAAGAAAATCTGAGTTTAAAGAAAAGTCCTCTGTTGCCGACCGCATCGTCTTTTTTGAATCTCCTCATCGGATTCTGGATCATTTAAATGATTCCAAAGAATACTTTTCTGGGCCAGTTATGGTTTTAAGAGAATTAAGCAAAACCTACGAAGAACATATCTTTGCTCCGATTGACGACATCCTAACGCACTTCCAAAGTAAAAAACCTCAAGGAGAGTTTATAATTATTTATCCTCGCCAGGAGAAGAAAGCTCTCGGGCTTGAGGAGCTTAAAAAGCTTTTACTTGAATTAGTGCGTGAAAATTTGAAAGCCTCTGACATACTAAAAAGAGTTCAAGGATTAACTGACTTAACAAGGCGTGAAATTTATGACCTCATTACAGAAATAAAGCATGGAATTAAAAAAGACCAATGAGATTTTATAATACACTTCAACGAATTCTTGCGCCAACAGCCTTTAAAGCTGGAATTTTAATTACGCTTGTCATTTTTTGCTTAAGCTATAAGTACTACACGACACCGCGAAATGAAATTGCCTCACACCCTTTTTTAAACCTTATTCATATCTTTCATCAAAAATCCATTGATATACGAATGGTCAATCGCGGAGAGCAACCTATCAGTGATAACGTTGCTATTCTTGCTATTGATGAAGAATCCTTAGAACGATTTGGCCGATGGCCATGGCCCCGAAATGTTATGTCGGATCTAATAACAGAGCTTGAGAAAAATAAATCCAAGGTCATTGCATTCGATATTATCTTTTCTGAAGAAGAAAAGCATGACGCCCAACTTGCCCAAACCTTAAATAAGTATTCAAATAATATCGTTCTTGGAACATACTTTGATCAAAGTTATGCATTCGCGCCCTACCAGGCAGTGTGTACACGGGCAATTGATGAATCAAGTCCTACATTCCCGCTTTTGGAGAACCAAACTAACTCCATTATTGCAATTGATCAGACTGCAATTGAAATTCCGTCTGCGATCCATAGCTATTTGAAAACACATATGCGTTCTATCGAAGACAGCCTCAAGGACTCAAGTCCCTATCCCCATGAAGTCCGGAAGAATATTTTAGAGGCTAAGGAAAACTTTTGTTTTGATTTTCTAGTGACAGAAGAATCCATAACCAATCTTGAATCTCACTGGGATTTAAGTGAGATTTCGGCAAGTGAGTGGGCTTCGTCTTACAAGGCGGCCTCGCTCCAGAACCCCGTTCACCATGCGGGACGTTTCTGGATAAATACGCCTGAAATTACAAAAGCATCAAAACACTATGCCTACTTTAATGCGTTTTTAGATAGCGATGGCTATATCAGACGGACAAAGTTAGTTGCAAGACATGGCTCACTCATCGTTCCGAGTCTAGCCCTAAAAACAATTCTTACGGCGTATAACTTGAGTGCCATGATGACATTAAATATTGATCCAAATAATCCAACAAGTAAACGTGTCGCCGAATTTTTGTTAACAGATAATGAGACGGGTGATATTGCGCTCACCATCCCAGCGGACACTGACACCAGTCTTAACATTAACTATGCAGGTCCTCAAAAAACATTTCCGCATTTAAGCGTTCATGAAGTCCTTCGTAAAAGTGACACCATTGAGATCGTTCAACGGCGAGATGGAGTCGAACAAAGAGTTTCTGTCAATAAAGGCGAGTTTCTTAAGGATAAGATCATTTTAATTGGCGCAACAGCTGTGGGTATCTATGATCTTAGAGTCACTCCCTTCGCTGAGAATTTTCCTGGAGTCGAGGTTCACGCCAATATTATTGAAAACATCATTGCTCAATCTTACTTTAAAAGTTTCTACGATGAAGAAATTTACATGCTTCTGTTTATATTCGGATTCGGAATTTTGTTTAGTTTTATTCTGTCAAAAGTTGGCGCCATTAACGGGCTTCTTATTTCAGTAGGCTCCTTACTCGGAACATATGTTGTTGATCGATTCTTTTTATTCTCGAAGGGTTATATCATCTGCATTATCTTTCCGATTGCATTGACGATTACTATTTATGTTCTACTTACTTTTTATAAATATCTCACCGAGGAACGAAAGAAAAAAGAACTCAAAGGGATTTTTCAAAAATATGTCTCGCCATCAGTCGTGAACGAAATCCTTTCTGCACCTGAAAAAGTCAGTCTCGGTGGACGAAAAGAGAACATGAGTGTTATGTTTTCTGACGTTCGTGGCTTTACAACGCTATCAGAAAGACTTGCGCCAGAAGTTCTAAGCGACTTTCTTAACAGGTACCTCACCCCGATGACTCAAATTGTTTTTCGATACAATGGAACATTAGACAAATATATTGGGGACGCCATTATGGCTTTTTGGGGAGCACCCATCACATCTAAAGACCATGCAAAAGATGCCTGTCTTGCTGCACTTGAAATGATCGAAAAGCTCAAAGATTTAAATAAAGAGTTTCAACAAGAAAACCTTCCACCACTGGAAATCGGAATTGGGGTCAACACGGGTGACATGAGTGTTGGAAACATGGGCTCTGATATTGTTCGATCATATACTGTGATGGGAGACTCCGTAAATCTGGCATCACGCCTAGAGGGCATCAATAAAAATTACGGGACACAAGCAATTATCAGCGAAACCACCTATGCGCAAATTAAAGAAGATTTTTTTGTACGCGCCTTGGATTCTGTCCGTGTAAAAGGAAAGCGTCAGCCAGTTAAGATCTTTGAACTGATTTCTACAAATAAAAATGTTAATTCTGCTCTAAAAGAAGCTTATTCACTCTTCGAGCAGGCATCTGAGAAATACTCCCAGCGCCAATTTGCAGACGCTGAGGAGATGTTCAGACAGGTTTTAAACCGCATTCCCCACGACATTCCGTCGAAAATTTACATTCAAAGATGTCAGAGTTATATTCACTCTCCTCCGCCTGGTTCTTGGGATGGAGTCTTTGATTTCGAGACAAAATAAGCGCGTCATGTCGTAATCTGATTTTATGCTATTCAACAGCGAAGTTTCGTAGATAAAATCCAAGGTAATGGCCAAAGTTTACTTCACCTTGATCTTCATCGCTCTGCTAATAAATTGTGCAAACGTCTTTGCGCAGTCTACAGCCGACGGTATCGTCTTTGACGCAGAAGATGCAACTATCACGGGCTATGATCGAAAAAACCAAGTCATCAATCTCCGAAAAAAAGTTCAGATTATTTATCAGGGCCAATACATCTCTTGTGATGAAGCCTCAATCGATACAAAAAAAGCATCAGTTCATTGTAAAGGGAATGTGCGAATGGTGGGTCCCGAAGCAAAACTTGAGGCCCAAGAAATTCAAATCAATTACCGAGATAACACAGGTGTTATCCGAAGAGGCTTTGTACAGGTCGGGCAAGTGCTCTTTGAAGGTGAAGAAATTAAAAAACTTTCTGCCAGCGAATATCAAACAGTCCGTGGAACTTATACTGCTTGCACAACGTGTCCTCCGTTTTGGAGCTTTAGCGGAAGCCGTGTCAATGCAAAGATCGGTGGCTATGCACATATTAGGAATGCATTAATTTATTTCGGTAAAGTTCCCACTCTTTGGTTTCCTTATCTGATCGTTCCCCTTAAAAGCGAAAGACAAACGGGTCTACTTTTTCCGAGCTACGAATACAGTGATTCCAGCGGTTTTACGGTTTCAGAAAGTTTCTTCTGGGCTATTTCGGACAACAAAGATGCCACCTTCACTGCAACTTATTATACAAACAGAGGAACAAAAGGCCTTGTGAACTATCGCTATGTGTCCTCTACCGAGAGCAGTGGCGAGTTTGACTTCGGGTATCTAGAAGACAGGCTTTTTTCAAGTAGTGATGAGCTTAAACCTTACAATCCCAATAGCGATAGGATAAATCGCTGGTTCCTCAAGTATAAACACCAATACGCCCTACCCTATGGCTTTATCCATCGTATGGATCTTAACACCGTCAGTGATACCCTCTATCCAAGAGACTTTAACAAAGAGATTCACGGCCGCGGAGAATCTGCTCTTGAAAATAGAATGTCTATCACTAAAAACTCGGACCGTGCTCACTGGAGCATGGATATGTCGTACTACCGAAGCCTTTTGAATGAAGATCCTTTAGTGAGCAATTACCTTTCTGTGCACAGATTTCCTGAAATGAATTACTCCATCATGCCAAGAAGACTCTTTGATACCAATTTGCTTTTTGATTTGAACGTAAACTATGTCAACTTCACACGCGATAACATGAGTTATGATAATCTCACCCCTTCAAAAGATCCTGACACAAACCCCGCCAACGGAGCTTTCGATCCAACAACTGATCTTATTCGCTCAGGTCAAAGACTTGATGTTGAGCCATCGATTTCTTATCCGATTTCCTTTGGTGAAGCCTTAAACATTACACCGTCAGTTTCTTTGAGGGAGACCAGATATCAGTTTTCCTTGAGCCGAGACAATACTCTTGGACACTTTGAACCTTCGACTTACCGACACTATGTTCGAACAAATATTTCAATGAATACCCACTTCAGTAAAATTTTTGGCAATAACGACAAGCCAACTGATGATAAATATAAACATGTTATTGAGCCTGAAATCATTTACACAACGATTCCTTGGGACCAGCAACCTGATCATCCATTTTTTGCAGGGAGCACTTTTGATTCGAACTTTAAAAAGAATCAACCGATAAGCAGCCAAGATAATATCCAGTTTGATTATCGGGACCGAATTTATGAAAAAAACCTGGTGACCTATTCCCTTTCAAATAAAATCTGGAGAAAAAGATACCGAGACGGAACTCCGCAATACACTCAGATAGTCCGTCATACTTTATCTCAGAGCTATGACATACATGAAGAAAACAGAGATACACTCTCAAAGCGTCAACCGTGGTCTGAGATTTCAAGTCTACTTGACCTTAGGTTCGATCACTTTGAAACAAACTCGCTCGTAAAATATTACCCCTATCAAAAAGACACTGCCCATGCGACAAGACTTAAGGTTTTTGATAGCCGAAAAAACTATCTCCAGCTGACCTATTCCCAAGACTTTCTAATTACAAACGGGACGATTGTAGATCTCAATACTAAAACACGGGACTTAACCACAGGAATTGGATTTTATGTGAAGTATGTTCTCTTCGAAGGTGAGACGACCTATAATATTTTAAATGACACCATCCAGGCGTACCGTATGAATATCAAGTTTATCCCACCAGGTGATTGTTGGGCAGTCTTCTTCACGCAAGAGAAAAGAACAGATGCAGAAAAACAAATCAGTTTAAATATTAGCTTCTTATTTGATGGAAAAAACGAGACTGGATTAAATTAGAGTTTTAGAATCGATAGACGGTGACATCAAATGCCCAACCATCAAAATCTCCAGTATCATTCATTGTAGGATAGATAATTGGATTACGAAGTTTAAATCCATAATCGTCTTCTGGTGGAAGTATGTGATCAAGCTCCTCACTCCCATCTGGAACTCCATAGACAACATAAAGACCTAATAAAATACCGAAATAAAGACCAAGAGATGCTCCTCTTGCGATACGCTGAAGTTTCTCACCAGGCTTGTCAGTAAATGCTAAAGAAGCCGTACCCAAAAGTGCGCCCGCTAACGTGCCATAAGTCACACTCATCAGAAACTCACGGCCAGGATCCGCTTTGCTCTTCGCGGGAACAGCCGCCACTAAACAGAGCACAACTATTGATGATATAAGCTTTTTTCCGAACTTCATAACTTAATTAGTTTCGTATTACGCCCCTCATATAGTCAAGAAAACTAACCCATGGAACCCAGAAAATTATCAATGATTTGAATGCCCTCAGACTGACTCACAACGACATAGTGAAACTCAACTTCAAGCTTCGATGCAGCTTGAACTCTTAAGTAAACATTTTCTAAACGTTGCCTTTGTCTGCGCGATAATCGAAAGTTTTGGAAGTCCAAATGCGACGTCCATTTTACTTCCAGCAAGATCATACGAGTGGCATTGACCATAACAACGTCGATTTCTGTGTGATGAATTTTACTGCGATGGGATTTTAAAAAGTATCCAACGTTATGATAGTGCCTGATGGCTTCAAGTTCAGCAACAAAGCCCTTATAGTGTTTCCAGTTGGAGGTATTCTCGTACTCCGCGAAAAGTTTTACGGTGTTCGGGGGAAACACCATGCTCAATAATCTTTTGCTTGTGGTACGCCGTGGAGTAGCCTTTATGTTTTTCAAAGCCATATCCAGGATATTGCTCTGAAAGTTCTGACATATATTTATCACGAATGACCTTTGCAACAATCGAAGCAGCAGCAACGGGAGCACACCTTAAGTCACCTTTTATTAGGGTCGTTTGAGAGCAGTAGCTCATATCAGGAACCTTAAATGTTCCATCAACAACCATGTGACCGCTTGTCACACCTAAAGACTCAACAGCTCTTCTCATCGCAAGCAATGCTGCTTTTAAAATATTAATTTCATCAATCTCTTGAGGTGTTGCAAAACCCACGCCCACTTTATGATGTTTAATAATGTGTTCAGACAACTCGTCTCTTCGAACTTCGGTCAGAAGTTTGGAATCCGTATATTCGTGAATGCCTTGGTCGCTTTGTAAAATAACGGCCGCAGCGTAAACGCGACCCGCAAGACAGCCTCTCCCCACCTCGTCAACGCCGATGATGGGAGAAGGAGTTAATGATTTCCAGTCAAACGATGGAAACATTGAGTAGGATTATTTTTCTTCAGTTGTTTTAGTTTCAGCAGGTTCTGCTGGAGTCTCTGCGACAGGAGCAGCTTTTTTTGATTTATTGCTGTTGATAACAAGATCAGAAGCAATTCTAGCTTTTTTACCTTTAAGAGCACGGATGTAGTAAAGCTTTGCTCTTCTTACATTTCCGCGGGCAACCACTTCAATTTTCTCAACTGCAGGAGATACAAACGGGAAAGTTCTTTCAACGCCAACACCATCAGAAATTTTTCTTACAGTGAATGTTTTGTTTGTACCAGCATTTTGAATTTTAATAACTGTACCTGTGTAAACCTGAATTCTTTCTTTTTCACCCTCACGAACGCGAACCGAAACGTTCACGGTGTCGCCCGAATTAAAATCAACTTTATTAGAGCTTTGAATTCTAGATTTTGCAATGCGCTGAAGTGTTTGTAACATACCAATATCCTTTAATATAGTTGGGAAGTCGAAATAGTTAACACGGGTAATAAAGTCGAGTCAATACCAATAAGCTATTCTGGCAGGCCAAACACCTTTTTTTCTTCTCCACTGAGTGCTTTATAGAATTGAAGAGCATCTTTAAGCTCTGAGTCTGTCACCTGAAGTAAATCGGGACGTTTAAAGTGGGTTTTTAAGATGGCAAGCTTCTGGCGGATGCTATTTATTTGAGCATGATTTCCAGATAAAAGAACTTCTGGCACTTTTAAACCTTCAAATTCAAGAGGTCGCGTAAACTGCGGATATTTCAAAAGAAAGTTCTCGAAGCTATCGTTTTCAAAGGAGCCCTTGTTTCCAAGGAGCCCTTCATAAAATCGGCTGACGGCGTCGACAGTCACCATACAAGGCAGCTCTCCTCCGCTGACAACATAATCTCCTATGGAAAGCTCCTCATCGACATAGTGACTTAAAAAACGCTCGTCGACTCCCTCATATCGGCCACAAAGAAATATAAGCTGCTCATAGCTTGCAAGCTCTTTAGCTTTTTCAGCCGTTAGTGGTTTTCCCTGAGGAGACATGTAAACAAACCGAGAGGTTTGTTTTTTAGGAATATTTTGAAGTGTTTTTGAAAGGGGCTCAGCCATCAGGACCATTCCCTCTCCACCGCCATAGGGACGATCATCAACCGTGCGGTGGCGATCGGTGCTCATATCTCGAGGATTGTGACAGTGGATTTCAAGGATCTGGTTTTTAATCCCCTGGCTAAGAACTCCGTAGGTACTTATACTTTGAATGAGCTCTGGAAAAAGAGTTATGACATCAATTCTCTTCATCACCTTCATCGCTTGCCTCAAGCTCATCAATTGCGCGCAAGCCCTCAGGCAACTCCATAATTACTTTTTGATTTTCTTTATCAATGTCTTTCACAAAGGCTTGTACAAATGGAATTTCAATATCCGTATCACCAGATGCAACTACAAGAAGGTCTTGCGCGTTGTTGGTTGAAAATCCAATAATCTTTCCTACAAGTTGTTCACCGTCATAGACTTCAAAGCCTTCTACTTCTCGAAGATAAACCTCTTCTCCTTCTGCAGATTGAAGGTAGGATTCTTTAATGTAAAACACTGCACCCTTATAAATATCAGACTCATTGCGATCATTGATCTCAACAGTTTTAACGATAAAACCTTTTTTGTGTGGTCGAGTTTTTTTCACATGGAAGGATTTTGTTTGAGAGGTATGTTTTCCGTCTTCACCTGGAGCTTTGTATTCTAAAACAAATTCTCCAAATTGCGTCACCCACGGCGGCGTCTCTTCAAGATTGGTTACAACAAAAAGCTCTCCCTTAAGACCATGAGAGTCTCTAACTCGTCCAACGTTTACAAAACCATCTAGAGCGTTAACATCTTCCATTCTTATTGTGTCTCCAATATCTCTTTCCAAATCTAAAACAAAAAAGGCACCACATTTGAGTGATGCCCCTTCACGCGTGTTGAATGTCTTTTGTGCCGAAAAATTATTCTACGATTTCAAGAACACTTCTCTTAGCAAGCTTTGTACTAGCCGCATTGAGTATTGTTCTCATGGATCGCGCGGTACGTCCTTGTTTACCAATGACTTTCCCGAGATCTTCTTTAGCAACTTTCAGTTCTACAACCGTCGTTTGCTCGCCAACCATCTCATTAACAGAAACCTCATCGGGTTTATCAACGAGAGATTTAGCCATAAACTCGACTAAGTCCTTTAAGCTTGTGTAATCCATTCTATGTTACTCCCTATCCTCTTCTAATATTTCGCCGTACCACCACCACCACCGATGAGATAAAAAATGGCGGGGTTTAAAAAATAGATTCAATCGCAGATTATTTTGCCGCTGATGCGAGCTTCATAAGCGACTTCACACGCTCAGTTGGTTGAGCACCTTTAGAGATCCACTCGTTGATCTTGTCCAGGTTGATATCAACTTCTTTTTCTTTTCCTCTAGGATTCGGATTGTAAGTTCCAACGATTTCAATAAACTTTCCACCAGTTGGTCTTCTAGAGTCCGCTACTGTCACTCTGTACTTCGGTTTGTTAACAGATCCAACGCGGTTTAAACGAATAACTACCATTTGAGATAACCTCTTTCCTTTTCAATTTTGCCAACCGACTAATCAATCAGCGAGTTCTTAACAATGAATTAACAAACAAAAAATTCAATCCTTTGGATGTACTTTTTTTTACGTCGAACTGCAACAAATATTTTTCTAAAAACTCACAAATTAATTAAAATTTGTTTTATTTTCGTTTCTGAAATTATCTTAAATTCGATTTCAAAACGGGAATCCAGATCCTCCGCCCATTCCAGGCATTTTGCCTTTTCCCATAAACTTCATCATATTGGACATCATTTTTTGGCTCTGCTCGAATTGTTTAATGAATTTGTTCACGTCGCTGACTTGAGTTCCACTGCCCTTAGCAATTCTCAAGCGTCTGGAACCATTAAGAATTTTATGATTTTGGCGCTCACTTGATGTCATAGAGCGGATAATAGCTTCAATTTTTTTGATCTCTTTATCAGGGGGAGCCATGTCCTTCATTTTCTTCATGGCCTGTCCCATACCAGGGATCATTTTCATTATCCCCTCAAAACTACCAAGTTTTTTAATCTGTTGGAGCTGATCGAGAAAATCCTCCACGGTGAACTGATTTCTCGCCATCCGCTTTGCAGCTTTTATAGCCTTTTCCTCATCGATGACCTCTGAAGCTTTTTCAACAAGCGAAACGACGTCTCCCATGTCTAAAATTCTAGACGCCAATCGATCAGGATGGAATACCTCAAGGGCATCGGTTTTCTCACCAGTTCCTAAAAATTTAATAGGAATCCCAGTCATCTCTTTAATGGAGAGTGCGGCACCACCTCGAGCATCACCATCAATCTTTGTAAGAACCAAACCAGTGATTCCAAGTTTATCGTGAAACCCTTCAGCAACACTGACAGACTGTTGACCTAACATGGCGTCCACGACCAAAAGAACTTCGTGAGGATTCATAATGGATTTTAAATCACCCAACTCTCCCATAAGAGCTTCATCAATTTGCAAACGGCCTGCTGTATCTACGATGATAACATCAACGGCGTTTTCTTTTGCCCACTCTGATGCTTTCTTTACAATCTCCTGAGGCTTTTGCCCTACTTGAGTGTCATACACAGGAAGATCATTTGCTTGCGCCAAGGTTTTTAATTGATCAATAGCGGCTGGACGATAAATATCTGCAGGAACAAGTCCTGGGCGCTTTTGAAACTGTTTACGAATGTAGCGCGCAAGTTTTGTTGCAGTTGTTGTCTTTCCTGTTCCTTGAAGACCAACTAAGAAAATAATTGACGGCTGAGACTTCAAATTAATTTGCGTGGAAGAGCCACCAAGAAGCTCAACCAATTCATCATGAACGATCTTTACAAACTGTTGGCCTGCGGTGATATTTTTTGCAACTTCTTGACCGATAGCTTTTGCTTTCACTCGATCGATGAAATTTTTAACGACCTTAAAGTGAACGTCGGCTTCAAGCAAATTTAGGCGGATTTCTCTTAATGATTCTTCAATATTGGCGTCGGTGATGGAACCTTGGCCTCTGATCTTTTTTAATGATGTAAGTAATTTATCCGACAGCTGATCAAACATTAAGTCTCCTCAAACAAATTCAAGAATCATTATTAACAATGAATACTCTAAAATGCCAAGAATAAGCTATATGCGGCGCTATTTTTTTGTCATATCGTATATGGTAACAACAGGCATGTGATCGATGCCTTTTACCACTTCATGAACGATCCTCTTTTAACGCTTCGACGTGCAAGAAAAAACAATACAATTAAGCTCACAACAGAAACCAATAGTGCCGTCGTAAAGGGAACGTCTGAATGGTTCAGGATGCTATACCGTACCCCATTTACAAAATAAAGAAGAGGGTTGAGTTGGGAAATTTTTTGCCAAAAGGGATGCAAGTTCTCTAATGAATAGAAAACCCCACCTAAATATATTAGGGGAAGTAGAACAAAAGCACCCACGGCATTAACTTGTTCAAAGTTCTTCGCCCAAAAACCAATTAAGATGCCTAGCAATCCAAAGGTCACACCACCCATCAAAAGAAACAATACCAAAAAGAATGGATGAGCCACGGATAAAAGGTTTCCTTCAGAAATATAATGAAAGACTTGGCAGACAAGAAATGTAACCGCACCCACTGTAAAGCCCCGAACAATAGCGCCCAAACTGAATGCGGAAACAATTTGATTTAATGTTAGAGGAACAACTTTAAGGTCAATGATATCTCCATGAAACTTCGAACCCAAAATAGAACTCGATGAATTTTGAAAGGCGTTGTTTAAAGTTGCCATTGTAATGAGGCCTGGAATGATAAATGCCAAATAGGCTATCCCCGACTCAAGATTAATACTTTTACCGAGACTGACGCCAAAGATTAATAGGTAAAGGCTTGCGTTCACAGTTGGAGTAAGAACCGTCTGCCCAAATACTTTCCAAAACCTTGTTACTTCTTTTAAAAAAAGAGATTTAAAGGGCGTGAATTTAAGATCAACTTTCGTACTCATGGACTCACTTCTCTACTTAAAATATTTAAGAACGCATCCTCGAGGCTTCCTTCTCGAATTTTAATATCAACAACATTGTTCATATCAAGACTTAAAGTCTCTAATAAATCTCCAAGCTCCATACTCGAAGGCACCCGAAATGTTAATGTCGTGTCCGATTGATTCATCAAATAATCGCTTTGAATAGAAAGGGGTTCTTTGACGGAAATCTGAATCTGCCTTTGGGTCAAATCTTTAATCAACTCTGAGGTTTGTCCGATGGCTTTAAGCTCTCCGTTATGAATAACCCCCACCCTATCACAAAGATTTTCAGCTTCTTCAAGGTAATGGGTCGTCAGCAAAATAGACATTCCCTCTTTATTGAGCTCCTCAACAAATTTCCACAACGAATTTCTGAGGTCGATATCAACTCCAGCTGTTGGCTCATCAAGCATCAAGAGCTTTGGCCGATGGACAAGAGCCTTGGCGATAAGAAATCGCCGCTTCATCCCGCCACTGAGCTCACGAATTTTCTTTTCACGGTGAACGGTAAGCGCAAGCTTATCTAATAAATAATCTATGTATTCTTGGTTGTTATTTAAACCGAAGTATCCAGAGTGAAAGTTTAAGACCTCATTGACTGCAAAAAAACCATGATTGACGAGCTCCTGCGGGACGATCCCGACAAGGGCCTTTGTTTTTTGATCCTCTAAAGTGACATCTTTTCCGAAGATATAAGCCTCACCTGAGGTTGCCTTTTCAAGGCAGTTCAAAATGGAAATTAAAGTGGTCTTGCCCGCTCCGTTGGGGCCCAAGAGTCCAAAGACTTCTCCCTCGTTCATCTTCAGACTAACACCCCTAAGAGCGTGAATATTTTTTCCATAAAGCTTCTTTAAATTACGGACTTCAAACGGGTTTTGCATAAGAATCGATTATAGTGAGTTCAAAATACATATGTCATCAAAGAATTGACACGGCGAACACCAATTGTTTATATTCCCCCACATGTCACAGCAACAATCTCAAAATACTCAAGGTTTTCTAATCAGTGCGTTTTATAAATTCGTACCGATCCAAAAAGAAAATATCCCTTCTTTAAAAGAGACGATTGAGAAGAAGGCCAAGGAAACTAAAATCCGTGGTCTTTTTTTGTTAGGCACCGAGGGAGTAAATTCTACCATTTCAGGCCCGCCTGAAGGGTGTGCAGAGTTTAGAAGATTTCTTGCTGAAGACACCATCATTGGCGAACTCACCAACAAAGATAGCATTTCTACTTTTATGCCTTTTAGAGCTTTCAAATTGAAGGTGAAAAAAGAAATTGTAACCTTAGGCGATACATCAGTTGTTCCAGAAAAACCAAAACTAAACCACGTCACTCCAGCAGAATGGCACGAGATTCTGGCAACAGATCCTGAAGCCGTCGTCATTGATACAAGAAACTGGTATGAAACTGAAATTGGGAAATTTAAAAATGCTCTTGAGTTAAACATGAATGAGTTTAACGAATTCCCTGAAAAGCTAAAAGAACTACAAGATCTTAAAGAAAAGAAAGTTCTCATCTATTGCACTGGCGGTATCCGTTGCGAAAAAGCCATCATCGAAATGCACAAGCAAGGGTTTAAAAACGTTTATCAACTCGATGGTGGAATTTTAAAATACTTTGAAGACATCAAAAACCCAAATCAATGGGAAGGTGAATGTTTTGTTTTTGATCGCAGAGTTGCAGTCGACACTGAACTTCAAGCTTCAACAAAGTACACATTCTGCCCTCACTGCGGTCAACCCGCCTATGAAGAATTTGACTGCATCCGATGCGAAAAACCAACAAAGGTTTGCAAAAAGTGTAAGGACTCAGGAAAAGAAGAATACAAAACCTGCTCCAAAAACTGCGCCCACCACCATGCCAAAGGCTCAAGGGTAAAACGCAAAAACCAAGGGATCACAAGACAAGAGCTACATAAAATAGCAGGGTCAAAAGCATAACCGCCCGATCACACACAGCTTTACAAATGCGAATAAACAAACAATTTGTTGAGAATTTAAGGAAAAGAGCTTTACCCAAAGCTGTTTATGCCCTATAACAATCCCTTACCAAAAAGGTAGTCTTTGTCGCGGGATGGAGCAGCCTGGTAGCTCGTCGGGCTCATAACCCGAAGGTCGTCGGTTCAAATCCGGCTCCCGCAACCAATTTTCAAAGGATTTTTTAGTAGCCACGCAGTGGTTAGTAAAAAATCCTTTTTAGTTTCTGGGTCGAAGGTTGATCCGACGATGTCACTCAAGGTCGTCGGTTCACAAAAATAGCAGGAGGCTATTTTTGGACAGCCAAAGGCTGGCTTTTTGCGAATGCAAAAAGTTGAGGGCAGGAGCCCGAAACAAATCCGGCTCCTCGTCCCCGCTCGTTTATCGGCTGCCGTTTGACGATCTTCTCTCAGAGTTTGTACTGCCAGCAACGCGCTTTCCTGAATTTTCAAGTTGATAAAGCTCCATCTCATAGACCATGCGATCGATGACCGAGAGTGTGTAAAGAGCTGCTGTTAATTTTTCTGCTTCACCACCGAATAGGTTTTTGAACCTGTATTTTGCGCCACCAAATCTTGCCGTGAGTTGTTCTCTTCTTTCTTTTATTTCTTCGTGGATCTTAGATAAATCGCAAGACTTTGCTGTAATATCTTTTAAAAGAGTTTCATAAGCCGTGATGATACCATCGACATTTACGCCATCTTTTCTTGCTGCTTCAGTTATGAATTGATAATCCTTATATAAGATAAATCCATTTGCACCCGCAATAGCACCGATAGTAATGAACGGTATAGTTTGTTCTGATAAAGCCACGACAGTCACAGATTTCGCGCCAGTTAGGGCGCTATGCGCGGCCATTCCTGAGGCGCCAATAGTCACCGTTGCACCTGCCATTAAAAGAGGTGTCACGCCTAAAAATCCAATCGCTTTTGAAACTCGACTTGTTTTGCGAGCATCTTGTGCTAGGTCGAGATACATTTGCTCAATCTCTGAAGCATTTTTAATCTGTAGCTGACGTCTTTGAATCAGCTTTTGTCTTTCCAGAATATCTAATGAGTGCAACTTCATGGGCTGACACTGGATATTTTGTGTCCTAAAAGCTGAGTCCAATTGCTCTAAGCTCGCTGCGCTGGTCGTATTCGCTATGAAAGTTCCAATGATTATATATTTAATGAGTTTCATTTTAGTTTCTCCTAATTTTCCTAATTCCTTACAAAGATCTAATATTACAAGGCCAATGCCTGATAAGAAGCGATATAAGAGCTTTAAAACCTTTAGAAACTGGGACAAAACAAATAGGGGCTAGCAGCTGTCAAATTCTTTGTCAGCTACTCGAATAAAAAACCAGGTGGAAGTTAAAAGATAGGAACTACTTTACTACAAGAATGCTTATAGGGCCTTCTTGTTTTATACTCACACGGCTTGAAACATCAAGAGGATAAAAACCAGCAGGCTGAGTCGAGTCGGATCTGATTTCAGCATTGGGTTTTGTTTGCGCAAGAACGACTTCTTCGCCTGTTGAAAGAGTGCAAGAAATTGTTTTTTCATCTCTGATTTTGATTTTTAAAGAGTCCGTGCAAGCGTCGTCTTCCATTCGAACGAACTCGTCACAGAACATAACATCGGATTCAGCAATGCATGGAAATAGATAAGAGCTATCCTTGTCATAGGCCAAATAATCGATTCCTAAAACCACGTTAGATAAATCGTAGTTCGCCTGAGCGCTTACCGAAAACACAGAAAACAATAATGCAAATAAAGCTATTCTCATCCCAAAAGCCCCTTTTTAAGATTGATAGCCTCTACGTACCCCCGCCCCGACAGAAAGTCACTTGAGAACTTTAAAAAACAACAGCATGCCAAAAATCACACATAGTTTCAGCGATTTAGGCGTGCTCCGTCCCTTTTTTCGGCATCTTTTCCGCAGGTGGTGTCTGGGGAGTTGTCTGGCGGCTGAAAGCGGTTTAGTTTTGAGTCTTACCAGATGACAATAAGAAATGGCGGTGACTTTATGGAAAATAAAATCAACATAAAAGATGGCGTTCCGACCTTACAGGTGAAAGACCCTTCGACTCTTAACGAGTACGAACTCATTGATGTACGAAGACCTGATGAATGGAACGGCGAGCTTGCCCATATTAAAAATGCAAAACTTATCCCACTGGGCAACGACCTGATGCAATTTTTAAACAGTGGCGGAGATAAGAACAGAAAAATCCTTTTTATTTGCCGCTCTGGAGGACGTTCTGGCACAGCGACAGAACAAGCTATGGCCCTCGGATTTAAAAATGTGTTCAATATGGAAGGTGGAATGCTTTACTGGAATGAAAAGAAATTTCCCGTTGAACGAACCTAAACTCACTCAGGGTAAACAACTTTACCCTTCTTCACCTTTGCAAATGATGTCATTTTATGTGGTCTTGTATTGGTCTTACTGAAAATATCAACGGCCGTAATATCATGAAGCAATAAAGCATCTGCAACCAAAGACCTATGACAGCGCCACGGAACAGCTTCTGCACACATGATCACCAAACGCTTTCTTTTAGATCTAGATATTAATTTTTTTAGGGCCTTTTCAAATTCATTTGTTTGCATATAATCCGCATAACCTCTAAAAGAACTGTTTCTCCAAGCCTTATTGATAGAGTCTTTTGAAGTGGGCCTAAGTCCGCCCAGTCCAGCGTAGTGTTCGTATTCGATCCCTTTTTTCTCAAGACTTTTTCTTAAACGATCTTGTCCAAATTGTGGATTGTGTTTTGATTTCGGAATGGTTCGAATATCGATAAGGAGCTTTAACTTTTGGCTCTCAAGCAACTCAATGAATTCAGAAATAGAACGATTGGAATGCCCTACTGTAAAAATTCTTGTATTGGTCTTTGTCGTGCTTTTCTTTTTTAGACTTTTTTTGCCTGAGTCTGTTTTTTTACTTTTCGTTTTCATTAGAACTGATTATTTATATATTCAAAGGCATTTCAAGCGAAGGCTTAACTGTGGTGATATATTAATATCCGTTAGAACCTCAGAAACAATCTAGATTTTATAAATACTTTTTTTCAAAGATAAACGTTCCGAATGGGACCACCGATGCGATAAGGCCGTAGATAAGCTTTTTTCGGTCCCAATTCTCGTCGCTTGCAATAATGAAGCAGAAAAAAACATAAGCAATAAACAATACTCCATGCCCCATCCCCACAACTTTATTTGGCATTGGACTTTCAAAAAAATACTTTAATGGCATAGTAATAAATAAAATAGCTAAAAAAGAAAGTCCTTCAAGGCGAGCCAAATAAATGAACGGTTTTCTCATGACGTTTCCTTTCTAGAAGCGGTCGACCGCAAATGGTTTAGCATCTACATAAGTATTTTCATTATAGATCAACTCACCTGCTAATCTTGCAGAGCCTGGTGCAGACTGTAGCCCTAACATTTGATGGCCCGTACAGATAAATAGATTGTTCAACTTTTTAGAAAATCCAATCATAGGTACGCCATCGGGCGTGCAAGGTCTTAGACCACGCCATAATTCTTCAATTTCAAATTCCGTTGGAATTTTTAAAAATTCCTTCGCGCCTTTAGTGATTGCATTTACCCTTCTTGGAGTAATTGCAAAGTCCACTTTCACCAGCTCCAGCGTTCCTGCTAAGCGAAGCGAGTTTTTTCTAGGCGTCACAGCAATCTTTCGATCAACAATCATCATAGGATATTTGGGTTTCATACCTCCAGTGAGTTGTTCGTCTTTAACAATCATACTGTAGCCCTTGCCACCCAGAACGGGAATATCTAGCGATAGGCGCTTGCCCATCCCCTCAGACCAACTTCCTAAGGAGAATACAACAAGATCTGCCTCAAAGTCACCTTTGGTCGTTTTTACTTTTGTGATCTTCTTACCAGTCATTTCAAAATCATAAACTTCTGTATCTGCTAAAGATACTCCACCTAGATTTTCAAATTCTTTATGAATTGCTTTTACGGTCTCAAGGGGTTCTGCGTGTGCCTCGCCCGTGTAGTAAACTCCACCTTTAATTTTTTCTCTTCGCACAGATGGTTCAAACTCAACAACTTCATCAGCCGTCATTTTTTTTCCAGAAATTCCACGAGAGGCCATCATGTCCATTTCAGCGATAATGCCCTTAAGACTTTTTTCAGTCTCCGTGATCATGAGTAGACCTTTATTTTGGAAGTCGAAAGAAGGGTTTCTCTTATCGAGTTCACGATAAAAATCAATACTATCTTTTGAAATGGTCGTTAGAATATCAATGGACTGCTCCATCTTTTTTTGATTCATATTCATCATAAAGTGATACAGCCACTTCATTAAAATCATACTTGGGTGAGGTTTAATATAAAGCGGACTCTCAGGATCAAGCATCCATTTAACAGACTTTATCAACATTCCTGGTTGGGGTAATGGTGTAGCAAAACACGGCGTAATCCACCCAGCGTTTCCATAAGAACATCCAAATCCAGGAGTTCCTTTATCAATTAAAGTAACTTTCCGCCCTCGCGCTTGAAGCTCTCTTGCGACAGAAGTACCGACAATTCCCGCTCCAATAACTAACACATCAACTTTGCGATTTCCCATATTAATATCTTCTATAATTTATGAAGTTTAATTCCTTGTTTCAAGTATCGAGACAATTTCATTTGCGCGTGCTTGTACCAACGGAATGCGAGAATTCTGCCCTATCTTTGCCGCGTCGGCAAGGTGAGAAAGAATAGTCGGATTAACATTTCGAAGCTCTCTTTGGCTAACAAATGACTTTATTCTGTTTAGCGCTACCAGTTGAGGATAGCTGAGGGTTGTGTCGTTGACCGAATCCATATGAGGATCACGTTGAGCGTTGGGCACCCCACAGTTGCTCAGGCTTAAGCACGGTTCTTCAGACAAAACACGTTTTAAAAATTCAGCATCTTCTGGCCGAGTGATCTCTCGTCCCATCAAAAACACAATGGTCCCGCGCTCATTTAAGCTTTCAGGACGCATTTGCTCATACATCGATATTAGAGCCGCCTTCTCCTCAACGGACAAGTTGCGAAACTCAGTATCTAACCTTGGATCGTTATCGTTTTTGGTATTTAAAATATTTCGTAGAAGGGACACTTTTGGATGCACCTCAGTGTCATCAAGTTGGGTCTCATTATCTTGAGAAACTCGATCGTCAATAGCCCCTTGGGCTTCTGCGATCATAACTTCATTGTTCACAGAGTCAAATCCAGCTACGGTTTCAGTAGATGTCGTTTTATAATTTATAAGCAATATTGCAATGACGGCTGCTCCGGCAGCGTAAAGGAACTTTCTCATGGGTACTGTGTACGCCTAAAGCGGGCTTGTGTAAACCCGCTTTTAATAGGACATTAAAGGAGAGCTTGGCCGAAGTCCTTTTTCATGTCTTCCTTAGCTTTTTGATTAGTGATTCTCTTGAGTTGGTCCTGCGCATAAATATCCGCGTCCATCTTCACTTTCTCGTTACAGTTCTCACAGAACATAGAAATGTTCTTTAGCATAATCGTTGATGAACCATAGGATCCAAACGGACTGTTATCACATGCCTCCTCACCCGCTAGCCTAGCGCCTGTCCAGATGCTCTTAATCTCTTGACCATCTTCCCCAATAAACGGAACTGGGCACGTAGCGTGTGTCCAATTGTCATTTTCACGCTCAGTGTGACGAGCCTCATGGTATATAATCATTAAGCGAGCGATCTGAGGATGCTCAAATTTAATATAGTTGTCCGTAACGAACATCTTCTTTTTTATCGATAGATAAACACAAGCAACGGCAATTGGACTGCCACAACCGCTTTTACCAACTGATAGAATGCGGTCTTCAAAGAAGCGGCTATAAGACTCACCATTCACTTCATTAAAAATCTGCCTATGGAGATCTGTT
>CAYXYF010000007.1:41041-86136 GCA_964469265.1 uncultured Bdellovibrionales bacterium
ACGACTGTCAAAAAGAACTTTATTAATGCTTTGCGCTAATTAGCTCTTTAAGGTGACTCCATAAATTTCAAGCGATTTAATCGGCGTCCAAAAGGGGGGAATCAATGACAAAACTACTATTCGTGGCGCTGAGCTTTCTTCTCACTGCGACCACTTCTTATGCTTTACCATTACCGACACCAGAGCAGCAGGTGCTTGCGCGGAGTATATCTCATGCCCAATATCTTCAACTCAGCTCAGATTATGATTTTGAGGGTATAGTTGCACTTTCAAACTGCTCAGGGAGTTTAGTTCGTTATGAAACTTCTCATGACGATGACTATGCTTTAATTCTTACTAACGGTCACTGCCTTGATCTTGGTGGTTTTTTAAAGCCTGGAGAAATTGTTTATAACCAACAAATGAGTCGAAGATTCAGTCTTTATGATAGGCACATCAATAATGTTGCAACTCTACACTCAACTCACATCGCTTATGGAACGATGACAGGCACTGACCTCGCCATCTACCGCTTAAATAAAACTTTTGCTGAAATTAAAAGAGATCACAATATCGATGCTCTAGTGCTTTCTTCCGAGCCCGCACAAGTTGATGATGGTATCCAGGTTTTATCAGGGTACTGGAAGCGCGGATACAGCTGCGCAGTTGAATATTTTGTCGATAAGCTTGAAGAAGCTGGCTGGATGTGGACAGACTCGATCCGATACTTGCAACCAGGGTGTGAGACAATCGGCGGAACATCGGGGTCACCTATTATTAGCACTCGCACTGGCAAAGTTGTTGGCGTAAATAATACTGGAAACGAAAGCGGCCGCCTTTGTACGATGAACAACCCTTGCGAAGTCGATGCAGACGGAAACAAAAAGGCTTATCGTGGGGCATCTTACGGCCAACAAACTTTTTGGATTTACTCCTGCTTAACTGAAAACAATGAAATCAACTTACTTAAAGAAGGATGCTTACTGCATCACTAAGTTTTTGGTGCTTGGGCCGTTTATCGAACGGTCCAAGATCTCGTTTCTGTCATAAGCCTTTGCCGCATTTCTTGATCTCTCACTTTTGTCGTCTTATCAGTGACCCGTACAGAAATTGTATGCCGTGTTCTTTTTGGCAAATTCAAACTTGGCACAGATAGCGTCAGCTTTTGGTCACTGCCTGGAATTTCACGTCCATCTAAAAACCACTTTATCTCAAGGCTGTATCCAATGGGCTGAACAGGGTAAGCGTAAAAAACACTACTCTTTGAATAAGTGCCCGAAGGTGTTGCCATCTGAATTGGTCTGACGTGCTTATATATTTGAAAAATATATTGCTCGGAATTGACTTCATGAAAGGGGTGCCCCAGCGTTCTCATCTTAGAGTTTTCTGAAGGCCTAAAGGCATTTGTTCTCTGATAACACGTTCCTTCAAATGCACCGATGTGTGGAATATCTAACCATCTGTACCACTTTATTTTACTGGTCATCATCGTTAGCCAGCCCCACACGGAACCATTGGCCTTGTTAAGACAGGTTTTAGGATCAGAGCCTGCATAATCATATTCATCACCCAATTGCGCAAAAGAGTGAGCAAGCTCATGGAGCGCAAGTTCTGCAGAATACTCATTTCCGCCGCTCATGGTCGCAAGTCTATCGTTCCAGTAGCCAGTGCCCCCGTAACTTGTCGAGTTTGCAATCGCTAATATTTGGTCAACTTTTGGAGCGTTGGCTGCATAACTTTTTGCTTTTTGAACATTCACACAAAGCATTCTTGGGAGGTTATAACAATGAAACTGCATATCTAAAGCGGTTGATCGCTGAATTCCAAAGCCTGGATCATGATCAATTCCCGATTCCTGCGAGATCACATCCACTCGATGAACATTAAAATAATTACGATAGGTTAAAAGCGGTTCTTCAAGAAAGTATTGATCAATGATATTTTGTGTTTGCTCACGGTATCTAGAAAGGTCATTTAATGCGTAACCATCACCAACCACAACAAGATCAATACGGTTACTTTGGCCATCACCGTGGATGGTTTCATAGCGGCTAAGATTGTTTGGAGCTACAATCCCTTCAGTGTACTCATCGCTTTTTGGATCTTTCAAAACCTGATGCTCAACAAACTCTCCGTGCTCGTTGAAGTGCTCATAATGAATGTCATTGTCTTTTTTAATTTCAAGGGGATGTGAATTCTCTTTTGAAACGATTTTACTACACGCAACTAATAAGAGCAGAACTGCTCCTAGACCCCAAAGCCGATACATGTGCTCCTCCGATGAACGCTGTATATTTATCTGATCGTCAGTTTCCCGAATTGGGTTAACGGCAAAGCGTAAGAGGTGGTCTAGTTTTTGTTTTTAGGACATTTTTCCACAGCTTATGGGGCATATTCAAAGCAATTTCTTCTTCTGACCTGATTCACAACACAGGGATAGTGGAACATTGATTGCAATTCTCAGAAGACATGAAAACACAAACCTCAAAAATCCGACGAATCGTACGAACTGGAATGTTTCTTTTTCAAACCGCCACTGTAATTTATGGAATCTATAAGGCTCTCCAAAAAAGACAATTGGATTCCCACGAAAAGTCTTTTGCAGATTCCCGCGACGAACCTCGCGATACGGTGGACGAAGCCTCTTGGGAGTCCTTCCCCGCAAGTGATCCACCATCATGGAATAAAACTACAACACACTAAAGTTTAAAGATACGGTTCTGCAGGAAGTGGGACATCTGGCTTTCTTTTAGAAGCAGGTTTTTGCGGAGCGGATGTGACGTCTTTTGCGCCGCCAGATTCCATAATCATTCGGGCCTTGTTCATCCAACTTATATCATCGGCGTGTACAAGAACTAACATTGCGTCTTCTTTCAAATAAGATTCATATCTTCTTGTCTCATCTTGGGGAATTCCACAGCCTCTTAAAATCGACGCCAGGTTGATCTCGTCATCAGAACCCGTGTCAACAAAGTCTAAATGAAATCCAGCCGCTAGAAACGAACCCGCTTTTGGAACCATTAACGTTCTGACATCACTTAACCAAGCCAAAGCACCACCAAAACTTTCCCCTTCACCGTCGTCAGGAACAAGTACGGATAAATCTGAACTTCTAAAACCTTGCGCTCTAAAGTTCTCAATCACATTCTCTAAATCCATACGAGCTTCAAAAACACCGAAAATACATTTTGAGCTTTTATTATATGTAGCCATGAGTTCCTCCTTGCACGAGAGTTTTGTTTTATACCGACATTTCTCTGCAGCTTCTTGCACAGTCACGACAGACTTGAGCGCATTTTTGCATTTCCATCCCTCCGATTTCCTCACAACTCTTAGCGCACTCTTCACATACAAGTGCCGCTAGTTTGCAGACATGGGGATGAAGCGGAGAGTTTCTTCGTAAAGAATCCGCCGTCAACTGGCAAATGGCTATACAATCAAGCATGGTCTTTACGTGAGGAGCGTTCACATGGTCCCCCTTGACCTCTAGGCAATGATCAAAAAATGTTGTTTGACAAGTATCTCGGCACGTCCAAATAAGGTTTATGGTATCTGAGTTCATCATATTCAGCTGTCTCCTTTATCTAAACCTTTATAAACGCAAAACCTATACCCACACTTTCTCCCTTCAGTAGAAGACGACCTCAACATAGCTGACATTATTCCCCTTTCTAAAAGAAAAACGCCCCTAATCATTACGAGAATTCTCACCATGAGATAAATTTAATTTGTTTAACAATATCCACAGATTACCATTTGTGTTTTGTTTTGGCTAATTTACGGAATCAAAAATCTTCGATAAACTATCAAAATATTCGGCAATTTTTCCAGCTTTTATCCTCATCATCGTCAGTCCGTTAAAGGAGATCTTATGCGCTTTAAGAATAAGTTTTTTGCGTTTGCCCTCGGCGCGACCATTCTTACTGGCTCTGTTTACGGAATGAAGCACTACTATCAACATTTTGAGACGACTCCGACTGGTCAAGTCGTGGCAAAACCCAAACCCCCTTCGCAAAAAGATCAGATCCGAGAAATTATTAAAGCCAACCTTGGAGACATACAGAACTGCTACAATCAACGCATTGGTGAAGGTTTAGACCGTATTGGCGAATTAAAGATTGCATGGGACATTAACGAGATTGGGTTATCCTCTGACTTTATTGAAGTCAAAAACGAACTCAACGATACAGAACTTTTTGACTGCAGCTCCCATGCTATTAGCCGATGGAAATTCCCTGAAGGAATTTACTTTAAGATCAATTATACTTTTCATCTCAAGCAAAAAGAAAGAACTATTGCTTCGGAATCTAATTTCTAAATCTAATTTCTAAATCTCAGTGTGAGTATCTGTTTTAAGCACACTGAGATATCAAAAACAAACCAATATTCAAAGCAGCGGTTTCCCAGCCATAACATCTCGAATTGAGATATTATCATAATGAAATAGCCGAACTTATAGACACTTGTTCCTATAGCCTCTGCTATATGCCCTTTCATATTCTCAAATGTAGATTCACTTGAGATCTTCAGTACTTCGAAATTGGCACTTCGCTTGCTCTTATTATGTAACATACGGGACGTTTTTACTAGGAAGTAAATGGTTGAATTAAAGGAGTAAGAGTTATGAGAATCACAAAGAAGCATTTATTTGCAGTCGCAGTAGCGACACTGTTGTTTCATACACCTCAGACGTCTCATCAAAATATATTAGCAATGCCCCCTGTAGACCTACAGTCGGTCTTTAAACATCAGCGAGAGCTTGTGGGAAGCAAAAGATCACCTTCTGATATACAGACAGCGGCCCATGCAGATCAGTTAATCTCACAAATCGTATTTGAGATCGTCAGAGAATCATTACCCAAGAAATACAAAACTCAATCTGAGACAATTTCTAAGACCATCATTGAAGAGGCCAATAAATATAATATGGACCCGTTGTTTTTAGTGTCTGTCATTAAGCTTGAGTCATCTTTTAATCCCAATGCAATTGGTGGTGTTGGTGAAATCGGTCTTATGCAAATCCGACCATCAACAGCGAAGTGGTTAAACGATACTTATAATGTTGTTAAAAAAGTGGACCTCAAAGATCCGTTGATTAACATCAAATTGGGAGCATATTTTTTAAATAAACTTCGCAGCAATTTTGATAACAACAGCAGATACTATATCTCGGCGTATAACATGGGCGCATCTAAGGTGCGATCGAAGGTGAAAAAAAATGTCCACCCTAAGGTATATGTTAACCATGTTATGAAACATTATGTAAGTTACATCGACCGATTAGAACAGGCCGCACAGATTTCACATAAACTCATGGAGCTTGAAAGTATCTTAGAATCAGTTGAGATAAAAAAAGAACCGACACTCGCGCAAAATTAAAATTCTTTGGCCCCCACCCGCTGGGGGCTTTTTTTCCGAGGCCAACCCTTCGAGATAAACCATTCCAAGATTTGAAAATCAACAGAAATGCTTAAAATATCTTAATATTTTAGTGTCACTGTCTACTTCATGAACATACCAAGTAAAAAAGTGAAGAAACTAGCATTAATTGTAAAGTTTCATACACATACGTTATTATTAACTACACGAAAACGAAGGCAGTTCAGTGAAAGATACGGGCGATTCAAGTTGGTTTAAAAAAGCTGTTTCCGCAACGATCCTTGTTTGTTTTATCATAACAAACATCTCTCCTGCGTATGGGCAAAACCAAATTGGCTACGACCCCTCAATCCACTCCAATATTGATCCAGACAAATACAAACTCAGACCTGATGAACTCTCTCAAGAGGAAGTTGAAGAAGCGAGGCGCTTTCTTGAACAACCGACCCAGTATACTCTTGAGATCATGTTCCTTCTCAAAAACTTATACTACCGCATTCAAATGGAGGAACAACGGATAGGCGTTGATGCCATTGCAAAAATGCTGGAAAAACGCCAAGACTCCGAAAATATTGAGTTTGAAGTCGAAAAGGTAGGTAAAGCAGAACTTATTGTAATCAACACGAAGCGCGGCCCTTTGTTCATTACTAAGGTTCGTCATAATGCTCTTCGGATGTCGATTTTGTTCATAGACAAAAATCAAGTTGATTTACAACTTCTCGAAGAAACAGAACGCATCCTTAAACTTCCTAAAGCTGAACTCAACAAACTCTTTGAAGGCTATACACCAGAACAACGTGAGGCCGAGTTAGCACATCGAAGACTATTACTCAATCACATCCGAACGCTGAATGCACGAATGCTTATGAGCGAGTGGAACCCACAGCTAGAATATCGCCCATTAAGTGAGCTCCACGAACAATCCAAACCTAGAGTTGAAGCGCCACCCGACGTTGAGCAAAAAGTTAAGGCCGTGCTTAATGAACCAATTTCCGAATTAAAAAATAAAGGCTGGTTTAAAAAGCTTTCCTCTCGGTCCTACGACACTTGGGTTGATCTCGCTAAACAAAACAACGTCAAACCTGAAAAGGGCAACCAGGCCTTAATGATTTCCATGTACGATGGACTGACTGGTGATAATACAAGGACCTCAAAAATATCTCGAGATTCCGTGTTCACCTACAACTATTGGAAGACCTATTGGAAGGCCATCTGGGAACGCCCCGCTTATAGCAAAGAGATTTGGGAATCTGAACGAGGTCTTGGCAAAATGCGTGTGCTTCTTACTGGTGATTACTTAATGGGAATTTCCTTCGGTGTTGCTCTAGGAGGCTTATCTTTTTTAACGTCCCTTGCTCTTCCGAACTCTCTTCCAGAAGGACTCACGGCAACCGATGTCGCCCAGATATCTTTCGGATGGAGTCTGTTTTTTGGCGTCTTTAGCAAAACCTGGCAGAACTTTGTCTATCGAGGAAATAACTTTGTCAGATTTGTAAAGAATTGGAGTACTGGATTAGGACAGTCATATCATTTCAACCTCGTATCTGATGAATCTCTTGCTGTTATAAAAAATAGTACTTTAGATAAGAGCGCAATCAAAGTTCACACCGATATTCTTATCAATCAATCTATTAAAAGTTCTTCTAAAACTTCCCTCCAAGAAATTCCAAGATTTCGAGCAAGAACTGGCGAAGCACAGGGTACATTAAAAATAAAAGATTACCGAATTGTTATGCCCTGGAAGCATAATATGAAGTTCATGGAATTTGAAGTTGTTGAAAATACTATCGACCCTCTCAAGTTCTTCCGATGGGTAAGAAATCAGTTTACGATTACACAGTTTGATAGAAAGCCGTGGGAAGACAAATTAGTAATGAGATTTTCAAAAGACGTTAAGATTAAACTCCCATGGATGATTCCTTTCCAAAGAGAGACCGATATTCCACGAAAAAACTTCGAAGGGCAGACTCCTCAATTCGTAACCACTCCCGTAGGCCTTTTATCTCGCTTCGGTTACACAGTAGCGGGAATACCTGTCGGACATATTCTTTACGCTGCCCTTGCGCCGATTGGTGAAGTCCGACAAATCCGCTATAAGATCACATACGCCGATGACCTCGCACGCAAACTCGGAGAAGAGCATGCACTCACCCGCAGGACACGACAGATGGTTCAAGAAGAAATTGCGCGATGGAACTCGTTTAAAATATTCAATATTCCGATGAGCCAATTCGTCGGTTACTATGTTAAAGTTGTACCACGCCAAATTTATGAAACGACCCGTGAGCTCAGTCGTTGGCTTGCTACCTACAGCGCACAAAAAACTTATGCCGTATATGAACATTACCAAGAGGCTGTACGCCAACAAACGCACAAAAGAGCGGAGTCTGAGCGCGCTCAGGCTCGGTTCAGTTTGCTCAATACGGTACAAACCGCAAACGGTGCGCCTCATCCGAGACAATACGCAAATGGTATGAGAGATTACCGCTCCGGCACCTGCTCTCGCTTGTTCCAATAATAACCTTACCTTATTGTAAACTTTTTACTTTTTGACATTCAGTTATGCTTTCTGACTACGTTCGAGTAAACATGAGCTTCACTATTTACGTGGGGTAAAGTGTGGGTAATTTTTTAGAGGTCGTGTCGAAGGGGCTTGTCTATCTTTTCACCTTCGTTTTAATTTTACAAATTGGCCTGTCTCCAACTTTAGCAATTGCTGCAGACGGTAGCACGCGACCGCGAAGTCAAGATCGATCTGTCTTTTTGCCTGACGCCTTAAACTTACCCGCCGAAGATTTTTTAAAATCATCAGATCACTTTAACGAAAACGAAAAAGCCTTTATCGAAAAATACTTTAATGAGCCTGCCAGAGTGACATTAGATTTGATGCTACTTGCTCGTGCACTGTCAGAAAAAGCAGACCTCATCCTTGACGTTGATAACAAAATCAAATCAAGGAACTCTTCTGAAGAAGTTGCTGTTGAAATTCCAGGATTAGGAAAAGGCGAATTCAATAGCTTTGGTTATAAAGAGCAGGGAAAAATCTTTACCCGCTTTGTTCACTATCAAACAGAAACTTCCTACGTCTTTATTGACACAGATATCATGCCGCTAAATGAACTGACAGAAGAAGATATAACAAGAATGGCAAAAGGGGCTAAGGATGAAGAGCGTGCCCGCAAACAACTTCGTTCCGAAGTGGATAGATACATCGCCCTTCAACAGATGCACACAAAAGCGCCGCCTAGTGAGTATACTCCCTTTCCAGATATCACTCAGATTGACGCAGAATCTGCAAAATCCTATCTCGATGAACTTGTGGAAAACGCAAAACAAAATCCGCCTAAAAAAAATTATGATACAGGCAAAAAGATCCGTACTGGTCGACTTGTTAAAGTCATTGCCTATAGTGGAAAAGAGCAGGTAGTAAAGGATATTAAAGAGTTTCAACGTTACGAGGACGTATCTCCCCTTGCACGCGTATCAATTTATTGGAGAAGCATTAAGCAAGGCACTCGTTTAAACTGGCAATACTACGATCATGGTAACATCTTCCAAAAGGGCGGTACCTTCATAACCGGCGATGCTCTAGTCAGTTTATTTTCAACAGCAGCTCAAACCACTGTGTTTGCCGCACTCAAAGGGACCGCAGATCCATTCTCGCTAATTTTAGTCAGTGGATGGGCCTTTGCCTTTAGTATCACTCCCACAGCTCGTAACTGGATTAACGTGAACTCCAGTAAGTCTGCCGTCTTGTTTAAGTCCTTTTTAAATAGCGTGGCTTTTAATTATATCCTTCTCACGGCCATTCATGGTGCTGATGTCGTATTTGCTCTCAATGCGACCGCACTCAACCTTGCGTTTTTGAGCATCTCAAACGCCTTGATTAATAACTTCGGGAAAGTCTGGTGGTACAAGGTCCCCCAAATGCGTCAACGAGCTGGGCTGAATCTTAGAGAAGTGAATATTGGAAATTTCAAACCGAGGGTGGATCAATCTTCCTTTGAACAACAAGCATGGTATCTGGGAAGTAATATCTTTAGGACCGCAGACCTCATTGCCATGGGTACACTATTTACGGTCATGGGACTTGAATTTACGGCGTCACGAGTTGCAATGCTACTGTCGATTCCAACAATGCACTACTTTATTACGAAATACGCTGAACGAAAAGACTCTAAGGAAAAAGTTATTTTGCGGCAAGAATGGGATCGCGCGAATTATCTGCATTGGAATCAAAAGCCCGTTACTATTGGTGGCTACAGAATTCCCATTTTTTATTTAGGTGCTGCGCCAATGTTTGCAAAAGAAGTAGGTATCGTTGCAACGAACTCATTTAAAATGGTCTACTGGGTCAACAAAGTCGCCTTTGATCTTATGAAGAGCGCCGCTCAATCAGCTATCGATATGATTACGCCCATTAAAGCGCCAAGCACTATAGCGCAGAAGTTACAAGTCCATAGAACGACACCAACTTGCTCGCGTTTATTTCAGTAAAGAGATCCTAAAATCAGCCTGGGGTCCGGATATTTTTTTAGTGCCTCTGGCAAATCCTTCTCGTTAACAACGCCCGGCATATCGCAAACTGTTGGCTTTTCATAACTCAGCTGGAAGTGCAAATGAGAATTCCACCCACCGTTTTCGTGTTTATCACCTACTCTTGCAATGACTTCACCCTTATTTAATTTTTGTCCTACATATTTATCGTCAACAGAATCCTTACTTAAATGTCCGTACAAGATATAAAGAGCTAAACCTTCAAATTGATGCTCAGTAATGAGCGTATATCCGTAATCTAAGGGCTTATCGTTGTAAGCAAACATATAAACCTGACCGTCATAGGGCATGTGAACGGAGGTCCCCACAGGCGCGCCAATATCGACTCCCATATGAATGTTACGCTTATCCTCACTATCCGAATCATAAAGCTTGCCTGTATACATGCCATGCGCCCGTTTCTCTGCATACTTTCCTACACCGTATGGAGACTTGAGCAATCGTTCTGGATCATAGTTTATGGTGAAATCATAAATCTCATAGTCTTTGGGCAATTTTATAACTGGAGCGAACTCAAACTTTTTAAAATCAATCATATCTTTACACAATTGCTCGGTTCATGGGCTTGTTGATTGTCATCTGAAAAAATTTTCGATACAGTTAATTACATTACAGATGGAGAAGGAATGGAAGCGAAAAAATACGAGTACGAGCTTTTAATAAAAGAGAGTCATCTTGATACTTTTGGTCACGTCAATAATGCGAAATATCTCGAAATATTTGAAGAAGCGCGGTGGGACCTCATCACAAAAAACAAGTATGGATTAAAAGAGGTCACTGAAAAGAAAATTGGTCCCGTCATTCTTGAAGTGAATATCAAATTTAAAAAAGAACTTAAGCTGAGAGAAAAAATAAAAATACAAACTCACTGTATAAAACAAGAATCCAAGATCGGTTATATCAATCAGACAATATTTAATGAAAAAGGTGAAGAAGCTGCAATCGCAATCTTCACCTATGCGCTTTTTGATTTAAGAGAACGAAAAATTATTGCGCCTACAAAAGAGTGGTTAACCGCAATTGGTTACTAATTTAATTGATTTTAGAATCAAATATATAAACGTAAATATCGATATCCTATCTTAAAATAAAACGTTTTGCGTATCAAACTGGACCACTTCATCCCCTTCCTAAAAACAAACCATTATGGTATACTATATGTAACTTAGATGGTGTCTTTATGAAGTTATCTATTCTAAATCTCAAAATTTATTCAGGCGGTTAGCTCCCCTAATTTCTTTTTTGAAGATAACCCTTATTAGAGGGTTTTTAAAGTTCAAGCCAATAAATTCTTGTTTATCGGTTTTGGATTAGTGCACCCCTATATTTAACCTTGCAATGACTTGGAGCATTTTTATGTTTTTCAAACCGAAATATAATTTTAAAAGAAAACGCTATAAAAAAATTAATGGGAAGAACACTATTGAGATGAAAATCCGCTCGACGGACCATTTATTTGATGGACGCGACCCCGCACCTTTCCGCGAGAAGGATCTTGATGAAGATGCGGTAGAGTATATCACATCATCTCTTAGAGAGTTACCCGACGACCAACCTACTCAGCTAAAGCTTTACTTCAGTGAGCCTCGCAGCGTACGGGACAACGTCACTGCGCTAAAAGAAGCCATTCGACATCACTTTGAGTATGAAGTCGAGATGAAGCGAAGAGAGCGCAGACACATCCTCCGCGTCGCCCTACGGGCAATGTTTATCGGTTTATCGTTTTTATTTGTATGTATTTACCTATCCACATTTATTAACGCTGAGGCAAGTATCTTCCACCGATATGTCAGCGAGGGTCTCAATATTCTTGGATGGTACTCTATGTGGAAACCAATTTATTTTGGACTGTATGAGTGGTGGCCAACTCGTGACGATGAAATTTTACTAAAGAGAGCATCGGAGCTGGATATTGATATTGTGTTCCGCAATGAACTCATTGAGGTGCCCAAGAAAGGCGAAGCAACTGAACTCATTCGAAAAATGAATCAGTTGGCGATGGCAAAATAATCTGCGGTTTTTCAGGAAGAACGCAGATTATTTTAAATGTGTCAGCGTCTTAGTAGACCTAAGTCAAAGTAAGTCCTGTAGTATAGATTTCCACTCGCTATACTGAACAGGCTTTGCAAGAAATAACGGGATCTTGCTAAAGCCATATTTACTATAAAACTTATCAATAGATGTACTTGAAGTCGCAATAAAAGGAATGTCAGGATACAGCCCCTGACACTTCCTAAACAGGTCTAACCCCGTCTCCTCACCTTCTAAAAATATATCCGCAATAATTAAATCGTATGGACTATCCCAGTTATGTATTTTTTGGCTATGTAATCTAAAATGCGCTTCTTCTGCGCTGCTTGCCCAACTGACTTCTGTAGATGGGTTAATGGACTTCAAAATTTTTTCGACAATGTCTACCATATCTAAATCATCTTCAACGACTAAAACTTTTGGTCGATATTCTTTTGTATTTAAAATATCACCGATTTTTTTAGTTGTTTCGTGTGTGAATGAATTCTGCTGAACCATGAGATCGCCTCCTCCAATAATTACAATATGTATATCAATTATTACATAGGGAGTAATCTTGCTCACAGTCCTATTTGAATTGTGTTTAGAACTAAATAAAAAACTACTAGAGGTAGAGCTTGCGGTAATCTTCAATTTTATTTGTGATCTCCGTCACAATATCTCGGACTTCATCGAGTTCGGAGTTATTCTTCGTCTTTCTTTCCAGCTGGTCACCGAGCCTTCCTAACTCTTCAAAACCATAGCTCTTTGCTGAACCTTTAAGCTGATGACCGATTCGACTTAAGTTTTTAAAGTCTTTCTTACCGAGATAATTTTGCATTTCCTCAACTTCTTTGGATCGACGTTCTAAATACAGCGGGATTAAATCAGAGACGTCAAACTCTTCCTTCTTTGTTTCCTTTTCTGAGTCCGCTTCGCGCTCAACATAAGGGAGTTCAGCGTCCTCTTCATCCTCTGAGAACTCAAGGTACTGACGCAGCTTTGTTCGGATAGTCCGAGAGTTTATCGGTTTTAAGACAAAGTCCGTAAAGTATGATCTTTCATTAGACTGAAAGATTTCTTGAGGTTTGTGTGCTGAAAAAGCAAGTATCGGAATGGATTCTAATTTCTGAGCCTTTTCTTTTTTTCGAATCAGCTTTGTTGCGGTAATACCGTCCATATGAGGCATTTGAATATCCATTAATATCATATCAAACTTTTGCAGATTGAAGAGCTCAACAGCGCGAGCACCATTTTCAGCGAAGTAAAGATCAAGTGGATACTTACTTAAATATATCTGTAAGAGCATTCTGTTATCCGCAGAATCCTCGGCTATGAGCACTTTGTATTTTCGTTTAGCGTACAGTGGCGCATCGACTTCTTTTTCATCTGTCTTAATCGCTAAACCATTAGTGGCATGGCCACCCAGATAATTGATTAATTCAACGGGACGAATAGGTTTTGGAAACGAGTTTTCAATATCGTAGCTCGTGAGGAGTTCAAATAAGTAATTGGCATGGACATATCTAAACAATACAGAAATCTTACCCATATCAAACTTACGCTCTTTGAGGTACTCGAGAAAAGCTTCAAGGCTAGTCGCAAGAGTTGATGCATCTAGTAGGATTTTTGAATAGTCCTTTTCAGTCATTAACCCATAAATTTCATCAAAAGAACCAGTCTCTTTTATCCATGTCACCTGACCCTCGTATTCTTCAATTATATTTTTTGCGCTTTGACCACTGTAAACATCCCTATCGATCAATAAAAAGTTCATTCCCGTCAACCGAGACTGAATATAATCTTTTAAGGTTTTTTCTTGGCCAGAGACATTCACTGGAATTTCAAAAGTGAACGTGCTGCCGTGATCTTTTTTTGAAGTGACAGAGATATTTCCATCCATGAGATCGACAATTTCTTTAGCGATAGCAAGGCCAAGACCCGTACCCCCAAATTTGCGTCTTACAGAAGAATTCTCTTGAACAAAGCTTTCAAAAACAGTCTCGATCTTGGCTGGATCAATACCAACTCCAGTATCTATAACATCAAAGCGGATTTTCGGTCCGTCTCCTGTATCTACACGGGTCACACGCAACTCTATGGCACCACGCTCGGTAAACTTCGCAGAGTTAGAAAGAAGGTTCACTAATACTTGCTGAAGTCTCATTGGGTCAGATTTGATATAAACGGGAACATTCGGAGCTATATAGAGGATCAGTTCTAAACCTTTTTCTTGAATCTTAGTCGTTACAAGGTCAAAGGCACGCTCAATGATATTATAGATATCTGTATCAATAATCTCGAGATTCAACTTTGAGGACTCAAGGGCTGTGTAATCCAAAAGGTTATTTAACATTTCCAAAAGACCACTGCTCGAATTTTCTAAAATTTTAATGTAGTTCGCTTGTTGCTGAGACAACTTCGTTTTAGAGAGTAACTGGGTCATTCCAAGAATGGAGTTCATTGGGTTTCGAATCTCATGGCTCAGACGGCCTAAAAAGTCTGTACGAGACTGGATTGCAGCGTAAACCCTTTCTACTGCTGGCCTAAAAACATATAATCCTTCAAATAATAAAATAAACAGAGTCGAAAATAACAACATCACTTCAAGCCGACTAAAGTGTTGGATTGTCTCTCTACTGTCATCTTCATAACTTTTTCTAAGCTGTGAGAGAATATCTCGGTATTGGTTTTCAGATTTAATAAACTCAATAACGATAGGATCATCTAATCGCAGCGTGGGATCTGATAGATATTTAATATTACCAAGTTTTCCAAAAACGTTACTGAGCTGATCGAAGCTATCAGAGACGCTTTTTTTCATAGGCTCAAGCTTTCTTGGAAAGCCAAGACCGAAGGATCTTTTTCGGTTAAGCCTTGCCATAATGCTTTTATGGCCCTCGATAAGACCTACAATATCCTTATCAATGGTTTCAACCTGTCTTTTAAACTCACCTTCATGGGCAATAATCTGAAGCCGAATAATTTCTCTATAAAACATCTCTGATGAGACCACTTGGTTTTGCAAAACTCGAATGGTTCTTTCATCTGAAGCAAGCTTAACTAGGGAAACTTGAATGATCAAATGCCCCGCGAAGCTAAATAATCCGATGATTGCTAGTCCGAGGACGTATCTAACTGTAAGGTTGTCTGAGAAAATTTTGTCAAAAAATCCCTGAATCTTTGAGTCCAAAGATTTAATAAATGTCTTTCTTCTTGGGCTTTCCATTTATGTTAAATTTAACAATCTCTTTAAAGATATAAATAATTAAATGGGTTTGTGGAGTTATTTTAACATTCTCACTGCTCTACTAAAGGAGTGAAATCAAATATAGCCGTAATAGGCCGATGATCCGATGGATTTTTCTTCCGATCTTCTTTGGTCCGCGGAATGCCTAGATAAGAGCCGTCTTCATCCCGATACTTCACAACATAAGAATCAATTAGAAACTTCTCTAATATTGGCGTCACAAGTATTCCATCTAACTGACTGTGGCGAGTAATTTTCTTATCACCGAAGTAAGAATGGGATGCACGGTCAGCAATGCTATTTACTCGCTTATTCACTCCAATCGTATCTCGTAACTTGGCATGCCGGTAAAAGCTTGCAAACTCAGGCCTGTAGTTGTGGTTGCTATTAAAATCTCCAGCAATGAGGATGGGATGCTCATAACCGTACTTGATTTGATATTTTTGAATGATCTGAACCGCTCTGTTAGCTTGCGCTGTCCGCCGGATATCAGACTCTATATCTTTGGCGCCGTTCTCGGTATCCCGATTTCTTTTGGATTTAAAGTGTGCGCCAAGCATGGTGAGCATGGGTTGCTTGTCGTACTGAGTTCTGTAAATGTGCAGAACAGGTAAGTCGCGTTCAAATAAAGTAGACTCGGTCTTTTTAACGGGATCAAACCATGTCTCGGAAGCATGGGACTCGACTTCGTAATGAAAAGGAAGATTTCGTTTTACGAAAAACACGATATACAAACCTCTTACATCGTTGGTCACCGTTGAGAAGACTTCATACTGGTCCTCTAAGTATCTACGGTTAAAGAGTCGAGCGGATTGCACACTTTCAACTTCTTGTGCAATGAAGATATCGTAATTTTCTTCTTTGATTGTTTCGGCCAACTTTTCCGTTGCCCACTGGGGTTTTGCATGGACCTTAGTGTTTTTGCGGATATTGCCTTTGTGAATAAAAAGATTGAGCAGGTTGTAAGTGCCGATTTTTACCCGATCGAGATGAACTTCGTTTTGAAGCTCCACCCTTTCAAACAGGCCACCGCAACTACGGGCGTTTGCTTCAAAGCTTAAGAGCAGCGCTATCAAGCTCGTTAAAATGATAGACAATTTCCCCACTCGTGCCCCCTCAAATTTGTCTATGACATACGGTCAAATCGAACATATACTCGCACTTGTCGAATGAAAAGCAGTTTTTAGAGGAATGATTTATGGACTTGGTTACTCAAGGTGTGATTGGTGCAGCGTTTGCTCAAAGTGTGAGCCCAAAAAAGAAAGCTAGGCTTGCTACTTTTGCAGGCTTTTTAGCAGGCCTTGCTCCCGATGCTGATGCTTTTATTCGCTCATCTGAGGATCAGTTACTCGCAATCGAATTTCATCGGCATTTTACCCATTCATTAGCGTTTATCCCTATTGGAGCGCTTATACCCGCCTTCATTACTTGGCTTATAATCAAACGACGGTCCTCTTTTAAAAGTATCTATCTATTTTCTCTTGTGGGATACGCAACTCATGGTCTTTTAGATGCGTGTACAAGCTATGGAACGCGTCTTCTTTGGCCCTTTAGCAGTGAACGAATTGCATGGGATAATATTGCCATAATTGATCTTTTTTTCACTGCTCCACTCTTAATCGGAATGATCATCACTTTAATTACTCGCAAGAATATCTATGCAAGAACGGCGGTTGTGTTTTGTCTAGCGTATCTTTGCTTAGGTGTCTTTCAACGTGACCGCGCCATTGACTATGTGAAAGCGGTGGCTCAGTCCCGAGGGCACGCTGATGTGAGCGTTCAGGCTAAGCCGACTTTTGGACAACTTGTTTTATGGAAGACGGTTTATCGATACGAAACTAGGTTCTATGTCGATGCCGTCAGAATAGGAACTCCTCCGTTTTTTGATACTGTATTCTACGAAGGCGATAGCGCAGTGGCCGTCGATTTTGAAACCGAATTCAAAGAGCTAGATAAAACTTCAACCCTTTACAGAGATATTGTGCGCTTTAATGATTTCTCCTCGAACATGCTTATTTATATCAACGAAGAGAAAACTCTTATCGGAGATGGTCGATATTCTCTTCTACCAAACAGCATTAATCCACTCTGGGGGATCGAGGTAGACCGTGCAAAGCCAGATCAGCATGTGCCATTTTTAACCTTTAGAAATGTTGAAAGAAGAAAATGGGATACTTTCCTTGATATGATAGCAGGAAAGTACCCCGAAGAATAAGCTACTGTTGGAAATCGGCCACGGTATCGACCTCAAGCTTTGTCGGCCAGAGGTTGCTTCCTAAAATAACATCTGAGTTTTTATTTTTTAACGTCGCATGAGTGTTAAACCATCTAGTAAGTCTCTGAACTTCAAACGTGCTACGCGGAGTACTTAAACCTAGGGCTTCAAGTCCCGAGAGAGAAATTTTTTCTGTTTTTGTGTAGTAGCAGTATTGACTTGCAAACAACGGATCAAAGCGGCTGCACTTCTTTCCGCCTGGTGCAGTTGAAGTTCGGTCAAAATACTGAATGTCTACGTTCACATAATCTTTATTTCTTTCAGCTGCGAACTTATAGTTTGTAATTTTATGATGAGTTCTCATAGCTGGTGCTCTAAAATCTAAGTCCACCGTCGCGCCCTGTTGCGGAGAGTAGCTAGAGTGTTTAAGAACAAAGTTTCTAAGCAAGCTCGACATTGTTGCCCAGCCTGTTGCAACGTTTAAGGCACAGTGGCTGCCATTATCAAATCTTACAACTCCAACATTGGAGTTCTCGTTTAGAGTTTTTTGATAAATAGTTTCACTATTAAAAGAAGACTGAACAAGAAAGTCATCTTTCGAGTGAACAATAAGAGTCGGCGTATTGACATAATCGACATAGTCGACAAAACGATTGAGATCCCAAAAATCATTGAGTTCTTGTATGCGTGCTCCTTGGAATGGTGCCATATCCAAAGGAGTTTTAGATGTCTTTTCTTGATAATGCCATAGTGTTGCGGACGTTGAAGCTTTATACATCTGTGACTGACTCCAAAGTCCGTTTGCAGGTAGAAGGTCTCTTAAGATAGGAATATAGTTATAAACTTCCTTAAAAGTTTTCTGAGTCAGGATGGCATAGTAAATTCCTGCAATCGTTTTCTCAAATACACTTTTAATCGTTGGCTCAAGGTTGACGACTGGACATAGCGCCACCGAGCTTTTGATCTTGTGATGAGAATTTTCATTAAACGAATTGTATAAACTAGAATAAAGCACTCCGTGAGAACCCAAACTCACTCCTGCAACGTGAATGTCTTCAATCAAGTGGCTGTAATTTGGATCTTCACTTAACATCTCAACAATTTTTAAGATCTGACGACCCTCATCCATTCCACCTAAAGCCACTGCTCCGTTTTTTTTCATATAATCTGTACCAGTGACATTTGCTAAATAGAGAATATGAAAAGGGCTCTCTTCAAAAAGATGCATAAAGAAGTTTCTTGTCACTCCGCCGTCTCCAGCATTGGAATAAACACCAGCCTTAAAGATCACAAGTGGTCTTTTTCCAGGTTTCATCGCTAGCATTGCGTTGATTCGTGATTGATCGTCGAATTCAATTTCAACATTCTCGATGCTGTTACCTTTTAAATCATAACGAGTATTTGAAAACTTAAGAACTGTTGACAGACTATTAGTATGAAATCTAGAAAGCTCTTTTTCGCATCTGTTGGCCCAGACTTGCATATCTTTTGCTAGATTTGACGTGACCCCAGAGTACGACGCCACCATACGCCCTACTTCTGAAAAATGGCACTGTGGACTGATGTGGGAATTATAACTTCCATCTGGGGTATAACCTAAGAGCATGATGTTTTTTGAAGCTTCAACATCCACTTCAGATGGATGAATTTCCATTGCGCCGATTTCGCCCTGAGCATACGGATCTTCTTGAAGCATCTCTTCAGTTAAATCTTCTGGCTTCAACGGAAGGCCAGTCTCTGGATGAAATGCTGTGAACTCATCGACTATAGTTGACGGTCCAACGCCTGGGTCGCCCCCCTCTGAACAAGAGACTAGAAATAAAGTTGAAACGATGATTGCAAGACCTTTGAAGTAAGACTTTTGTAACTTAATATGCATGATCACTCCTAAAACTCTGTATAAAGAGGATTTCGGAGCGTTAAAAAATAAACTGAAAGTATAGGTTGAGGTTTTTTACTAGAAGTTGGTCTATTTGCTTAAGACCAAAAGATTGCGACGATCGTCTTGTATTAAACTAATTCATTCCGATTGCAGATCTGACTCTTTTAAGAACACGCCTTGCCTGAAGTCTAGCTTGGCCTGCACCATCAGCGAGGACAGTGTCGAGGTATTTTTTGTCGTTAATCAGTGCGAGATATTTCTCTCTCATGGGAGCAATCTGTGCTTCCATTGCTTCATAAAGCGCTTGTTTTGCTTCACCCCACCCGATGCCGCTTTTATATCTTTGTGCTAGTTCTTCAATCTGTGATGGACTAGCAAATTCTTTATAGAGATCAAAGATAATAGAATCATCAGTAGATTTTGGAGCTTCTGGTGGAAGAGAGTCGGTTTTAATTTTCATAACAAGCTTTCGCATTCTTTTTGATTCTTCAAAAAGTGGAATCGTATTGTCATAGCTTTTCGACATTTTTTGACCGTCTAGCCCAGGAATCACTTTGGTGTCTTTATTAACGAAGACCTCAGGAATTTTTAGAACATCCGTTTTATAAGTGTGGTTGATTTTTTGCGCTATATCTCTGGCAATCTCCAAATGCTGGAGTTGATCTTCGCCAACAGGAACCAAATCCGTGTCAAAGCTAAGAATATCGCTCGCCATTAAAATTGGATAATTATAAAGTCCCATATTGACGCCACTGTCGAGATCGGCCTTTCCTTCTTTTTGATTTTCTTGAATGCGTGCCTTATATGCATGGGCGCGATTCATTAAACCTTTAGGAGAAAAACAAGAAAGAACCCAAAAAATCTCGAAGACCTCGGGGACATCAGATTGCCGGTATATGATTGATTTTTTCGGATCTAATCCCGCCGCTATCCACGTCGCCGCCACCTCATAAGTTAACTCCCTGAGCTCTTCTGGATCTGGAGCTGTGGTTAATGCGTGATAATCCGCTATGAAAAACATGGATTTTGAAAAGGCTTGAGCGCGCTCAAGAGCCGGGCGCATAGCTCCTATATAGTTCCCTATATGAATTTTCCCAGTGGGTTTTACGCCCGTAAGAACGACCTTTTCTGACATGTTTCACATCATATCCTTAGGAAAGATGTAAAATCAATAAATATAGGCGTTTCGTTTTGAGAAAGTTAATCAAAACTTTATCGTTTAAAGAAGAGATTAGTCCGATAAGAAGAGTATGGGTGCTGAAAAGCTTGAACATATGGTCGCCGTTCCTGTTGAACGTTTCTTTTCAGGTTTAAGATCTGAGGTTGATGTTTTTGTCCAATTGTCTGATTCAAAATACGTTCTCATTACAAAAGCAGGAGAGGCCTTCGACATTGTTCAGCTTCAAAGGTATCAAGTAAAAAACATCAGTCATCTTTTTATCCGAAACCAAGATTACTTTGTGTTCTTAAATAAACAAGTCTCTATAGCTGGAATTGCGCTAGCCAATAAGGATTTTTCAACTGAGAAAAAAGGAAAGGTCGTCTCCAAAGTTGCTGAAAGTGTCTATCAAGCTCTTTTTGAAATCGGCCTTGATGAACAAGGTTTCCATTCTGCAAAAGAAGTCTCCCAACAAGTGATAGAACTTGTAGAAGCAAACTCTTCCCTATCAAATCTTATGGAGTCCCTAGGGCTCTCATCAGAGGAAGCGCTTCAACACGCTGTTGCGGTCAGCTTTGTTGCACCAATGATTGGCAAGAAATTGAAATGGACTCGTAAAGAAACCCTTGAAAAGCTATCTCTTGGTGGCTTACTGCATGACATTGGAAAAAAAGAACTCTCGCCAGAGCTTCTAGCCAAACCCCGAAGCGATTGGACCTTTGATGAAGTCAAAGAGTATGAGACTCACCCCTATCGAGGAATGGTGATTCTCTCATCTATAAAAGGCATTCCAGAAGATATTGTCGCCATAGCTTACCAACACCACGAAAATGCCATGGGCCAGGGGTTTCCAAGACGTCTATGGGATGCAAAAATACATCCGCTTGCTCGAGTTGTCTCTATTGCCAACATTTTTTGTAATCTGACTTTGAAATCCAACCTGAACCCCATACCCATGAGCGCCCACAGTGCATTGGACTATATTGAAAAAACAATGGGCCAACCTTTTAATCGTGATGTCTTCCGCGCTTTGGAAGAATTAGTCTTAGATAAATAATTTCCGACAGGACAAAACCTTTGCTTTCAATTGTGGGGTCATCTAGTATCATCCAGCTTTATGAGAAACTCTTCTGACTTTACAAAAGGCCTGGCCGCAGCTATCTCGTGTTACATCCTCTGGGGGCTCGTGCCTATTTTTTGGAAGTGGCTCGGGCATATTCCTGCATTTGAATTGATCAACCATCGTATTATTTGGTCTTCTTTTATACTTCTTATTGTCGTAGCATTTCAGAGGCGACTCAAATCCTTCATAAATGGTTTTTTGAGCTGGAAATCTTTTTTAACTCTACTTGCGACAACAATCTTAATTAGCCTCAATTGGTTTATCTTTATTTGGGCCGTTCACGAAGGCCATATCCTAGATACAAGCTTGGGTTATTATATCAACCCGCTTGTTAATATCGTCCTTGGAAGCGTGATCTTAAAAGAAAAACAATCTCGGTTACAAAAGATTGCAGTCGTTACGGCAGGCACTGGCGTATTATACCTTGTTTTAAGTGTGGGGTATTTTCCGTGGGTTGCATTGGTGTTAGCAATCTCATTTGCGCTCTACAGCTTTATTCGCAAAATAGCTCCCGTGGACCCTGTCCTCGGACTCGCGCAGGAGGCAACACTTCTGGTTCCTTTAAGTCTTTTTTATCTGGGTACATTGCAAGTTGATGGCAAAAGCGCCTTTGGACAGACCCTCTTTGACTCATTTATGCTCGTCATGTGCGGGGTGGTGACTTTAGTGCCGTTATTATTGTTCCTGTTTAGCTTAAAAAAAATAAAACTATCAACGGTTGGAATCCTTCAGTTTATAACCCCCACCACTACGTTTCTATTAGCGGTGTTCTATTACCGTGAGCCCTTTGATATGACAAAGCTCATCGCATTTTCATTCATCTGGATTGCTGTCATCCTCTATGTCTCAGACCTTAGAGCAAAGACTCAAAAAGCGGCTTGATTAGATGACGGCTTCTAATATAATTAATCCTATGATTTATATCGCTTCTATTGCTCTATTCATAACAACGTTGTTATTTGCAGTGGTTCCTATTGTTTGGGAAAAACGATCTCTTCAACTCAACCCGCTTTTGAGTTTTTGCAGCGGAGTTCTTATTGCTACGGCTTTTCTTCATATGTTACCTAGTGCAATCCAACTCAGTGGCTCCAACGCAGGGTTTTATGTTCTTCTTGGATTCTTGATCCTCTATATCACTGAACGCTTTATTATGGTTCACCCATGCCAAGAACATGGCTGTGTATCGCATACGGTCGGAGTCTCGGCGTTTATTGGTCTATCTCTTCATTGTATCTTAACTGGGTTTTCAGTGGGAATTGCAATCCAGTCTACAGAGACAATTCAGATTCTAACACCCTTTTTGACAGCGGTTATTGCACATAAAATTCCTGAGAGCTTTTCGCTTTCAACTCTACTCATTAAGTCCAATCTTAAAAATCGAAATGTCGTATGGTTTATATTGCTTTACTGTCTAATGACGCCGCTTGGACTTTTTCTCTCTAAGTATTCTCTTAATCTTACCGTAAGTTCTTCCCTCTATTTGTTGATTGCAATATCGACTGGAACATTTATTTATATTGCAACCAGCGACCTACTTCCACAGATTCATTACCAGGGAAAGAAGCGTTTTATTAACCTAGCATTATTTGTTTTAGGAATATTTATTATATATATTTTAAAATAAGGAATAGCGTCATGTCTCTTGAAGGTCTTTTTGAAAAACTTTGGTCTCAGTACACTTCACTTACCTCACAAGCAAAGTCCATTCACGATTTGCTCGAGCGTAACGGAGAAACAGTTCTTAACGATCATGTCGCGTTTCGTACGTACAATCACTCAAAGCTTGGAATTCAAAAAATAGCTCAAACTTTTGAAAAGCACGGATACGTCAAAAAAGGCGACTATGTCTTTGAAGAGAAAAAGCTCAATGCCATTCATTTAGAGCATCCGCAAGAAAGCCTTCCTAAGATTTTTATAAGCGAACTTCTGATTGAGAAGCTCGATCCTTCAGTTCAGCAAACAATTAATGCTATTTGCGATTCTATCCCAAATGAAAAAATGAACTCACAAGATTTCTGCTACTCTGGAAGACTTTGGGACATTGATTATTCAACTTATCAGAACCTATTAAAACATAGCGAATACGCTGCGTGGTTAAGTGCCTTCGGGTTCTGTGCCAACCACTTCACTGTCAACGTCAACGCCCTCAAAGGTTGGGATCAACTTGAAGATCTGAATTCCTTCTTAAAAAGTAACGGATATAAATTAAATGAAAGCGGCGGCGAGATCAAAGGTGATCCTTCTGTTTACCTAGAACAATCTTCTACGCTTGCAGGAGTCGCTACGGTGGACTTTAAGGATGGCAAAAAAGAAATTCCAAGCTGCTACTATGAGTTTGCAAAACGTTATCCAACGAGTAACGGAAAACTCTATCAAGGCTTTGTTGAAAAATCAGCGGATAAAATCTTTGAATCAACAGACGTCAAAAGATAAATTGTAAACTTAGCGAACAGTTTTAGAAACTTATTTTTCTCTTCTGTTGAATTTGTCATTTTTTAATACGTATGTTTTGCGGCACAATTTGAGAAATATTATATTACACTAGACCTTCGTACGGGTTTTCTTATTAATATTCACGATTTATCGATGTAAACTGAAACTATAATTCCATTAATTTTAATCAAATATTCGACAGTATCTAAAATTTAAGCATCTTCTAAAACATTCAGAGATTCTACCCAGACTTCAGGTTGGCATCCGGCGTGCTTATAAACCTCAGGGGGAGATTATGAGAGTTATATTTGTTATGACTATAATGATTTTAGCAACGGCGTGTACAAAAGAAATGGAATTTTCAACGTCAACATTAGGTGGACTTGAAAGTCCAGGACATGGAGTTATCCCAGGCCCTGGCGAAGATGACTGTTCTTTAAATCCTCTTGTTTTGTCACATCCAACTACCGTTAATGAAAACGAACTGTTCCAGTTAGAAATTAATAGAACCAACGTCACATGGACATTAAGCAATGCCAGTTATGCTGACAGCTTATATGGAGCTTCAGTTCAAGCCTCTCTACCGTCTCCTGGAATGTATTCTGGTTTTGTTGTCGGAACAGATGCTTGTGGCCAAGAAGAGGGCCATGAGTTCTTAATTACGGTGGAAGCATCGTCAATTGCTGATCCAGATCCAGATCCAGTAACACCGAATCCTGATCCGCAAGATCCTCCGCAAGTCGCAGGTAAAGCAGATATTTTATTTGTTATTCATAATGGATTCACAATGTATACAGAGTTAAGAGACTCAATCCCTTATCGTTTTAAAGATTTCATATCCCATCTTAACGGCGATTACCAAATTGGCTTTACAGGTGGTGATACAAGAGGATCTAAGCCTTATGTTGCTGGTGGCTTAGCGAACATCCTTCGTAGTCCAGTTGCAGGACCTGGTATCGAGATACTTCCAAAACAAAAAGTCGTTACACCAGCTATGGGTGAACATACATCCAGAAATTTCTTAGCAACCTTAATGAGACCAGAGTCAATTTGCGTTCAGCTTGCAACAAGACGTTGCCCTCAATACACGACGGCCTACCAAAGAGCGATTGCGAGCGCCACACTTGCAATAAATAGAGACGATTCCCAAGTGCTTTTCAGAGATGGGGTTCCTCTTCATATTGTTATCATCGCAGATAAAGATGAAAGTGGTGGTGACATGCAAACGCCAGAGAGATTCCTTGATGCGGTTAAAGCTAAGTGGCCAAACAAAGACGTCAAGGTCCACGCCGTGATCAGGAAGTCATCTGAGAACACTTGTAATGGTATCACTGGAGTTGAAGCAACAAAGGCTCCAATCTATGAAAAGCTTGTGAATTTAACAGGCGGAGTTGTAACTAGCATTTGTAACGACCTTGATAGAAAAGACATCAAGGCCATTGCAGATTCAATCAATCAATAATCTCACTCGGTGGTGGTAAGAGGCTTTTTGTCTCTTATCACCATATCATACACACACGGAACGACGTACAATGTAAAGAACGTGGAAATCGCAACACCACCAATAATTGTCAGCGCCATCGGAACTCGAGACTCAGCACCTGGCCCCCATGCCAGAGCAGCAGGTAGAACTCCCATTATAGTTGCCATTGCAGTCATGATGATCGGGCGAAGCCTGAGTGGACAGGCAGCTATGAGAGCTTCTAAGACATTTAAACCCTCTTCCCGCTTCTTGTTGGTGAAATCAACTAGCATAATGGAGTTTTTAAGAACGAGTCCTAAAACCAACAAGATACCAATCATACTGAAAATATTTAATGTTTGATTAAATACAAGGAGTGCAAAGAAAGCTCCAGATAAACTAAATGGAATCGCCAATAAAATAATTAACGGCTGAATAAAGCTATTAAATTGAGATGCAAGAAGCATAAACGTCACAATCACACCTAAGATCATCGCCAAAATCAAACCATCAAAGGTCTCTTGGAATGCCTCAGCACTACCACTGAGTTTAATTTGATACCCTTCTGGCAAATCTGCAGAAAGAGATCTTACAAAATTCAATGCTTCTTCTTGTGAAGAATGTTCTGCAACGTTTGCAGTGAGCGTAATTGCCCGTTGGCGATCTTCTCTTGTAATCTCTTGTAAAATTGTTGATTCTTTAATCTCTACTAAATCGGATAAGCGAATCAGCTCGCCCCTGTTATTCCGCACGTAAAGTTTTAAGATATCGTCTGCGGTATTGCGATCCTCTTCCCTTAAACGGATTCTTATATCGTATCGATAAGCATCTTGTGTGTACCTTCCGACAACCAGACCGCCAATGAGAGCCTGAATAGTCTGGTTAATGTCCGAGACACTCACTCCCCGAAGAGCCGCCGCATCTCTTTTAGGAATAATTTGAATTTCAGGAAGACCTTCTCTGTAATTCGTGTCAACGTCAGACATCAACCCTGAGTCTGTCATTTTTTGCTGAAGCTCTGTTGAAAGTTTCGAGAGTTCGTCAAAGTTTGGTCCCATAATAGCAAATTCAACAGGGTATCCACGGCCACTTGAAAATCCGCGAGACTGGTTATCTTGAACAAATATTCTCGCACCTTCAATTTTACCTAAGTCTTCTCTGAGTTGATTTGCAACCTGCCTTTGACCAGGCCGCTTATCTCTGTCTGCAAGGGAGACAAATAGCCGTCCCGTGTTCACTTCACTACCGCCAACAAATCCAAAAAATCTGTTAACGGATGTATTTTTACTCAGAATTTCTTCGATTTGTTTAAACTTTTCATCCATGTAATGAATGGAAACTCCAAGAGGAGCTCTTAACATCACAGAGACTCTTCCCACATCCTGATAAGGTGTGAATTCCTTTGAAACCCCACGAACGATAAGAAGCGATAATCCAAATAAAATAGCAGCTGCTATAATTACAGTAACCTTATGATCTAATGCACGCTTAAGAGTTTTAATATATAGAGCTTCGATCGGAGCCATTAGTCTTTCAAAAAACGGCTGACGCTCTTGTTTCTTTTTACCCAATACTTCTTCTCGTGCTTTAAACTTTGCATAGCGCATAGGAGTTAACGTCAGCGCCTCAATCATAGATAAAAATACCGCAATACTTAGGATTAATCCGAACTGCGTAAGATAATGACCAATCACCCCTTGCACATACGCAACTGGAACGAATATGGCTAATAGAGAAAAAGTAGCCGCAACAACGGCAAAGAATATTTCTCGTCCGCCATCGACGGATGCGCGGAAAGGCCTTTTTCCCATGGACTCGTGCCGTGTGATATTCTCGTGCACCATAATAGCGTCATCGACAACAATCCCCACCGCCATGGTAAGTGCAAGAAGAGTAAATGTGTTTAAAGTATATCCGAGCGCGTTTAGAAAAATAAACGTCCCAATAATCGCAGTTGGAATTGCTAAAATAACGTTAATGGTAGCAGCAAATGATCCCAGGAAGATCAAACACACAATGGATGTTAGTATCGCTGCAAACCAGAGAGTGTGTATTAGCTCATCAATGGACTCTTTAATAAATGTCGTAGAATCAAAGTTTACCTGAATATCAATAAGGTCCTTGTATTGATTTTGAACCTCTGCAAGGCGCTCACGCACCCTATCCCCTACTGCAACAGCGTTAACTCCCCTCTGCTTCCGCATACCCAATCCTACCGCAGTCTGCTGCATAGCTCTTGCCACGGAACGGTTACTCTCAAGACCTAGCTCTGCACTAGCGACATCTTTAAGTTGTATTGATCGGTAATTCGGACTTCCGCCTCTCCGTAATATAGGTAATTTTAAAAAGTCTTCAATGGATTGCGCTTCGCCATAAGTTCGTACGTTTTTTTCAGTCTCTTTGGCTTCAATAAGGCCTGCTGGAAGCTCTGCATGTTCTGACTGAATACTATTTACGACATCCGTCACAGAAAGATCAAGGCGTCGGATCTTATCCGCATCGACCCAAACTCTTAGGTTCGGCTCAACATATCCACCGACAAAAATATCTGCAACACCGTCGACAGTTGAGAACTTAGGTTGAATCTGGTCCCGCACCAAACCCATAAGCTCAAATCGGCTTAGCTTATCTGAAGAAATTCCAAGCCATAAAATCGGGCTATCCTCAGGATTGGATTTTCTAACTTGTGGTGGATCAATGTCGTCTGGAAGTCGTCTTTGAATTCGTGAGAGTACGGATTGAATGTCTTGCATCGCCACGTCGATATCTTTATCGATATCGAACTCGACAGTAATTCGCGTCTGCCCAGTCCGCGATACAGAAGATATTTTCTTGATCCCTTGAACTGAGGAAATCGCATTTTCCACGTAGTCCGCAATTTCAATTTCGTTGAGCTGTGGAGAAGAGCCTTCGCGGTTGATGCTGATACTGACAACTGGAAAATCAACATCTGGGAATTCGCTGATTGCGACTCGGTTATAAGAAAACAAACCAAATATGATCAGCGCGGCCATCAACATCCATGTCAGAACGTGTCTACGGATAAAAAATTCTGAAATACTCAAAGTTGGTCCTCGCTACTTATTTTTTTTCACCAATCATACGCAACAATGCAAGCTCTGACATTTTAAGTTGATAGAACGCTTCATCTTGAGCTTTCTTCGCATCAAGATAAGTTGTTAATGAATTCAACAACTCTAGGTTCGAAACAAGCCCGAGGTTGGTCTCTTTATTGAAAATCTGATAATTCTTTCGAGCCGTGCTAAGGGCTTCCTCGTAGACCTTGTGTAAATCAATCCACTTCTTTAATTCATTGTATTGATTTTTAATTGCGACTGTAACTTCGTCTTTTAGACTTCTTAACTTCGCGCGCTCTTCAACCTTTTTCCATTCAGCCTCTTGGGCCTCCGCAGAAGTACGTCCCCCTAAAAATAAGGGCAATTCTAAGACTAAGGCGCCAGCATATTCTTTTCCAGATGCAGGACGAAGTGGATCGTGCTCCGTAACTGTAGCACTTAAATCCAAATGTAAACTCGGTAGATGTTGGCTGGATTTTACACTCTCGGTTTTTTCAGCAATGTATGTGTTACGATCTTGGATCTGAACCTCTAATGTTTCATCCACCTTACTTAAATAAAAATCCAACGGTTGGAGAGCTGGAATTTCCAAGCTTTTTGCCATTTTACTTTCTGCGGGCAAAGATGTGAGGTTTGCAAATCGCTCTCGCTCTGCTTTTAACAGTGTTTCAACTTGTCTGAGTTCAATTTTTAAAGATTTATTTTGAATGTCGTTCGTCAAAATGTCTGTTTGTTTTGATTTGCCGATCTTAGCTCGGTCCCGCAAAATGTTTACTCGCTTAGAACTAACCTTATCAACATCTCGCACAACCTCTAAGGTGCTTTCTAAAATTTGGATTCGATAAAACGACTGAGCAACTTCTATGAATAAATCTAAGTTGTTTTGTTTAACGTTAAGATTTGCCAACTCGGCCCGTGCTTTTTCTGCCTGCACTCCTGAATAGAGCCCCCCTCGAAAAAGGGGTTGGCGCAATAGCGCAGACATACTTGTGGTGTCGGAGCTTGTTCTTAAAGCTGTTGTTTCTTCTTCAAACTCGGATTTTTCAAGACGGCCCGTCAAGGAGACACTTGGAAATAGATACGAGCGCGCTTGCTTTAAGCGAGATTCGGACTGGCCTTTGATGCTTTGATTTCTGAGCTGATTAGTTTCTTTATTGAGCGCTGACGTATAGGCATGGTCCAAGGTAACTTCTTGCGCCGACACAGTTTGAATTGCAAAAATTAAGGACAGAAAAACCTTAAAGTTCATTGCATAAGGTTAATCGTTTTGCGAAATTCGGTCAATGTTATGACAGCTTTACGCGACTAGACTGAGTTAACAACTACTCAATATTTGAGTCAATTTGGTCTGTGGATAACTCGGTTTGAACAGCGCTCTCAATCTCGCGAATATCTTCTAGGTTTTGAAGAGAGCTAAATGTTTCTAACTTGCCTTTCTTAAAGGCACCACTGTCTTCAAAACAACCAATATCTGACGACGCTAGCTGTTGCTCGATGACTTCTTCGTCTGCCATGTCTGGTCGAACAAGAGTTATGGATTTATTCACAAAGAAAGAAACTTTAAGACTGCGGAAATCAGCCGAACGCTCATAAGACATAATGCGTTTACGCGGCCGTTCTGGGTTTAAGCCAGCGCATGAGAACTTGCTGATGTTAAAAGTTAAAGTTTTTCCAGACTTTGAGTAAACGCCCTGCTCAATCTCAACTTGGTTGATTAAAACGTCTTTATCCAGCGAGCGATAAATAGTCATATTTTCTTTATGAACTCTTAATATGATGGTTTCATAAGTTGCTACGTCCGCTTCAGAACTATTACTTGCCCGATCAAGGATATCAAGATCTGATGTTTTAACTCGGCCATACCAAATACCATCAAGGGAACGATCTAGATTCTTGTCGCCACAAGAAATAAATAGAAAAGGTAATAACAATAAACCAAACAAGAACTTCATAAAATTCCACCTTAAGCTAAGGGCTATAAAAGTAAGTAATCTCACTATTATTTAGCAAGACACGTTCCAAATAATTTCATCAGAACCTTCATTCTCCATCCGCGAATAAAATGCATTTCATATTGAAAAAGAACTAGTGCAACACTCCCACAACACTTCTCAAGAAATACATGAAGAAATCGCTGTAAACCTATTGATAAGAGTGACTTTTTTCGCTCTAAAAATGAATTTTCAAAATTCTATTTTATGATGTTCAAGTATTCGCTCCAAAAACAGAATATAAATATTTTTTATTAATCTAAAGGGTTGATTCAAAAGCGTATTCTCAGAAGAAGAATTTTTTGTGGTTTAGTCGAAACGCCTCTATGTCGAAAGGATAAAATACTTAAATAATATAAGTTGAAAGAGAGGACTATAATGTCCAGCAAAAAATACTTGTGGTTGTTTATACTATCAACATTTATTCTTACATCCTTTACGATAAAACTTAGGGCTGAATCACAAAAGACATTCGAAGTCGTTCATCCCACGATCATCGCCGGAAACCAAAAAACTTACTCCCTAGAGTTCTCAGCCTCGCCAGAAAATGCCCCCTTCAAATTATTTATAAAAAATGGTAGCGGTTCTAATTACTCGGCTCAAACATGCACGGGCAATCTGATCGTTAAGCTACTATGCGTCCTTAAAAACACAATTACAACAGCGCGAGCAGTCCTCAAAGCTACCACCAATCTGGCCATGCCATCGATCTTGTACCACCAGTAGCGAATATAGATGAGAAAGATCGAAGAAGAGTTAATGACCAACGTTTAGTTGAGCTTTGTAAAATAGCCTACCGCGCAACTTCGGTTTATCAAACAGATGTGATTTACCACAACGGACACGTTCATATTGAACCAAGCAATGGAATCGCTCGCTATCCATTATCCAAGGGGTGCAAAAGCACATTGCCATCCAAATAATATTGAACAATACTAGTTAAAACATGTTAGGAAAGTTTGGGTGCAGTATGAAAATTATAGTTTTGATATTTTTACTAATAAGTAAGGTTGCAGCAGCCGATCTTGAAATAATATCTCCTCAAAATCACCAATGGTTAAATTACCACTCGGAGATTAAAGGCCTCCCCTTGATTATTGAAGGGCGCACAACAGAGATCATTTCTAACAATGAAGTTAATTTATTTTTTAACGGCAGGAAATTCGATATCGACATTGATAAAAAAGGACGGTTTAAAGCAGAAATCAGCCTAGACACGATCCGACCAATGACGGAAAATGAAATTAGAGTCGTATCTCTAAAGCACGGCACAAAAGTTGGAGAACAATCAATTAAAGTATACTGTTGCTCTCACTCTAATTTTGGATTTTTTTCAAAACTTAAGCCGAACACAACACAACTTATGGTTGTGCGCGATACTAACAAAGAATTAGACGGCACAACCGTAAATATTCCAACAGAGAGTATCACTGGGCCCGCAAATATTTTTATTTCTATAAAGCTAGACGGACCAGCTATTTCAAGATCAAAATACTCCCCACTCGGCCTTCCGATATCTATCGGTTTCCAGGGAGACTATCACTCTTCAGAAAAGATAGAGTATGGCTTAGTAACTCATTTCGATACTCCGAGAGATGGCTTTGGCGAACCTATTTCAGAGTTCAATTGGCGCAACCGAGAAAACTACGATCTTGATTGGAGTAAAGTGGATTTAAAGGACTACAAATTAGTAGTCCTAGCTTATGATGGGAAATGGAAAGAACTCCCATCTATTAAGAAGAAGGAAAATAAAGTTTACTTTAAACTTCCGCGCAACCATAGCTTTGATCGTTTCTTACCTGCCGCAGTCCTAAAAGAGGAGTAACTAACCCCACGGACCTACCAATTATGTTAAATAGAACGACGGTACTTTCCACCGACCTCGTACAATGCATTTGTCATCTGACCTAGGGAACAATATCTTGCAGCTTCCATAAGAGCTTCAAAAGTATTTTCTCCCTTAAGCGCAGTTTGACGGAGGCGCGCAAGGTGCTTGTCTGCAACCTTAGCGTGCTTATCATGATAAGCCTTGAGATTCTTTAACTGTGATTGCTTTTCTTCTGTAGAAGCTCTTGCAAGCTCAATGGTCGGAGACCTGTATCCTTCTTTTAAAGTCTTCGGATCAATGAAGGTATTGACTCCAATGATTGGAAGTTTACCAGAATGCTTCAGGGATTCGTAATAGTAAGACTCATCTTGGATCTTGCTGCGTTGGTATTGGGTTTCCATTGCGCCCAACACTCCACCACGATCGTTGAGTCTTAAAAATTCTTCAAGGACAGCCTCTTCGACAAGGTCGGTGAGTTCTTCAAAAAAGTAGGATCCTTGCAATGTATTTTCATTAACCGCAGGGCCAAACTCTTTATTAATGATCATCTGAATCGCCATTGCACGCCTTACTGATTCTTCAGTCGGCGTTGTAATGGCTTCATCGTAGGCATTCGTATGAAGAGAGTTACAGTTATCATAAATAGCAATTAATGCCTGAAGCGTTGTTCTGATATCATTAAAGTCAATCTCTTGAGCATGAAGAGATCTTCCTGATGTTTGAATATGGTATTTGAGTTTTTGTGACCTTTCATTTGCGCCATAGACATTCTTCATTGCAATAGCCCAGATTCTTCTCGCAACCCGACCTAGAACAGAATATTCAGGATCTAATCCATTACTAAAGAAGAAGGAAAGATTCGGAGCAAAATCATCAATTTTCATTCCACGGGATAAATAATACTCAACATATGTAAATCCATTAGAAAGAGTAAACGCGATCTGACTTATTGGGTTAGCACCCGCCTCGGCGATATGATACCCCGAGATACTGACCGAATAAAAGTTTCGAACTTTTTTCTTAATAAAGTAATCCTGAATATCTCCCATCATTTTTAATGCAAAGTCTGTTGAGAATATACAGGTATTTTGCGCTTGATCTTCCTTTAAAATATCAGCCTGTACGGTTCCACGAACCGTGGAGAGCACCACATCTCGTACTTCGGCAAACTCTTCAGGAGTTAAAACACGCCCCAACTTTTCTTCTTGAGTTTTAATCTGCTGATCCATTGCTGCATTCATAAAGAATGCAAGAATAATCGGTGCAGGACCGTTGATTGTCATACTCACTGATGTCTGCGGATCACAAAGATCGAATCCATCTAATAGCTTCTTCATGTCCTCTAAAGTACAAATCGAAACTCCGCTCTCTCCCACTTTTCCATATATATCGGGTCTAAGATCAGGGTCTTCCCCATATAAAGTGACACTATCAAAAGCAACGGATAAGCGCTTTGCTTGATCGTCTTTAGACAAATAATGAAATCTTCTATTGGTTCTCTCGGGGGTTCCCTCTCCTGCGAACTGACGTTTTGGATCTTCACCGTCTCGTTTTAAAGGAAATACCCCTGCGGTATACGGAAATTCACCCGGAACATTTTCGAGCTTTAAGAACTTGTATCGCTCACCCCAATCATTGTACTGAGGAATAACGACTCGCTTAATCTGTATTCCACTGAGAGAAACTTTTTTTAACGGTTGCTCAATGACTCTGTCGCGGACTTTATAAGAATAAACATCACCAGAGTATTTTTCTTGGAACTTATCCCACCCTTCAAGAGACTCAAGATCATGCGGGTTTAAGGTTTTAGATTTTTCAGCATAAGCTTTTTCTAGTTCATCCTTAAGGTGTGGAACAACTTCTTTTGATTTTGATAGTGCATAAAGCTCTGATGCCGTCTTTGCATTCTGCGCAACTTCCTTTTTATAGCCACGGACGGACTGAACAATTTGAGAGAGATAGTTTTTTCTCTCAGACGGAATCAATATTTGCTTTTGCGTTGATCTTAAGGAATCTTTTATATCTTGCGATAGTTTATAGCTTAGTCCCTTTTCCGCCACAGAGTCTGACACTTTAAAGAATAACTTGTTAACGCCTTCGTCATTAAACTGCGAAGCCTGAGTTAAAAAGACAGGAAGGTCGTCATCTTCTCCCTCATGGAACAACTTTCGTGATCTTCTGTACTGTTTGCGAACATCTCGGAGTGCATCCAATGAACCTTTTCTATCCGCCTTGTTGATTGCAATAATATCTGCAAAATCGATCATATCGATTTTCTCAAGCTGTGATTGCGCTCCAAACTCTGAGGTCATCACATAAAGAGAAACATCAGAAAGCTCAGTAATAGCTCCATCGCCCTGACCAATACCAGATGTTTCCGCGATGATAAGATCAAATTGTCCGGACTCTTTTGCAAAATCTAAAATCTGCGGAAGTGAGCTTGAAATTTCTCGGCCAGAGCCTCGAGACGCCACCGAGCGCATAAAAGCTCTATCGTTTTCAAGAGAGTTCATACGAATCCGGTCGCCTAACAGCGCTCCACCCGTTTTGCGCTTTGTAGGATCAACACAGAATGCCCCGATACGAATGTTATCAAAGCAATATAAAAATCTTTGGATAAGCTCGTCCACAAGACTGGATTTCCCTGCTCCGCCTGTTCCTGTTATTCCCAGCACCACTGGAGCATGCTTAACTTTCGGAGATAACTTTACTTTAGAGTTTTTTCCTTCATCAGTGGCAGTGACATGAAGACCCAAGTCCTTTTCATAAATAAGCTTTGCAATTAAAGGATTGTCCGCACCTGAGGGTTTCTTTTTTGGGTTTGCTTCCAAAATATCAAAGTCACAACCTTTAACGATGGTCTCAATCATGCCTTCAAGACCGAGCCTTCTACCATCGTCGGGATGAAAGATCTGCGAAATCCCGTAGGCTTCTAGTTCTTCTTTTTCAGAGTGAACGATAACGCCACCGCCGCCACCATAGATTCTGACATAGTCTGCGCCTGCTTGATCTAAAAGATCGCGCATGTACTTGAAGAACTCCATGTGGCCGCCTTGATAAGAGCTGATGCAAATGCCTTGTGCGGACTCTTGAAGTGCCGCTCTCACAATATCTTGAACAGAGCGGTTGTGACCAAGGTGAATCACCTCACAACCTGCATCCTGCAATATCCGTCGCATAATATTAATTGAAGCATCATGACCATCAAAGAGCGATGCTGCGGTTATTATTCGAATATTGTTCGTCGGCTTATATGACATCTTTTCCTACTTTATGAAAAATTCGGTTTTCGCTTTTCTAAGAAGGCTCCGATGCCTTCTTTATGCTCGGGCGTTTTAAATAAGTTAGAAAATTCTTGAGCTTCAATTTTTAAACCATCGGTAAGGGTTAAATCAAAACCGCTATTAATTGACTTCTTTGCATGAGCAATAGCAAGAGGACCATTTTTTAAAATCTTATTTGCAGACTCCAACGCAGTATCTATTAAATTGTCGCTGACCTTGTTAATAAGCCCTATAGAAAGGGCTTCTTGGGCATCAATATGTTGACCTGAAAAAATAAGCTCGCGAGCTTTATTGAGGCCAACAAGCCTTGAGAGCCTTTGCGTTCCACCAAAACCTGGAAGCAATCCTAAACCCACTTCTGGAAGTCCAAACTTTGCCCTAGGACTTGCAATTAAGAAATCACAGGAAAGCGCTAGTTCTAATCCACCACCTAAGGCAAAACCATTGATGGCTCCGATTACAACCTGAGGTAAACTCTCTATTCGAGAGAAAACATTTTGGCCTTTCTTTGCAAACTCCTGTGCTGCCGGAGCATCCAATGTGTTGATCTCTTTTAAGTCTGCGCCTGCAACAAAGGCTTTCTCTCCGTTACCAGTAAGAATAATAACTCGTACGCTTCGATCTTCTGCAACCTGTTTAAAATAGTTATCTAAATCATTGAGGACTGACGAATTTAATGCGTTCAAAGCCTCGGGGCGATTGAGGGTAACGATAGTCACTTTGTCTTTTTTTTCGATAATTAAATTTTGGCTCATAGAATGCCTCTTCTTACATTGAATTATAGTTATAAAAACCGCGTCCTGATTTTTTACCAAGCCAGCCAGCTTCAACGTATTTTTTCAGTAACGGACACGGCCGGTATTTTGTATCACCAAGCTCCGTATGAAGAACTTCCATAATTGCAAGACACGTATCTAATCCGATAAAGTCTGCAAGGGTGAGAGGGCCCATGGGTTGGTTTGTTCCTAACTTCATTGCAGAGTCAATGGATTCTGCATCGGCAATGCCCTCATACAAGGCGTAAACTGCTTCGTTAATCATTGGCATCAAAATTCGGTTTACAATAAATCCTGGCATATCACGGGATTCAACAAAAGTTTTCCCCATTTTTTCAGCAAGATTTCTTGTTATTTGAAACGTTTCATCAGAGGTTTGTAATCCTTTAATTCCTTCAACCAGTTTCATGAGCGGCACAGGATTCATAAAATGCATACCTGCAACGTTTTGTGGTTTTGAAGTTGCCGACGCAATTTTCGTAATGGAGATAGAAGATGTATTAGAACATAATATCGTCTCTGGTGAGGTTGCTTTATCAAGCTCGTTAAAGATCTTTAATTTAAGATCAAGATTCTCCGTCGCGGCTTCAATCACGAATTGACAGCTTTTAAAATCAGCCATCTTAGTAGATGTTTTAATGCGATCCAGAAGTTGTTTCTTATCCGCCTCTGTCATTGTTTCTTTTTTGACAAAGCGATCACAACTTTTTGAGATCGTAGTTAATCCCTTTTCTAAAGCAGCCTCAGAAATATCGTACATAATAACATTAAGCCCGATACTTGCTGCGACTTGCGCAATACCGTTACCCATTTGACCGGCTCCGACAACTCCGACTGTTTTAATATCCATACCTTTTCCTTTTAAGTTCGTTTTCTAGAAAATTGATAATGATCGGACTTTCCATACCAGCAAGTATTGATCATCATTAATTGAAACTCCGTCTTCTCTATTTTTGATTGCCCACAAATAAAGATTAGAAGTTTGAAGCTCATTAGAAAGTCCAAGTCCAACGATATATCTAAATACGCGATCGCCGTGAACCAAAGAGTCTGGATCGTACTCTTCATACCTTGCGTATCCCATAAGACCTTTTGTGATCGGATGGCCAACATCTACGTGCCAATTCCAAAATGCTTTCTTTAACTCTTCGCCTGGAGTTTGTTCAAAGCTTTTCTGTTCACGCCCAACAAATCCTTCCAGCAAAACGCTGAGCCTACGATACTCAAATGATACAAACATATTTGCATAAGTGTATTCAAACTCTGGATCCGTGTTGCTCTGCGATTGGTAGTTTCCGTTGGACATCGAGATGGCGGCCTCTATGCCAGAGTTATTCTTCCAACCGACCACACCTGTATGCCAGATCTTTCCGTCTTTATCAGGTCCATTTTCACCGTTATGAATTGCAGCCTGAGTATAAAAGTAGTTGTGAGAAACAAAGTATGAAATACCGTAGTCTCTTAAACCAAAGTTTTGAGTTTGATATGAGGTGTCCTCGCCACCATAGAACAGAGTTCGAGGAAAAACCCATTCGGACTCTCGGCGGTTCCCTTCCCAACCGAATCGCAAAGGAATTACCCCAGCCTTTACGGTTCCATAGCGCGAATCAAATTGACCGTAGGCTTCGAAAAATCCGATGTCGTCATAACCTGCGATCATGGTGGGATCCGTTGAATCACGGCGCAGTCTCATATTGTGATTAATTAAACTATTTTGTCCAATCCCAAAGTGCGCAGAAAGATCACCACCCATCTTCCAAGAAAAGAAAAAATAACTTCGGTCTAATTCAAAGTTGTTGGTTTGACCTTCTGTTGAAATAATTCGAGGTTGGATGAGGATATCAGAAATCGAAAGGTTGCCGATGAGTTCTTTTCTTTGAAAATCCTCTTTGTTCGCGTACGAACGCACGCTTCCAAAGATGCTCATAAAAAGAGCACAAAAACTAATGGATAGGACGAAAAACCTCATTCTTAAGGCGTATCACGGTTTAGTCGGACTTCTCAAGGCTTTTTAATCTGTTAAACGACTCAGCCATTTGATTTCTAACCAGTTTTTTTAATTCATGGCGCTGATCAAATGTATAATTTTTTGTTTCAATCGGCGGTAGAATTTCGATATAAACGGGGTGCCTATTTTCTAATCTAAAATAAAGATCCTTCTTCGGCATAACGTCGTAAGCGCCATATATAACCACAGGGACGATAGGACACTCTGAGTCTATCCCTAAAACAAATGGGCCACTCTTAAACTCGCCAAGCTCGTTTTTAGATTGGCGCGTCCCTTCAGCAGCGAGGATAAAGGATTGGCCTGTTTTACTCATGCGTCCGTGGGCTTTCTTCAATGTTGAAATCGCATCATCACGATTGCCACGATTAATTTTTAGCACGCCCGCTAAGGACATGGCTTGACCAAAAATTGGAATTTTAAATAGCTCTTTTTTAGCACCAAAGCGAATGGATTTTTTAACGTATGAAAGTACGATAGGAATATCCATTAAGCTGATATGGTTGAAAACAAATAGGCAGGGCTCGGCAGGCTCGTTCTCGTTTCCCTTTCCATGTATTTCTGTGCGGCTTAAAAATAAGACGATGCGCGCCCAAATATAGATGGCTCTATCCACCTGCGATTTTAGACCAGTAAAAACAAGCAGCATAACAATGCCAGCAAAAAAGATTGTTGTGAGACCAGCTGTCAGGGCGGCAATAAAACCTAAGAATCGAAGTAAAATCATTTTCCAAATAACCTCAAACGTGCGGCATCCTTTTGTCGTTTTTTATATTGGTCGTGAGCCTGCGCTCCAGACAGATTTCCGATATAGCTTTCATAATCTAATACTTGTACTTCATACGGAAAAAAGAACCGAATTTGTTTTCCGCCCAGATCCACTTCAATGAGTTGTCGTGAGATGAATTTCATAAAACGATAATCTGAGGCTGAAAAAGCATTTTCTTTAACCTTAAACTCTGCGCGGGCTTCATTCTCATTTAACTTTTCTTTCAGAAGTGTGCTGATGTCTGCATCTGCACTCACCTCTTCCATGACTTCTAACAATAAATTTAATGGGTATAAGTTATTGTGAGATTGCTCAGGCATGACGTTTGGAAAACTAACAATATTTTCTCTTAATAAAAAATCAATAACACGGAAAGAATCATAAATATTTTTGGTTACGATACGAATACCTAGGCGGTCTAATAAATTAATCGCAACAGCTTGCTTCTTTGACAGAAGTTTAATCACACTGCTTGAAGTTCTCTTAAACGGCTTAACCTCAAACTTATACAAACTAATTGAAGAGTCACCCTTGCCAAGCCTTACCCCTAAAGCAGGATCTTCTAAGAAATGCCCGCGATATCTTTTTAACACCTGATCTTGGATTTCGTGGGAGAACTGACTAAACAAATCATTTTTAACGTGAGCATAAGCGTGCATGATCTTAAGAATCGCACAGGCCCATTGTTGTTTGGAAATTTCTTCTGTCTCAAATTCCGAAACATCACTTGCAACGACAAGAAGGTTTCCAGGCTCTCCCAGGAGGGAGGGGTCAGCAAGTTCATCTGGGATTTTTTCGTGGGCTTCTGTGAGGTGTTCTCTTAAAATCGATACCGATCGCCGATGCATACCCCAGAGTTCTTCTAAGTCATCGGGATTTGAAGTATCAAATCCGTAGGACTTTATAAATCGGTTGGCAGCGTCGAGGTTAGGAATTTCAAGACGCATAAAATCCAACGCTGAGTCACCCGCTAAGACCGTCCTTAAGTTTTGATCAGATATGGATTTGGATATGGAATTATAAAAATTAAGCCCCATTTTTTAAATGTAGGCCTAATTTATAGGGATGTCTAATTGATTTCAGGGAAATTTGATCAGTTGGAAACAATAGAGTACTGAACAGGCACACTGAAACTTCCGAGGTAATTAGCTCCGTCGAAAGTGACTTGTCCTACAAAGTTCTGTCCATAGATTCTTCCGTGGATAGCTACTGCACCACCGTCTTCAAAAACAACTGAAATTTCGTCACCATTTCGTGATCCGTAAATTGCGGTGATACCTTCACTTTGCGGTCCTAGTAAATAGGCATCTGGCGGCGAAGAAGGATGTTCGTAAAATCTTAATCCAACATAAGTAGTGTTTGGATCTAATTGATTTCCAACAAACCGAAGCCTCATAATAATACTATTTAAAAAGTAGTTTTTATTAGCACCCATAAATGCACTACCCACTGAAGCAGGATTCTGGTTCTGAGAGTCCAGAACAACTTCTTGATACTGAGGAGTATTTAATAAGTTCCAACCGTAAACAGTACTGTTTACCCCACTATTATTTGTACCTCGAGTAAGGCGCGTGCTGTTGTCTTTCTTCTCTGCACATGCAACAAGGTTAAGACCTACAAAAACCACCACTAAGGCTATCAATAATTTTTTCATAATCGTTCTCCTACAATAGATATAGGCAATGACGGTGCCATACAGAGATGGCTTTAATCTCTTTTGATCTAAAAAATACGCGACTTCGCTGACCCAGTAACGTTTTTTGCACTCATCTATAAAGAAGCTAGACGTGTCTCACTTTGCAACACTTTAACAACATTCTTCGTCAGAAACCGATACCATAGACTTAAATAAATCTAGCCCTTAGGTGATGTTAAGAATTACCAAGGGCCTGTCGAAAAGACTAAAGAGGTAGCACGATGGCTAAAGTCTTACTTTTAGACAAAGACGAAGCCAATTTAAAGGCAATGACCGAGGCCCTAGGATTGGCTGGAACCGAAGATAAGGATGCTTCTTATCAATCAGAAGAAGTGCATTGCTTTATTATGCCTCCACCACTGACCGAAGAAGAAGTCCCAGCAGGAAAAACCGCTGGCCCTCTTGATCATGTTTTTAAAGCACTGAATGAAGAACCCTACGATTTTGTATTTATCGAGTCCGTCCAAGTGACAGGATCACCATCTAAGTTTGTCGAAGACTTTAGGAAAAGAATTACTCTAGAGGCAAACAAGAATGTTCAGCTCGTGCTCTTAAGTTACAATGAAGATATTGATTATGTCCGCAAGATGACCATCTCAGGTTTATTTTTGGACTATCTTTTAAAACCCGTGGATGCGCCCAACTTCAGACAGAGATTTTCACTTTTAATATCTAAAGATGGTGCTTATACAAAAGAGCTTTACTCCATGCCTACTCTACAACCCGTGAACGTGGCATATAACTTTGTCATCGAAGATATCAGTGAGTTTGGGCTCGTTTTAAAGTGTAATCGTCCGTATCTGCCGGGAGAGTTTGTGACCTTCTATTCACCTGTTTTTAAAACAGAGAAACAGGCGGAAGTGATCGGAAGATGTTTTAAATCCAATAAAATTCAAAACTCAAATCTATATAAATGTGAGTTTGTATTCGTCGGTGCTGGAGATATTATCAGAAAGCAAGTCCGAAACTGGATGAAGCAAGAATACGTTCGCAAAAAACAAGCGGCTTAAGCAATAAAAAAGCCGACCTTAAAAGATCGGCTTTTTTCATTTTAAGCTCGAAAGCTTTCAATTATTTTTTAGTTTGGTTTGGCCCTGCATACTCGTAAGCTTTTTTAGCTGCAGCCGCTAAATTTAATCTGCCTCCAGATACAGTCTTTCCTTGGAGATCAGAGATTGGATCAGAAGTTTCCATAATGATGCTCTTAACAATTTGAGCGCCTTGAGCTGGATTATCTCTGATCACCTCAGCCAATTGCGGAGAAGCAACTGTGTGAAGGTATGCTACGGCACCTGCAATGTGCGGAGTCGCCATTGATGTTCCAGTCAATGTTCTTACGGAGTTATTCGTTCCGAGAGAAAGAATGTTTGTTCCTGGAGCACCGATATCAATTTTTGTAGATCCCCAACCTGCACTCGCATAAATTTTGTCATTTCTATCAGTGTTCGTAACAGAGAAGATATATTCACTGTTACAACCCGTTGGTACATCACCGACCACGTCAATGTCCCATGCTCTGTTTGCAGTTGCTGCAGCTGAAAGGATGCCAGCCTGACCCATTTCTTCATAAATATCGTTCCATGCAGGGAAGCTACCTGATGTGCAGTTTGCTCTGTCTACTCCGAAGCTTGAGTTTGTTGCAACAACGTTTGCACCGCGCTCGCCATTGGACTCAATATAAATTCTTTTTTGCTTTAAAACATAACCGTATGCTGCAAGTACCGTTGAGGTAGAGCCTGAAGCACCATTAATTGACATAAGCTTTACGTTCCAGTTTACACCAGCAACCTGAAGACCATTGTTTGATTTTGCACTGATAATTCCACCGACGTGAGTTGCGTGGTAATCTCCAGTTCCTAGATTTCCAGTGTTGTTCTTAGGATTCCATCCATAAATGTCATCGATATAACCATTCCCATCGTCATCGATTCCATTTGCAGGAATTTCATCTTTGTTGATCCACATATTTTCAACAAGATCCTTATGGGTTGTTTCTATAGATCCATCAACAACTGCAACAACAACGTCTTTACCGTCAATGTTTGTGCCCTTTGTTCCTAAAGACCAAGCTTCAGTGGCTTTAATGTCCGCTCCTGTTTCTATATTCTTTAGGTTCCATTGTTTGCTGAAATCCGGATCATTGGGTGCAACTTCTCTGAGTTGAACAGGGTGATCTTCTTGCGCGTATTTTACTGTATCTAGTGAGCGAAGCAATTGAAGTGCATCCACACGAGATTTGACTACTGTGACTTTATAGATATTCATATCAGGGATTAAAGCTTCAACTTTTGCATTGCTCAGTGGGCGTACTGAAAACGCCTTAGTGACATCGACATTTTCTTTAAGTCTTACAATATAGCTGACTTCCTTATCCGCTATTGCTGTTCCAATATACATGAACACAGCCATGACAAATGTAGAAAGAATAATTAATTTTTTCATCGTTGGACCATCCTTGGTTATTTATTTTCCATCATCAATTAAGCCACCCCAGCACAAGGTTGAGCACAAAAAACTGTTGTTCAAGACCTAGGTCGCATTCAAAAACATTCCTTCGTCTAGGAATTCGCTTTGAACAGAATACAAAATCACTAACAAATCTCGGCGCAAAAGCCTTTGCGAAAACTCTGAAACCCATTTTTATTCACGTTGAGGCTTGGCATCCATATTGCCTTAGTAGATAGCTCGACAAAAAGTCGGCCCGTTTAGAATGAATGTAGGAGTGAGTGTTTGAAGTATTTATTTTTTATTATTCTTGTCTTTGCAGTCATGAACTTTCTTGTTCCAAGATCTCAACAATCGCAAGAAGTTGTTCGAAAGCCTGCCGTTGCCCAACTTGGCAGATAGAACAACACTGTTGAAATAATAGACTAGATTGTAAGGACTTCAGGAATTTTTCGAAAAGCTAATAAGACCAGCTGCATGTCTCATCTGAGATATGAAATATCGGCATAGATATTGCTATTTCTTTATTCTCCAACCCCAGGCATAGCAAGGAATCACCGATGGCAAAAAGTCCTCTTTTAGTAGTGTTAACTCTTATCTTTTCTTTCCACAGCTATGCGCAGGCAGAAATCCAAAACGCCGAATTAAACACCCTACATGAGCGGATTGATACTTTTATAGAAAACTCAAAGCAATTTTCTAATGACGAACTCGCTCGACAAGAGCTTGAGCTTTCGCGGCTTGAAATTCAAATGGCACTTATCGATTATCGCCATATATTAAAAGAGCTGTCCTCAAGCATTGATCGTGAAACCTTAGCTCGAAGCATGCACTCTTATAATCTTGCAGTGGTAAAATCATACCTTCCTCGTTATGAGCCCCCTCATCGCAAACTCTATCAGAAGATCATACAGCACGCCGACCCCGTTGCAATTGAACCTATTATATCCCGCGCAGAGGCTGCCAACCTCTTTTTGACCGAAATTCCTAGCCAAAACGAACTCAGCACTGAGATTAGAGTGGCGGAAGTTATTCACCTTCATAACTCCATCGTTAAAAGAATCAACACCTATCGCGAGACTGAGCTGTATGCAAAGTACGACGTACGAGATATTGTCCGAAATATAGCTTCAGAATCAGATATATCTAGACTTATTATTTCTGGTGAAACCTCACAAGAAACCACTCCCCAGCGCTGGATGACGAACCACTCCAATATTATCGAGGTCGATACCGATCACTTTCGGTTGGCACAAACTTGTGCTGGGTTATTTGGAAACTAGACGACACATTGATTGACTCGAAAATCTAGCATTCATTATGCTAGTTACTATGCTTTTGATACTTCTTTTTATTTTTAGTGCGCCCGATGCCATGGCCAATTCTCTTGCCACTCGGCCAACACATCCCATTGCCATTCAACACAGCCTGCCTTCGGGTGAGACGCCAGGGTGGTCTTCGAAAAGCTGGCTTGATGTGGACCTTCCAAATACCAACCACTGGGCAGCCCCCGCAAATTTTAAAAATTTAAAAACGCAGAAGGATTTAACTTTTACTGCTGACTACGAACAAACCACGATATTTATCGAATACGGAAAGGTCATTTCAAAAAACTATGCCGTGGCCGTAGAGATTCCCTACTCTGCAAGACACGAAGGGGCCACTACGGATAAATTCATCAATAGCTTTCATAAACTATTTGATTTTGATCATTTTGGTAGGCCCAATCATCCTTATGGTCAAAAAATCTTTGAAACCACCACAAACGGAGTACG
>CAYXYF010000008.1:0-5202 GCA_964469265.1 uncultured Bdellovibrionales bacterium
TAAAAATTTTCTGCCTAAAAATAGAACATGTTTAAATTCGGTTTTCAAAATTCGCAATGATTATAAGGCTTAGTAAATTGCAAAAAAATCTAGCGGTAGTGGTGCTTAATTTTCAAACCTGCTTTTTAATTGTCTTTTATAAAACCCTATTGCAAATTCGTTCATTCGTGATTTGATTGATTTCGACGATTCTAGAGGGGTTTAGATGATCGTTATTTGTAATCAATCATTAAATCTTACAAATCTATAAACAATTTAACTTTCAACGAGTGAAGGTAGCGAAATGAATTTACAAAAAGAGTTCCTGTTAGAAGAAAACAAAAGCCGCTTTGTCTTATTCCCAATTAAACACAAGGAAGTTTGGGAAATGTATAAGAAGGCAGAAGCGTCTTTTTGGACAGCAGAAGAAATTGACCTTAGTCACGACAACGTTGACTGGGAAAAACTAAGCGATAACGAGCGCCATTTTATTTCTCATGTGTTGGCGTTCTTTGCAGCAAGTGATGGGATCGTAAACGAAAACCTTGCGGTGAGATTTTCAAATGAAGTTCAAATTCCAGAGGCCAGATGTTTCTACGGTTTCCAAATCGCAATGGAAAACATACACTCGGAAACATACTCACTTCTAATTGATCAATACATAAAAGATCCTGTGATGAAAGATAAACTCTTTAACGCAATCGACACCGTACCTGCGGTAAAAAAGAAAGCAGACTGGGCGTTAAAGTGGATCAATAACACAGACTCTTTTGCTGAAAGACTGGTGGCGTTTGCGGCGGTTGAAGGAATTTTCTTCTCTGGAAGTTTCTGCTCTATCTTTTGGTTAAAGAAAAGAGGCTTAATGCCAGGTTTGACTTTCTCAAACGAACTTATATCAAGAGATGAGGGGCTTCACTGTGACTTTGCTTGTCTGCTTTACCGTATGCTCAAAAACAAACTTTCAGAGCAAACGATCCACGATATTATTAGTGATGCAGTAAAAATTGAAAAAGAATTCATCTGCGATGCTTTGCCAGTAAATCTCATCGGCATGAACTCTGATATGATGTCTCAATATATTGAGTTCGTAGCGGATCGTCTCTTGGTCGAATTGGGCTACAGTAAAATTTATAACACCAAAAACCCATTTGATTGGATGGAGTTAATTTCCCTCCAAGGAAAAACCAATTTCTTTGAGAAAAGAGTTGGCGAATACCAAAAGGCGGGCGTCATGAACGATAAGGCAGACCAAGTATTTACACTAGAGGCGGAGTTTTAAGATGATAGTAATTAAAAGAGACGGAAGAAAAGAAGCAGTTAAGTTTGACAAGATTACGTCGCGAATTAAAAAACTTTGTTATGGTTTGGATGCAAACTTTGTTGACGCCACTGAAGTTGCGATGAAGGTCGTCAACGGAGTTTACGACGGGGTAACCACGGTTGAGCTAGATAATCTTGCAGCAGAGACCTCAGCTTATCTAACAACAAAACACCCTGACTATGCGATCTTGGCGGCAAGAGTTGCGGTTTCTAACCTTCATAAAAATACAAAGAAGACCTTTTCTCAAGTCATTGAGGATCTTTATAACTATATCGATCCTAAAAATGGAGATAAGGCGCCGCTTATTTCGGATGAAGTATATAAGATCGTAATGGATAATGCAGAGAAGTTAGACTCTGCGATTATCTACGACAGAGATTTTGATTATGATTATTTTGGTTTTAAAACTTTAGAAAGAGCATACCTTCTAAAATTAAACGGTAAGGTTGCAGAGCGCCCTCAACATATGTTGATGAGAGTGTCCGTCGGTATTCATGGAGCTGACATTGAGGCTGCAATTGAAACATATAACCTGCTTTCTCAAAAGTGGTTCACTCACGCGACTCCGACTTTATTTAATGCGGGAACTCCGAAGGCTCAAATGTCTTCTTGCTTCCTCTTAACAATGAAGGAAGACTCCATCGGTGGAATTTACGATACAATTAAAAACTGCGCTGTGATTTCTCAGTCTGCAGGCGGTATCGGTCTTGCGATTCACAATATAAGAGCGCAAGGTAGTTATATTAAGGGAACAAACGGAACATCAAATGGTATTGTTCCGATGCTTAAAGTATTTAACGATACTGCAAGATATGTTGATCAGGGTGGCGGTAAACGTAAGGGCGCCTTTGCAATTTACCTTGAGCCTTGGCACGCAGATGTCTTTGAATTCTTAGATTTAAAAAAGAACCATGGTAAAGAAGAATCTCGAGCAAGAGATTTATTCTTTGCGCTTTGGACGCCAGATTTATTTATGAAGAGAGTCGAAGAGAACGGGACATGGTCGTTGTTCTGCCCGAATGAAGCTCCTGGATTATCTGATTGTTGGGGCGCCGAGTTTGAAGCTCTATACACTCGTTATGAAAAAGAAGGCCGCGCGCGAAAAACAATTAAAGCTCAAGAGCTTTGGTTTAAAATTTTAGAATCACAAACAGAGACTGGAACCCCTTATATGCTTTATAAGGATGCAGCAAACAGCAAATCAAACCAACAAAACCTTGGTACAATTAAATCATCAAACCTTTGTACCGAGATCATGGAGTATACTGCTCCCGATGAAATTGCTGTTTGTAATTTAGCATCTTTAGCTCTTCCGAAATTTGTAAAAGACGGCGAGTTTGATCACCAAAAGCTTTTTGAAGTAACACGAGTTGCAACAAAGAACCTAAATAAGATCATTGATCTAAACTACTATCCTGTTGAGGAGGCAAGGCGTTCGAACTTGCGACATAGACCAATTGGTCTTGGCGTGCAAGGTCTTGCGGATACGTTTATCTTACTAAGACTTGCTTTTGATTCTGAAGAGGCCGCAAAGCTCAACTCAGAAATCTTTGAAACAATTTATTTTGCAGCATTAAGCGCTTCAAATGAGATTGCTCAAAAGCTTGGGCCTTATGAAACATATGAAGGCTCGCCAGTTTCAAAAGGAATTTTACAGCCTGACATGTGGAATGTGACTCCGTCAGAGCGTTGGGATTGGAAGAAGCTTCGTGCAAAGATTAAAGAGCATGGCGTGAGAAACTCACTTCTAGTAGCTCCGATGCCAACAGCATCGACTTCTCAAATTCTTGGAAACAACGAATGCTTCGAGCCCTACACTTCTAACATCTACACAAGAAGAGTTCTTGCGGGTGAGTTTGCCGTTGTAAATAAACATTTAATGAGAGATTTAATCGAACTTGGTATTTGGAATCCTACTTTAAAAAATAAAATCATTAGTCACAATGGTTCGGTTCAGCGTATTTCTGAAATTCCAGATGAGTTAAAAGCTATTTACAAAACGGCTTGGGAAATCAAACAAAAAGTTATTTTAGATATGGCGGCTGATCGCGGTGCATACATTGATCAAAGCCAAAGCTTAAACGTGTTTATGGAGCAACCAACTTTTGCAAAGCTAACCTCAATGCACTTTCACGCATGGAAGAGAGGTCTAAAGACAGGTATGTATTACCTCCGATCAAGACCAGCCGCTGATGCAATTAAGTTCACGGTCGATCAAGAGGCAAAACCTGCCGACGTTGCGATGACGCCAGCTCCAGCTATGGAGGCACTAGCAGCAAAGGCACAACAGGCCGCTACGTTTAAAGATGAACCGCCACTTTCACCGCGCGAGCAAAACCTTTTAGAGCGGAGAGCATCTATGACTGAGGCTGAGTTTCTAGCGGCACAACAAGCTTGTTCTCTTGAAAATCCTGAGTCCTGTGATATGTGTGGATCCTAATGAATCGATTCCACTTTCGGATACCAGCGCGATGGACGAGATGCATTTTGGTTTTAGGAGCAAGCTTATTGTTTGCTCCTAATTCAAATGCCTCGATTCCATTCTACGGCGGAATCTCTCAGTCCATGGGGGGCGCTGGTCGCGCGGCAGTTAATGCAAGTGAGGTCGGTTTGCTCAACCCCGCCTCGTTTGCATTTGTAAGAGGATACAATTTAGCTTCGACCTATCGGGATTTCGGAACAGTTGAGGGCGGATCCACTAGAAACGTTTTGTTTCATGCTTCTGAAAATCAAGCGGGAGCAATGTTTCCTCTAGCAGTAACTTACCTTAAAACTCGAGATATCAACGCTGCGGCTTATGGCGTGCGAGAAGAGTATCACCTAAGCAGTGCTCAAATGGTTTTGAAAAACTTAGCCTTCGGAATCGATGGAGCCAGATATTCTTTTGAACCTGAAAACGGCGCAAAAGATAGCGAGTGGGATGTTCGCTTAGGGCTTCTGTATGTTCCTCACAAAGACTGGGGAGTGGGATTGGTCTTTACGAATCTTCTTTCTACCGACTTACCTTTCTTAAAACGTGGAGTAGAACTGGGTTTAAACTATCTTGTTAAAGATTTTTTCCGTTTCAGTTTAGATTACACTCACCAAATTGAAGACAACCCGACTGATGACGGAGCCGTGATGCTTGGAATAGAACACACCTTTGCAAGTCAAATTCCTCTGCGAATCGGGTTCCGTGTTGATGGTCCAAGTAATGAAAATTATTGGACTTTAGGGCTTGGATGGAATGGTCCCCGCCTCGGTTTAGGCTATACCTATGAAAAAAGTGTGTCTGAGGCTCAAGAATACGGTCATTCAGTTGACCTGCGTATCTACTTTTGATAGATCTTCATAATCTTTTCGATCATCTTTGCATTGCGGCACTGAGCGGTGTTTTTGATCAGATCGAAAATCTTAAACAGAAGGACGTTTAAAATGGCATCTAAAACTAAAAAACTTGAGTTGATCAGAAAAAGACGTAACACAAAGATGGGTCAAAAAAGAAAAGCAAAAAACCGTAACCACGGTACAACTAAAACTGCTGAAGAACTTTTCCAAGACTAATTCGTTCGACGTAATTTAGCGGGAGCCTCTTTTGGGTTCCCCGTGAGTTGAAATCTCACAGGTCTTTCATAAACACCCTCGCGCCCAGTGGGTTTAAATTTCCAATATTTAATTGTACTAACCGCAGCGGCATCAAGCGCAGAGTAACCAGCACTCTGAACGACTTTTATATCTATCACGCTACCTTCTGCAGAAACTGTATAATGGACAATGCAAGTTCCTTCCATTCTCCTCAGCCTTGCCATATGTGGGTAGGTGATGGGGCGGTTGCTTCCGTAAGGTATTAAGACAGTATCGGACTGAACGCCTGTCGGAGTTCCGAAGGGTTGATCAGAAACCCCCTGTCCCGAAGGTGGTTG
>CAYXYF010000008.1:5302-18368 GCA_964469265.1 uncultured Bdellovibrionales bacterium
GCAACTGGCATTGTACCCTGGTCGTCTGCGATAGGCTCATCCACAACTTCTTTTGGTGGTAATGTTTTTGGTGGTGACTCAGGCGTTGGAGCAGGTTTCGGTTTCGCTTTGGCGATGGGCACTGGTGGTGGCGTCGGTGGCGTAGGTTCTTTGGATTCAATCACATCAACTTCTGTCGTTTCAAGCTGATGTCCTTTGCTAAAATCCATTTCATAGGAAGTCACTTGGCCTTCGGGAAGAGCATAGTCAAGTGCCATGCTTCCTAAATAATAAAAGACTGCACCATGAAGTGCAACAGAGACAGTCAATGCAAGCACTCTTGCTTTGGACATTTTTTTTCTTTCGCCCATTCTCACCCACAAGTTTATAATTCAGAAAAAGATACTAGCTTTTTTTTGGAATCAATAATTTCGATTTTCACCTTAAATACGTCCTGTAATTTTATATCACCCAATACGGATTCGGTCGAGCCTTTGAGAAATATAGATTGGTTGTGCAAGACCCAAGTCTGAGTCTGTAGACTGTCGTCAGTAAAACTAAGCGCCCAATTTAAATCATGATTGGAAATAAAAAACTTTCGACCTAACTTTGATTGCGCAATAATTACCTTTTTTAACTTAAGTGAGTAATTCCAATCAAGATGACTTAAGGGCTCATCCATAATCGCCAAGGGAGCTTTGTTTAAAAGAACGGCGCAGACGAGTACACGCTGGCGCTCTCCTGAAGATAGCCTCTCAAAGGGAACAGAAAGAAGTTTTTTGGCGTCCATATACTCAAGAAGATTTTTGGTATCCCATTTTGAATTTTTGGTTTGGTAAAGATCAAGTAAATCATTTCCAGTAATGCCGTCCTGAATTTTAGGATCAGTTGTTAAAAAGATCACATCAGAGTCTGATATAATTTCTCCGTCTAGAGGCTCAATAATTTCACTGAGAGTTTTTAAAAGAGTAGTTTTACCACTTCCGTTCGGTCCAAGAAGAAAGGTAATCCCACCAGTAAGTGTGCCATTAAGATTTTTTAAAATCGGAAATTCAAATCCCACATCAAGGTTTGTAAACTTCATAGGACCTCGCTGCGTTTTCGTGAGGTTGAAAACCTTTTAGTTAAAAACCAAATTAAGAGTGGCGCACCTAGAAGCGCCATAAGGCTCCCAGCGGGAATTTCTATATCTGTACTCATCATGCGCGATGAGATATCCGCTGTTAAAAATAAAACTGACCCAATAAGTGGAGACAAAACTAAAGTTTTCGTGTGACGTCTTGTTTTTAATATTAAGTATGAGATATGAGGCGCAACCAATCCCACAAATCCTACTAGCCCCGCAATAGAAACGCTCATTGCTGTCAGAAGACAAACCAATACAATAAATAACAGGCGATATTTTTGAGTATTTGTTCCAAGGTTTATTGCAGTTTCTTCGCCCAATAAGAAACGATCAAGATGTATGTGTTTAATTAGTCCAATAGCAAAACATGCTACAAACAAGATTGATAAAAAGCCCCACCAGTGATCTCTAGGAGATCCCACTTGCCCCATCATCCAAAAGATCGCAAGTTGCATTTTTGATGGTTCAAGTAGAGAGATTATAAGAGTCACAAAGGCTCCGCAAAAGAGTGAAATCATAACACCAATTAAAATTATGGAATCAGACTTCCAGAGCCTGCTGCGAGTTGAGAAACCTAAAACAAATAACGTTACTAGAATACAACCAATGACAGATCCTAAAGGAAGAGAGAGCCAAACGGGTTCAATGCCAAACAAAAGAGCTGCAACGGCACCAAGGGTTGCGCCGCCGCTTAAGCCGAGAGTATAGGGTTCAGACAGTGGGTTATCCAATAGAGTTTGTAGAATGACCCCTGAGTAGCCCAAAGAAAGCCCGATAAATACTAAGGCCATCGTTCGTGGAAACCGAAGATCACTAAGAATGTAGTTAATTGTCGAGTCTGAATCTGTTCCCAAAAATGAGAAAAGCTCATGGAATGAAACTTCTCCTGCTCCAGTGGCAAGAGAGAGAAAAATTAAAATGATATTTAAAATAACAAAGGCGATGGTCATTGATTTCTCATTTGTGCGCAGACTTCCATGATCGCCGAAGGCAATCTTGTTGAAAGACGGCTCACCGAATCCGATTTTGCTTTCACAATAAGGGCATTTTTCGTAATCGGGTTTTTAACCCAATACTCTCGAATGCTTTCAAAATCATTGAACTGCTTAGGGTGCCCCGTAATTATAATGGCGCTTGGCTTTCTATTAAGAATAGCTTCCATTTGGACTTTCTTATAACCAGTTACATTTGAAAAAACATTTGTTAAGCCACACTTTAAAAATGCCTCAGAAATAAATGTATCCTTGCCAGCGATAAAAATTGGGTTGTGGTCGACTTGGATCATAGTGCGCTTATTTAGCTTCGGCATGGATTCAACCAAGGACCATTGTTTATTCCAGTCATTGAGTAGGGCTGCGGCTTTTTTTTCGACATCAAAGAGCTTTGCAACGGATGCTACTGTATTTTTAAAGTCCGTTAGTGTTCTTGAATCATAGAGAATATAATTCACCTTTGCGCGCTTAAGGGATTCTTCAATCGTGGGATCACCCTCTTTAAAAACTAAAACATGAGTCGGTCGTAGACGAAGTATTTTTTCAATAGATGGCTTTATATAAGAGCCCACAGTGGGAATTTTTTTAGCTTGGACTGGATAGTTTGAAAAGCTTGAAGTACCAACAATTTTTTCTTCTAAACCGAGATCAAAAAGAATTTCTGTCAAAGCTGGATTTAAACTAACAATCCGAACATCGCTAGCATCGGCATGAAAAGAAAGGACCGTAACAACGAAAAAAACCTTAAAAAGATTTTTCCATAAAAACGAAATACTGTTGTTTGGGTTCAGGGTAGCCATCAGTTAATTCACGCTCCTTGCCCAATAAATTTAAAACACCCATTCTAAAATTCCAATCATTAAATCCAGATGTCCTTAAGGTAAGATCTGTCGTGAGCCATCCGCTTGAGTCACGCGCGTTAGAGAGCCTATATTGGCTCCAGTAAGTATTGTGAAGCTCAATGACAAAAACTACAAACTGCATCCCCAAAAGCAAATACGCCTGATTTGTAGGAACATAAAGAAGACTTTCACCCGTTTGGCTATTTTCTGTGTTCATTATGGAATATGAAAAAAGCGCATGATAGACGCTAAAGTCCGCTGAAGCCTCAAGCTCAACGCCGTGACTTGTGACATTGTTTATATTCTCAAATGAATAAGGACTCGGCGGAGAAACGTACTGAACAAAGTCCTTATATTCAATTGAGTAGCCTGTAAGTTTGACTTCGATATTTTTAAATTTTGTTTCGCCACCGAGTTCAAATTGCTCCGATGACTCAGGTTTTAAATTCGGATTTCCAATAAAATAAGGTGCATTAGCATGTAATTGTGAGAAGTCTGGTATTTTCAAACCTTCAGCGTAGCTGGCCCAAAGAGAATAAGTTTCATGCTCCTGTTTGAGTAAAAGGTTTTTAACAGTTTTATTGCTATCAGGAAAATACCTAAGGCCTGCTAATAAAAATTCATTATCTGAAACCTGAGATCTAAAAATTAAACCATGTTCAAATCTTGAATCATGCACATTATCCACTCCAACAAAATCGCTTCGGAAGTTATCGTTGGTAAAATCAGTAAATACCTCGATATTATTGTAAGCATTAATTTGGTAGTCAGCTGCAATAGAGCCTTGGATTTTTCGTGTCTTATAAAGTGTTGCGGTACCAGATTCCCAATTTTCATTTGAAGATTGCAAAATATTGGACTTTAAGTTCACATTCCATTTTGAATTTAAAGAGTGGGCGAAATGAACTCCACCTAAAAACGCTGACCGATCAAAGTCAACAACACTGGATGGATCATAAGGAACAGGGCCTGGAGAAGATCCAGCTTCATTACCATAGATAAAATGGCTTGAAAGAGCTGACGAATTAAACTTTTTTTCTTGTATCAGTGTGTAGCGCTGCTTCTTTCGTTGGTTGCTTTCCCGTTTTGTGGCTCCAGCGATTGGATCATCGTAATTGTAATTTCCTTCGGAGTCTTCAAGGTAAGCGCTGACCTGAATTGTGCTATCATGCTTTCGGACAAGAGGAACGCCCAACATCAAAGACGGCTTATTAAAAGATTCGTATCCTAAGCGAACCGTTGGGCTAATAAATTTTCGTGGTTTTAAGTTTATTGCACCACCTATAGCGTCTGAGCCATAGAACAAAGATGAGGGGCCTTTAAGAATGTCTACGGACTCAATAATTTCTGAAGGAATAAGTAGGGGGTTTGACCCTAGTCCATCGTGAGCGTTGATTGATGTTCCATCAAACAGCATAAGAGTTCTGCTCGCGCTACCAGATCCTCTGATTCGTATTGAGGGAGAGCCGCTTGAGGTTTCACCTTGTGATTGGATACTTGGGTATTTGGTTAAAGACTCATATAGAGAGGACCCCTGCACGTTGATCACTTCTTGCGGCACGCTCTTTTGTGGCCACCCGTGTGCCTTTTGACTAAAAGATTCAAGGGGTGTGCTTTCGACCACGTCTTCAGGCAAAATCTTTATGTCCTCAGCGCGTGCAGTAAAGCAATAGAGTAAAACCAAAATTATAAGTCTCATAGATGATGAGACCTATCAGATTGCTAAGAGTCTTGGGAGAGGTTTTTTGGCAATACGCCGTTTTTTATATTTTGTGCAATCTCTTTGTGAGAATTTTTACCAATAATCTTTTGTGCGCCAGCCAAATTCATAGGCGCAAATTGTGAGAAATTGGTTTGTTTGATCTTTAGGATCATATTGTAGGACTCATCTATTGTTGCTTCAGGGATACTTTTATCAGTGACTGCGCGCTGAACGGCCTCAAGACCTGTCATGTGACTTTCGGGTTCATTGCAATATAAAAGCATATTAGCGCCAGCCTTAAGAGCTTGGGTTGCAATATCGTCTACGGAATATTTATTGCGAAGAGCTTTCATATCAAGGTCATCGGTCACAATTAAGTTTTTGTACCTAAATTCATTTCTTAGGATATCTGTTATAAAAACTTTAGAAAGAGTTGCTGGCCATTTAGGATCAATCTTTGGAAATAGAATATGCGCCGTCATCAACATTTCAGCTCGCGCTCGCAGGGCTCTTTTGAAGGGAATCATTTCTCGGTTCATTAAGACTTCTAAAGTGGTATCGGCTTGGATAGGAAGATCGTGGTGACTGTCCAATAAAGTATCGCCATGACCAGGAAAGTGTTTTGGACAAGCCATGATTCCTGATTTCAAATACCCTCGGACAAGAGCAGAAGACAATTTTGCGACCTGCTCAGGATCACTTCCGATAGATCTATCGCCGATGACTTCGTTTTTTGGGTTGGTTAGAATATCCACGCAAGGAGCAAAGTTGACGTTAATTCCAGCCGCTTTGAGTTCTTGCCCCATGTTTTCAGCCATTTCAAAAGCCGTTGAAGCAGAGTCAAGTTCTCCAAGTTTTTTAATTGGTGGCCAGATAGTAAATGGGTCTTTTAGACGAGCAACCCTTCCGCCTTCCATATCGATGCCAATAAACAGTGGAGACTTATCGGGTCTTTGATTTTTAAGAGAGTGAAGCTCAGTAGTGAGTTGGATAAGTTCTTCAAGTGTTGAAATATTACGACCAAATAAAACAACGCCACCGATATTATTTTCGACGATAAATTTTTTTTCTGAAGAGGTAAGAGAAGTCCCGCTTAGACCAATAAAAAGAAGTTGGCCAACTTTTTTGAGAGTATCCATGATATCCACCTAACGTTCCGCTTTATCTTAGAATTATATTAGAACATTAGTTTTTCTTAGGATCAAGATAGTCTCGCAAGCCATCTCCGAATAGATTAAAGCCCAGTACGAGAAGAACTATGGCAACTCCAGGAAATACACTGACATGTGGTGCTTCAATTAAAATCTTTCGACCAGCATTAAGTAGTGCCCCCCATGTAGGTGTTGTCGGTGGGGCACCAAGCCCTAAGAAGCTTAGTGAGGATTCTGAAATAATTGTTCCAGCCATAGCGAATGAACATTGGACAACGACGGGTCCTACAAGGTTTGGCCAAACGTGTAGGATCACAATGCGGAGCGGGTTTGCGCCAAGTGCTTTTGCAGACTGAATAAATTCTTTTGATTTCACATGGAGAACTTCCGCTCGCACGAGGCGCGCGTAGCTGGCCCATCCTGTAATACACATAGCAAAGATCAAGTTATTAATGGATGGTCCTAAAACTGCGACCAAAGTAATGGCAAGAAGAAAACCAGGGAATGCATATAGCATATCCACAATTCTCATAAAGAATTGATCGGCGCGGCCACCCATGTACCCTGCAATAGAACCAATCATGAGACCAATAATCAAACAAATCGATACAACACTAATTGCAACATAAAAACTGATTCTTGATCCATAGACAACTTTGGAAAAAACATCGCTGCCGTCTTGGTCAAGACCAAACCAATGTTGGGCTGATGGAGGTTGATATCTGTTTTCAAGAGACATTGCGTTCGGATCATGGGTCGCAATCCAGGGTGCAAGAAGGGCTACTACTAATACGGTGAATATAATTGATCCGCCAACAAAAATTAAAATATTGCGCTTGTTAAAAATTCTTTTAGACAAGGGCTTTTTGTTAGTCACGATAGCCTCACTTTTGGATTTGCAATAGCGTAGGCAATGTCAGTTAAAAGATTGACCGTCACATAGATAAAAGAAATTAAAAGGACGCAGCCCTGTACGACAGGATAATTTCTTTGTTGAATCGCTTCATAAAAAAGAGATCCTATTCCAGGCCAATCAAAAATTGTCTCTGTAATAACGGTTCCCGTCAGAAGCGCACCAAATTGTAGACCAACAATTGTAATAATCGGTATAAGGGCATTTCTTAAAGCGTGTTTGAATAAAACTGTAATCTTGGGGACGCCTTTTGAGACTGCAGTACGAATATAATCTTCTTTAATGGTTTCAAGCATGGATGCTCTTGTCATACGCATAAGAATGGCGCTGAGAGATAATCCCAAACATACTGCAGGTAAAATAACATGGGACCAACCCCCACGACCGCTGACAGGAAACAAATCAAGGTAGATAGAAAATATTAAAATCATCATAGGACCCGTCCAAAAACTTGGAAGAGACATGCCTAAAAGACCTCCGACCAAAACGGAGTTATCAACGGGTCCATACTGTTTGATGGAAGCTAAGACTCCCAGAGGTATCCCGATGATCATAGAAATAAAAACTGCAACGAACGCTAGTTCCATAGTTGCGGGTAAGCGCTCTAAAATTTCAGTTGAGACAGGCTTTCTGGAAAAAAGGGATTTTCCCAAATCAAGGGTTGGTAAACCTAACATGAAGTTTTTGTATTGAGTGCCCAGAGGAAGGTTTAATCCTAGCTCTGTTCGAAGAGCCTCTTTGTCTACTGAAGACGCTTGATCTCCCAGCATAATATCGATGGGATCGCCGGGAACAAAGTGAATTAAAAAAAATGTAAGTGTGGCTACACCAAGTAGAACGGGAATAGTAAATATTATTCTTCTAATGATGTAATCAAACATTCGTAACCCTTAGTTGCCTTTTTTTGCCGGAAGATCTTTTCCTGGTGGAACGGTCATTCCCTTCGGGTATCCAGATGGTTCCGTAAACTCTTTTTTTGCAGCTTCCCTTGGTTTTGCGAGATGGCTATCGGCAGGTATTGTTTTAAATAACGCGCGAATACTTTTTGTTGAGGATGGAAATCCTCTGGTCGCTTCAGCCTGTGTTGCAGCTTTTAGCTGGATTCCACTAACTGGTTGTCTGGTTTGGATGACCTCTCCAATTGGAGTGATGTTGCTAATGGAGCGGATGTCCTTAAAGCGTGTTAAAACTTTAAACGACTGATGACCGTCGATTTCTTCCATTTCCGTAACGTCGGCATAACCTGTAAAAGCCTTAGCATCTTCTTCTGCGATGGCTTCGTATTGGAATGAAACCCCGCTTTTAAGCCCCTCTTTGTTTTGCAAGATCATGTAAACTAAAAAGTAAGAAAGAAACGTACCCTTTTTTATTTTTGACTGAGTAGTTTGAGTTTCACTGTTTGTGGTGATTTTAGCTGTCATGTTATCACCTTTAAAGCTTGCATCGATTAGCTTCACCGTTTTTCCAACCTGTGTTGTGTACTGATAAGATATCGGAGCGAACCCATCTGTTGATAGAGCGGTTACACTTTCTGTAACGTCTCCGCCAAGAGCATTTGTTTTCATAAAAGAAGTAAATTTAAATTGCTTGTTCTTTTCTAAAAACTCATAGCGCTGTACCAGATAACCAACGTGCTGCTGTCCCGAAAGAATTTGGAACCAGCCTTCTTGAAGAACTTTGGCTGATACAGGTGAAAGATTAAAAAAAGAGATGATTAATAGTAGTGCAATAAATTTCATGAGATGACCCCTATGATGAATGTCCAATAATTGTAAATGGAGCTGAAATGCCTGTCATGCAGTATTTAGTCGTAAGTCTAGTCAAATATTAGTCTAGAGAGTATCGACTTTGCACGGGCAAATAAGTGATAATTTGGTATATGACTGAGCACCAAGAGTTTGCATCACCGCACAAATCTGAGCGGGGCCAAATGGCCATTTTTATTGCACTAATATTTCAAGTGCTCTTCGTGTTTTTCGCTATGATTGTAAACGTTGGACTCATCGTCCATGACAAAATCAATCTTCAAAACTCTGTTGATATTGCTGCGTACTATGCGGCACAAAGGCAAGCTGAAATTCTAAATGGGATTGCTCACCATAACTATCAAATCAGACAAGCATGGAAGCTCTTAAGCTGGAGAATTCGTGTTTTAGGAGATTTAGGCTACCGTGGGCATCCGTTACAACAAACCATGGGGAATAATTTAGAAGACCGCGGCGCTTATGGTGAAACGGGAGCACAATCATACCGAGTGCCGTCGATTTGCATAAACCATGGTGCGTGGGGAAGTCGTCAGAACGCCTGTTACGACGGGAAAATTTCAATTCCGCAGATTCCAGAATTTAAAATGATCAATATTTTTTCTCCGTTTAACTTTATTTTCTCGATGGGAGTCGACACGCTCCGAGATGCTCAGGATATGGATGGTACAAAAACGGGTCCAAGAAACTTTAATATTGCTTTAAGGTGGATGCATGCTTACCGGGTGCAAGTTGCCAGATCAAAAGAAGTAATTAGAGCATATGCTGATTTACTCTCTGAGGGTGCAACAGACTTTAAAGATATCAGTGGTCACTCTGTCAGTGCGGGCGCATATAAAACGCTGATGAATAATTTAACCCGTGCAAACTTAAGAGCAATGGCAGAAGAGGAGAGTTTTAAAATATTTAACTCTCTCGGTGTTTCAGAAGGTAATCGCAAGCGTTGGTTAAACGAAGTCCCGATTTTCCCAGTTGTTTTCTATACGGACCTTCTCAAGGTGCCAGGCGGGTGGAGCGGAGAAGTAAAACCTATTATAGGGACCGACCAAGCCAACAGGCCCCAACATAATTTAAATCCAAATGATACGGAAGATACTATAAGAAATGAACCCAACAGTGTTGATGATCTTTTCCACTCGATTTTTGGAGTGGAAAAAAATCCATGGATGATGGCCTATGTGGGTGTGTATGCAGAAACCCGACCACGAAAGCCTTATCTTCCATTTGGTAAACCCATCACATTAAAGGCCAAGGCATTTGCAAAACCCTTCGGCGGAAGAATAGGTCCGTGGCACTACGCAATTTGGCCGCAAGATTCAACGAAGTCATTTGCAAGTAATAGCCAGAGAACAGACCCTCTAACTCCTATTCCGTTGGACCCTGATTCAGGTGCAGTCAATGCAAGCCCTGCTGAGAGAAACTTGGCTGTACCGAATTACTCAAGGTTTCCTGGTGATCGTTTAGGATTAAACTCCATGGCCGCGCTGGCTTTGTTTAAAGAAAAATTTGATGCTCATATCAAGTCTGGCGATACAATCCATCCCGCATTCTATAGCGGAACTCCGTTAGGAGATGATGGCTTGGCTTTCGCGGCACCCACTTTGGCTGAGCACAACAAGATGAATCCATCCTTAGGATACCCTGCACCCTGGATCAGAGAGTTTGAAATGGCGGCGATTGCTCCAGATTTGTTTGATGCAACTTACTACTCCATTGATCGAGAATATTATAGAAATTACTCTCAGCCATCCTTAAATGCGCGTGTGATTCAGAATGTTTCCTTTGATGCAGGTTCGAAAAAACCTGATCATATTAAGAGTGCCGCAGATCAAGTTTCGGTTGCAACTCGTGTGGCTTCAGTGAACATGAATTTTTGGAAGATAAAAGATCCTCACCATCTTTTAACAGGATGGGCACCGTCAGGTCCTTTTAGATATGCCTTTCCCCCATCATTTGGTAAGTGTGATAATGAATCCAGTGATGCAGCATCAGTCCCTGGAAAGTGTGCAGTCGGTGGCAGAGTAGGATATTCTGTTAAAATTGTTTCAGAAGACTATCTTCAAAGCACAAGTCTTCCCCTCGGAGGGCAAGGTGTGGTAGGGAAATTAAAGAACCCTCCGCCGTCTTGTACATCAGCTTCTTCTTGCTGGTAGATTTATTATGGATTGAGAGTAGATTTTTTAGCTTCGTATCTTCTGTGAATCATTTTAAAGATGTCATCTTGTGCGACACCAATTTGATCAGAGCCAAATTTCTTTTCAAGACCTGCAACACCACGATTAGCATCGACAATTTTTTTATTTCGAAGGTTAGAAAGATATTTATTCATATCAAAGCCTTCTTCTGGTTCGCTATCATATCCTCGACCTGGCGCAAGCGGACTACCGCCACCACCGCCAAGATCCCCACCAGAAAATCTTGATGCGGCTTTAAGATCTTTTGCGGCAGATGCTTTTAAATCTGCAATATCAGAGTCTGTAAAACCAAGGCTTCTAAGACCAGCTTCAGTTCCCAAAGTCGATGCAGCGATCGCGCCCTTTGGAGTATTGATTGCGTTTGCATTTTCGTCGTAAGAATAACCTTTATCTGCAAGCTTATCGATTTCTTTATTAAGATCATTTTGGATTTTGCGTAAGTCTCCACCGATGATATCTTTTGCTCCACCAGGGAGGGTTCCGCCAGCAATAGCATCATGACCTCCATTCGGAAGAAGACCTTGTCCGCCGCCAGGATTGTAAGGGTTGCTTCCCCCATTATAACCCACACCGTTTCCAGAACAGTAAGCGCCAATACAATCTGTTGCACTCACGGTTTTACCAGAGTCACTAGCACCTTTAAGAGCTTGCGCAGCTTGTGCAAAGGCCATAACTGCCATGATACAATAGCCCCAAGCACCAGAGCACTTTTTTGACCACTTCTCGCCGTCGTTCATATTCTTAACAGTACTAACCATATAGGTTCCAACGGCTGCAGAGGCAGCAGCATTCATAATATCTGCGGACTGGGCACGAGGAAGGTGGACAAGACTAAAAACTGCGATCAATGTAACTAAAACTTTTAACTTCATCGTTTATCCTTAAGGCATCAGCTCTGGTCGTTTCTCGTTCATCTTACGAGTTACTTTTTGCCAGTTTGTTAATCCATTTGCTTTGGTAATCGTAGGATCAGCATAGCCAGCACTTGCAGGATTTCTGGTTGGATCTTTTTTACCGCCTGGTAAGAAAGCTTTTAAATCAATTCCGCTATCTTTTGTATTGCCACTGCCGCCTCTAGCGCCACCGCCACCGAAGGATCCGTTTCCATATCCGCCGCCAGCGCCGCCAACTATACCTCCGCCGCTACCGCCTCTTGTTCCGTAAAGAATATCTTTATCGAGGGGCTCTTGGTTTGAACCTGTACCTTCATTAGAGCCAAAAGCGAAACTTCCACCGCCACCATCAAGGCCGCCGCCACCGCCGCCGCCTTGTTGCGCGTTGACTCTTGCAGCGCTACCTTGTTGATCGCCGTTTCCGCCGTAATCGTAGTCACGCGCAAAAGCGTCGTCATTAAAATCTAAACTGCCTGGACCTGGAACACCGCCTGGAACTGGAGAGTTTGGACTTGCAGGTCCACCGATTGTTGTACAGTTTGGAGAGAAAGGATTGTTCACACAAGTACAGTATTGTAAGTTTTGAGATGCATAGTCTGGATTGCTACAATTGTTCATAGCGATCTTACACTTAGGATGATCTTGTCTTCCAGGCTTCAAACAAAACTGAGTACACTCTTCATCATTGAAAGCAGCATCACCCTGACATTTCCCCGCAACCGCATCAGCACAAGCCTGAGACCCAATCATCGCAGTCGCAGATTGAATAGCTTGGCCAGTGGCAGCTTTAGCGTAAGTTTCGTAATCTTCACACTGCAAGATTCCTGCCTCATCGTCTGTACAAGATTTTTTACACCTGCTGACGGCACGTTGGCACATCCCTGCTACAGCGGCGTTGCTGATACCACTCATTTGATATATTTGTTGCGCCGATTCGCAGGCCTTCTTCATATTGCCGTTAGCTTTGGCAGACTCCATGGCTCCAACTAAGCTCAATGCCAAGGGCGCGTATTGCGATAACTCTGCTCCTCTACACTGTGATTTCGTTTTATTGAGCGCTTCGCCACACTTATCCCCTACGACAGCAGTATTTCCACGAGGGCCCACTACAACTGCATTTTTTTCTCCGTTTCCTAGGACGCAAGTGAAATTAAAGCCGTCAGTACTTACGGGAGCGTACAAAATACTTTGACACTCCCATTGTTTTGTAACGGAATTAAATCGGGCTGGCATGGTTGCCTCGTAGGACGTAGAACCAATTGCAACAGCATGGGGATTCTGATTATTAGTCGGCTGTGAAGCAGATAGATCTCCACCGAACCCACTGAAATCTGCGTTTACAGTCATCGTAAAAAGTAAAAAAGAGACTATCGATAAATATGTTTTCATACATAACTTTATCGGATGAAAGGCTAGGAACATTTAGCGATTTGTTTCAGTTTGTGATGTTTCAAATTAAGACAAATTGGAAAGAATGTTGCGGAACTGTTGTGCGCTTTATACTATAGCA
>CAYXYF010000008.1:18468-74440 GCA_964469265.1 uncultured Bdellovibrionales bacterium
ATTGTGCAGCAACAAGAGGACTCGCTGAAATTATAAAAATCGCTATAATTCTTAATATCCATTCGCTCTCCTAGAGTAGAATCCTTATGCCATAGGTTTACGGCAGGGAATGATATGTAATGAATTTAGTTGTCAGAATAGCCATAGATTCTCACGTATTTGGGATCAATGTGGTTAAAGGTATCGTGGACTAAATCGTTTGCGAGGATTTCGAGGTCTTTTTTGTTTGTGAAATTTGAATTTGCGTGAAGGTGCTTGTAAATCATGAGTTCATAGGAAAACGCGCCAGCCTTATCCCAGTCCGGAATAAAAACTGCATCGCAGTTTCTGCGACCTTTGTGCGGTCCTTTTACACAAACTACGTGTTCTCCATTTAAATACTTTGCGAGCATATCAAGGTGGCGGGCTTCGTGGATTAACGTTCCAGCACGCTTAAAGTCCATTGCCTGTTCACTGTAACGGTTAGAACTGTCCCAAAAAAAAGGACCATGCAAGAAGATCTCGTTATACCTAGATCCAATCCGTGCGTAGGCTCCACCCTCAACGTGATCTTGTATAAAAGTACCAGTGACCCACTGGGTGAAGTATGAGAAAAAATCAGCAAAGCCAGTTAGTGATGGGTCTTCAATAATACAAAAAGCTTTTGAAAGCATTAGTGACTGTTTTGAGCTTTCAACAGTTGGAGCAGATTTGATCAGGGTTTTGTATTTGGTATTCCAGAGATATTTTAAAGTCTGTACGTTTTCACAATTTGCATTTGCATTTGATGTTTGAGTAAAACTAAAGAAAAAGAGAGCAACAATAATGCTAAACGAAAACTTAGCAGTCATCTTGCTGCCCCATTAACCATAGTTTGATAATCGACAGGGTCGACATAGTTAAATTGGTTGTCTAAGATGAACTTTATCCAAGTCATGATATCATTTCTTTTTTGAGCATCATACGTTTGATCATAAAGGGTCTTAAAGAACATTACTTCGTAGGAATACGCTCCAGCGTACGTCCAGTTTGGGATGAATTTGTGATCGCATCCATCCTTTACCTTTGCCTCACCTTTAAGGCAGTAAGTATGGCGATCATCAATTTGTAGCTCTTTTTTCGCGTTGACTTCGAGATGTCTAGCCTCGTGCACTAAGACGCTCGCTCGTTTGTAATCCCAAAGCGGATCTGGATCAAAGTATCCAGGCATTATTCGTACACCTCTCTGAGAGCTGATAGTTTGTGCCATTACGTTTATATCTCGAGAAAGGTCAACAAAGGCGAAGGATACAAATCTTTTGAAATAAATAAAAAAGTCCACTCCCTGGAGTTTTACATTCTCTATCATGCAAAATGCTTGGGATAACTTATGGGCCATAGAATTTTTCTCAAAGCGGGTATCGGTAATCTGAATCAGAGGAAGATATTTATTGTTCCAGTTGGATTGCAAAAGACGAATGTCATCGCAGTTGGACTGAGCAAACGAATTTGCTGAAAAGCCGCTAATGCTCAAAAAAACCAGTAAGATTAAAGACTTCATTCCAACCTCTAAGTACAATACTTATGCCATAGGTTTACGGCAGGGAATGATATGTAATGAATTTAGTTGTAATGATTACCCAGAGGACGGGCAATTTTGGTCTCTAAAGACAAAATTTGGCCCTACGCTCTTACTCGTCTCCTCTTAACCTCTAAGGAATGCGCGCTAAAACCATATCTCGCTGGTTAAAGACTTCTCCTGTTGCCTTGCCAATAATGGTTATTGAAACAGCTAGAGTTTCGCAAAAATTATTACATCTAAACTGAGCGATTGCCTGAAAACGGTCATTGATATCGGCCTGAAAGCGAGTCTTTAAGCTCAGGTTATTTTGAAACAAAATATCGTTTTTACCCGTGGCGGTATAGAAGGACGCCGTTACGTACTTTGGGTCCTTAAAGCGGAATCTGACCTCTGGTGAAAAATCATCGCCTCTAAGCTCTACGAAGTCTGTGTTGGCAACGGCCTCTTCAAAAAGATCTGAATCAGCTTTCGTGGCGAGAACATTCGTGTAGTTTGAAGCAAGAAGCGTTTCACCAAGCACTAAAACAAACAAAAGACTTAAAACAGAAATGGTGGATCTCATTTGTTACCTCCTCTATACACTTGTGATGTTTTCGCACAAGATTTATAGAAAAGGCGAAGAAATATATGTTTGTGTAGAATTCTAAAAGGAGTATCTATAAAAATTAGTAGATGATTTCGTCTTTTAAAGAAGAGTTAGAAACAACAGTTTGTCCCTCTAAGATCACTGTATTCTTTAACTCAGATTTTTCTTTAACAGATACGTTTTTTCCAGCAACGATAAACCCCTCCAACTTAACATCATCAAAGATTTTGAAGTTTTCATCACACATCAAATACTTCGGCGTAAAGTCAGTATGGATCTTTAGATCAGTTGCAAGATCATTTAACCTAGTGTTCGGGGCGTATTCTTTTAAAACGGAAGCCAGATAACGACTGCGCTTTTCTGACAATCTATCTAGGAGTGTCTTTGTACAATGAAGATAATCTTTGGTGTTTCCAGTTTCAAAAAACTCACCATCGGTTTTGAAGACTTGTATTTCATGGCCGTCTTTCAGGGCCAAGCGAAATGCATCAAAGAGCTCTGAGGGCTCGGTTGTAAGATAGGGGAAAATGGTGTCTGATAAAACTCTAAACCCAGTAAAGTGATATCCGTGTACTGCTTTATCAGGGCGAGATTTTCCGAAATCTAGAACCTTGCCTTTATCATCAACCCAAATTCCTCCGAACTTTGATCCAACCTCAGGGTGCTCTGTGACGACAAGAGTAGCGATAGGATTATTTAGAAGATGTTGTTTTTGAGTTTTTGCAATAAATTCCTCATCGCTTAAAAAAACACTATCGCCGTTAGCAACCCAGAAAGAACCCTTTCCCTCTAGGAGATGGCGCGCGTTCGAAATTCCGCCGCCCGTTCCAAGGACTTCTTTCCCATCGCTAATAAAAGTTAAACCGTTTTGAAGTGAGCCCAGTTTTTCTTTGAGATACGATCCGTGATGAAACGTATTCACCACGGCATTTTCAAGACGAATAGAGTTAAAATAGTGGTAAGAATAAAAGAACATGGGAACATTCAATAGGGGGACTGCTGGCTTTGGAATTTTATCCGTGATCGGCTTTAAGCGTGTTCCTAACCCTGCAGATAAGATCATTAAGTTCATTTCAAAGTCTTTCCCATGTTATAGATCGGTAAAATGCTTGTCGTAGATATGGTTTGATTCTAAAGCCTCTGCAAGATTTTTATATTTTGGATTCTTTAAAAGAGAATCTCGCACCCTTGCGAGGGTCCCTCTGAGATATTTCAAATATCTTGTATCTTTTCTTGTGACATAAAAGCTAGCAAAGCTACCACAGGCTTTAAAACATCTTTGTATACTTTGAATTTCATAAATGTAATCAAACTCTTTAAAGTCTGCGATAGGTTCATAAACTTTTGCTCGCTCTTCAAAATAGTACTTGAGTAATTTTTGGCAAATGGCGGGAGAGAGATCAACGTACGAATCTTTTAATAAGCTCACCAGATCGTATTGTATTGGACCCATGCGCGCATCTTGAAAATCAATAACTTTAATTTGGCCGAGCTTAATCATTAGGTTTCTGGAGTGATAGTCGCGATGAGAAATCAGTTTAGGTTGAGCATCTAGGATTTTACAAATATCAATATAGTCTGCTTGGATTGCTTTAGCCTGTGCGGGCGAAAAACGAACTCCACATAGCTCTTCTAACAAATACTTATGAGCGTAGTTTAACTCCCATAAAAGCTTTTCTGTATCAAATGCAATTTTAAATGCCGTACAATCGGCTTTGTCCAAAGAAGCTGGGTAATGGATTTTAATGAGCTCATCAATTGCTTGTTTGTAGTAGGGGATGGCGACCTCTTGATTTTGATTTTCCCAAAACTTTCGTTCTAAAGTGAGGTCACCTAAGTCTTCTTGAATCAAAAGACCTTCATTTGGCGATTGAGCGATGATCTTGGGTGTGCGAACCTTGTGCTTTTGAAAGTGGTTAAGAACGCTCAACAGCGGATATTCCCTTGGGTCCTCACTAAAGGGTTCCCATTCCATTAGGACCCAACTTTTTTCTTCATGAACTATACGATAATATCGGCGATTGGAAGCATCACCAGCAAGCTGATAAATTTGAAAGCAATCTGTGTCTAAGGTCTTTGAGACAAAGTTATAGAACTTCATGCCCTTCGCTTTGTCGTCGTCGATTAGGGTCATATACCATCTCCAACCCTTTAATGCTGACAGATGGTCCTCATAAACTCAAGGTTAAACTACTGGTACGCAGATTGGTCTAATGGCTAGCTACTATTGTGGGCTGATTTCTGGATCCACAAGAAGCAGACTATAAAAGTCTTTAAGATTCGATTTCCCGTGGAATTGTAAATGAAACGATCTTAACGCAGATATAAACTCAGGTTCTAAGAGGTTTTCATTTGCGATATCATCAAAGGCTTTTTCTGAGGAAATGATAAAGAAAGGTTTTTCTTTGTTCGAGCACAATTGAACATATTTAAAAATCTCATCAATTTCAGTTTGTGCTAAATCAAGTATCTCAGGAACATAGATAGTTATTTTTCCTAGTTGTGAAAGACTTTCTGATAAGTTTGGCGAATTTAGTTCAAGGATACTATATGGAACAAACGAGTTTCGTCCCAGCAACGAATGGATGTCGTGTGCAATGGCACGAGACTGCGAGTAATCTCCACCCGTCAAAAAGAGCGCAGCCTTCCAAGCTTGGTCCGCATCAGTTTTTTCTAAAGCGGCGTTGTTTTTAAGAGACATTACTACTTCATCGTGTGTGTTTTTAAACAGCGGAATGACGTTTGAGGATTTTTGAGATTGGGCTTTCATTAAAGACTCTTCAATCTTTATTCTGCGCAAACTTTCTTTTTTGATAATAAAATCTTTTAAAGTTGTATCTAAGAAGATATGTAGATCCTCAAAGTTTAAAGGGTCAACATGCATCCCATCTTTAACGACAATGGAACCAAAAATTTCTCCTTCAATATAGACAGGCACAAGAATTGCGCCCTGTGCAATAACGAACTGCGCACCAGCGTTTCTTTTAATCGTTTCAAAAGTATTGATATACTCCTCACTATTACTTTCACTATGGTCGTAATAGATAAACTCTATCGAGCATCCGTATTTTTGCTCGGCGATTTTTGAAACTTTAGTTGTTGCTTCGAAAATATTCATCCACGTCCTCAAGCTACAGACTTACTTGATAAGTCCCCTAAGCAGTCTTCATCATGAGAGCTACTAATACAAAGGTTGTGCCGAGTTTAAAGCGGTCTAAAGAGAGATCGCCGCAGACCGCAAGCTATTGAAATAGCGTTGAATTTTCAATTTATAAAATTTTTAGGAATAAAAAAAGTTCGGCAAATCTATGCCGAACTTTTTCTACTTTATGAACCATTTACATGAGTCTAAGAATTGGCTTATTTGGCAAGCCTTCTTTTATCGAGGCCGTATTTTTCAACTTTCATAATAAGTCCCGCTCTAGATATACCAAGCTCTTTTGCAAGCTTTGATTTATTCCAGCCAGTTCTTCTTAAGCCTTCACGAATCATTTCAATTTCAAGCTCTTCAAGAGCGTCCTTTAGCTTACCCTGAAGTCTTGTGCCTTGAACTTTAGCCTTATTGGCGTCGTCCATAATTCTGCCCGAAAGCATTTCAGCAGTAATTTTGGTTTCAGATCCAGCAAGTACTACGACTCTTTCAACCTCGTTTTGAAGCTCTCTAATGTTACCAGGCCATGTGTGATCGTAGAGTTTCTCTAGTGCGCGCTTAGTGATGATCTTTTTTTCTTGATCTTCAGGGTTTGATTTTTCTAAGAAATGTTCAATAAGAATTGGAATGTCTTCTTTTCTTTCACGAAGAGGTGGAACGCGTAAATTAATTACGTTCAAGCGATAATATAAGTCTTCTCTGAAAGTCCCTTTTTCGACCATGTCCTTAAGATCTCTGTTTGTTGCCGCGATAATTCTCACGTCAACTCTTCTTGGCTCAGTGGATCCCACAGGGATAAACGTTCCCTCTTGAAGTACGCGGAGTAGCTTAACTTGCATCGTCGGGGATGTGTCACCAATCTCATCGAGGAAGAATGTTCCCTTATGAGCTTGTTCAAATAAACCTTTTTTATCACGAATAGCTCCCGTAAAAGATCCTTTAACGTGACCAAAAAGTTCTGATTCAAGAAGGTTATCGTTAAAAGCAGAACAGTTTTGAATAACAAATGGCTTATCTTTTCTTGGCGAATTGTAGTGAATTGCCTTGGCAATAAGCTCTTTACCCGTACCGTTTTCACCTTGAATAAGCACTGTGCTTTCTGCGGTTTTGATTTTGTCTAAAAGGGCGTAAAGCTCCTGCATTGGTTTTGATTTACCAATCATGTTGTCGTATTTATAGCGTACACCCAGCTCTCTGTTTAATTCAGTAATTCTATGTTCTCTTGATGAAATTTCTAAGTGAAGAGTCACGATCTCTTGTGCAACCAACTCAACGAGTTCAAAGAAGTGTTGGCGGTCTTCATCTTTAATACTTTTAATACTGACTGCGATCTTTTCAATCAGATCAACTGGTGCGCCAAAAGCAGCAAATCTATCTCTTACAGTCTGAAGTCTTGAGGCATCGGGTGTTTCTTTAAAGAAGCCCAGTGAAACAACTGTGCCGACAAAATCATTTTCAATATAAATAGGAACGATTGCGACATCGAATCCAGCTAATTCCCAGCTTAGTATCGAGTATCTGTTTCCAGAATTTCTTAAGTCGTCCATGCTTTTGTTTACAAATTCAGTTAAATTTTCAATCACTGATTCTTTTTCAAACAAAAACTTCACTAGCGGGTTTCTCATTGGGACTTTATCGTTCTGGAAACCTCTTAAGACACCACGGTCATCGGTAAACACGGTGTCTACTTCCCACCATGAGCTAAGAATGTGTTTTAATTTCTTAATAACGTGTATATGTTCAAACTCATCCCAATTAATCATCGTTACCATCTCCTAAATACGAACAATTATTTAACACTGTCAAAAAACTTATCGTCAAAAAACTATACAACTTTAAGTTTTCATGGAGACTGTCTCAAGGTGAGACAAAAAGGAGGACAATTAGGACATTGCTTGGATTTGATAGAAGTTATAGTAGGTTCCCTTTTTTGCAAGTAGCTCGCTATGGCTACCAGACTCGACAATTCTACCTTCTCTCATAACAACAATTCGGTCTGCATTAATAATGGTGGATAGGCGGTGAGCGACTACAAAGACGGTTTTACCTTGGATTAAGTGTTCCAGAGCCTTTTGGACTTCTTGTTCGCTCTTAGAGTCTAGAGCGCTGGTGGCCTCATCGAGGATAAGAATTGGTGCACTCTTATAGATAGCTCGAGCGATGGAGATGCGTTGTTTTTCTCCACCCGAGAAGCGCGTGCCCCGGTCTCCAACTTTACTATCGAACTGGTCTTCGGATTTAGAAATAAAGTCATAGGCATTAGCAAGCTTTGCGGCATCTATTACGCTAACGGTCTCAAGCTCGGTATTTCCAGCCTTTATATTTTCGGTGACTGAATCATCAAATAAAAACACATCTTGCGTAACAAGAGAAACGTGCCTTCTAAGATCTGTCAGATCCATTTCCTCAATAGGGACGCCGTCAATAAGAATTTCACCCTCGAGCGGATCATAAAATCTCTCAAGCAGGTTTACTAAAGAAGATTTACCCGAACCACTTTCGCCGACTAGAGCAACTACCTCTCCGCGCTTCACCTTAAGGTTAATATTTTTAAGAAGAGGCGTGTCTTCAGTATACTGAAAGCTCACATTCTTAAACTCAATATCTTTAAAGTTTTTTGGAAATGGCTTCGGCGATTTTGCTTGCGGAACTTCGTTAGGATTTTTCAAGACATCAAAGACCCGGCTTGTTGCAACGACCATGTTTTGAACTCGCACGTAAGCGTCTTGTAAATTCTTAATGGGTTTTTGAATAAACGCTAGGGCAGTAAGATAAGACATAAAGTCTCCAGTTGTGCCTTCGCCCTGAATAACCATAGTTGCCTTATAGTATAAAACCCCAGCAATAGTTATTGCCCCTAGCATTTCTGTGACTGGCCCCGAGATTTCTTCTCGGTTAACGATGATTCTGCGGATATCAAGGTATTTGTTAATTGTAGATGTTAACTTCTTTTCAGTGAGTTTTTCTAAATTGTAGGATTGAATAATGCGCATTCCATCTAAGGACTCTTTGTAGGCTGTAGTGACATTTTCAAGCTCTTTTTGTTGAAACATACTGTATTTTCGTGCGCTTCTTGCAATCTGCTTTAAAAACTTCATCATTATCGGAATAACAATGAAGATCATCATTGTGAGTTTCCAATCTAAGTAAATTATCCAGCCCAAAAGTAAAAGTATAGCTAAGGGTTCGCGCACAAGGTCTGCAAGCTTCCAAAGACCGTACTGAACATTTCCTACGTCGTTAAATGCTTTACTTAGAGAAACCGCGGGTGGGTTCTTTGCATGATAATTGAGATTTAAACGAATAAGTTTTTTCTGAAGGTCTATCCGAATGTTTGCTGTAATATACTCAACAATCATCTTAATTCGGGTGGAATGGAAGAACCTTGCAATCCCGTGAACAAAATAAATTGCAACTATGCCCGCGCTCAAGACGAGCTTGAGGTCTTCGTTTTTATTCGTAAAGACTTCATCAAATAAAGGTTTAATGAGGGCGGCAATAAGAGTATGACAACCCGACATAATTAGCCCTAATGCTATTACTAACAGGTAGCCATATTTATAAGGCTTAATATAGGGCCAAAGCTTCTTTAACTCTTCCATCGGTTCTCAAAATATTCAATAATCCATGGTTAGTCAAAGAAGGGTTTAAGATATACAGCTGTAGGGCAATTTTTTTTCTTTGAGAGTTCTTGCGGGCTTCCTGAAAAAAGGATTTTTCCGCCTTTTTTTCCACCCTGAGGTCCTATTTCAATGACAAAGTCCGCTTGTTTTATCACATCCAAATTGTGTTCAATAACAATGACAGAGCCTCCAGCATCAATGAGTTTATTTAAGACTTGTAAGAGATATTCAATCTCTCTTGGGTGAAGTCCTGTTGTGGGCTCGTCTAGAATGTATAAAGTGTTATTTTGTTGAGAGCGCGTGAGTTCTTTTGCAATCTTCATTCTCTGAGATTCACCACCGCTGAGAGTTGGCGCACTTTGGCCGAGTCTTAGATAGTCGAGGCCGACTTCTTTAAGGAACATCAAAGACCTTCTAATTTGCGGATAGTTCACAAAAAAGTCCATCGCTTCAAGAACTGTCATGTTTAAAACATCAAAAATATTTCGCCCTCGGTACTCAATCTCAAGAGCTTCTTTGCGGTAGCGCTTTCCATCACACGTCTCACAGGTGAGGATCACATCATCCATAAAAGCCATATCAATTGTTTGATGGCCTTCGCCATTACAGTCAGGACACCTGCCGCCCTCTACATTCAGACTAAAATAACCAGGGGTAAGGCCGCGCTCTCGAGAGTCTTCGGTTGAGGCAAAGATGTTTCGTATTTCATCAAATACTTTCATATAAGATGCGGGATTACTGCGCGAACTCTTACCGATAGGTTTTTGATCAATAAAAATAATATTAGTTATATCATCAATACCCTTAATATTTTTGTAATCAAGAGTGTCCTGTCTTTCTCCTGTAATATACTCTTGAATTGCAGGATACAACGTCTGAGAAATCAAAGAAGACTTCCCAGAGCCAGAAACGCCAGTCACAACGACGAACCTTCTTAGCGGGAGTTCAAGAGTGACATTCTTTAAGTTGTGACCTTTACAGCCAGTCATTTGTATTTTGTATTTGTAAGTTTTTAAATCAACAGGTCGCGGGTTGATAGGAACTTTTTTGCTATCATCTTCACGAACATAGTGTGCGGTTAAAGAGTCTTTTTGATCTAAGAAATCAAGCATTGGTCCTTGAAAGAGAACCTGACCACCTAAATGACCTGATCCAGGGCCCATTTCAATAATGCGTTCGGATTGGCGAATAACTTCTTTGTCGTGTTCGACCACAACCAACGTGTTTCCAAGCTCTTTTAAGTTTTTTAGAATTTTAATCAGTCGATCATTGTCGCTTGGATGTAACCCAACAGTCGGCTCATCTAGAACATATAATGTTTGTGAAAGTCCCATACCCAGTTGGTTTGCAAGGTTGATTCTTTGGTATTCTCCCCCCGAGAGCGTTCGGGTCGGTCGATCCATCGTCAGATAATTTACCCCCACATCAACCATAAAACCAAGGCGTGCAAGAAGTTGTTTTAAGATCTCTGAGGTCGTTTCTTTTTGCTGTCTTGTGAGCTTTAATGTTTTTAAAATTTCAGCAAGATCCTCAACTGTCATCTGAGTCATGTCTGTGATGGACTTTTCCTGAATTAATATATTTTGAACTTCGGGTTTTAATCTAGTTCCCTTGCAAACCTTGCAAGTCTCTGCAGATTTAAATCTCGCTAGGAAGACTCTGACGTGCATTTTATATTTTTTTGTTTCAAGCCATTCAAAAAGCCCAGTTACGCCGTAAAAATCTTTTGTGCCATTCCAGATCATCTTTTTATGTTTGGCAGGAAGATCTGCCCACGCCGTGTTCATATCGATGTCATGCTTCGTGCAAAACTTTTTTAACTCTCTACGATCTTGTGTGGCTGAAGGCATTGCAAAAGGTTGAATACAACCTTCAAGAAGAGTTTTGGTAGGATTGGGTACGATCTTTTTTTCATCAAGACTTAAAATATTTCCAAATCCATTGCAGTTTGAGCACGCACCAATTGGAGAAGAAAAGTTAAATAGCCTTGATGTGATTGGTGGAAAAGTATAATCGCACTCGTTACAAGACATCTCTTCACTGAACTTAAGGTTCGCTCCTGAAAGAGTGTGAATCACTAATCTGCCACCCGTCAGATTTTTATTTAGCTTTTTAGAAGCCAGATAAGCTTGGTTTAAAGAGTCGGCAAGTCGTCCGCGTTCTTCTTTAGAAAACGCCGTTCTGTCTATCACGAGAAAGAAGTCTTCTTTTGGTAAAGCCGTTTTTCCGTTAATGTCCTTCATCTCGTTTTTGTGAAATATTCTAAGATAACCGTCTTGGATGAGAAGCGCTAAAAGTTTCTTCCCGTCGACAATACGCCCCTCTTTAGTTATTGGAGCAAGGATATAGCCTCGTTCTCCAGTAAGCTTTTCGATAATATGATCCACTGAGGAGCTGACACTCTCAGAGTGAATAGGCCCGTGGCCATTTGGACAGTGCGGAATACCAATTTTTTCAAAAAGAAGTCTTAGATAATCGATGACTTCAGTAACAGTGCCAACTGTTGATCGAGAAGTCTTAACTGTGTTTTTCTGTTCAATGGCAATCGCTGGCGGAATATTTTCAATGTCATCAAGATCTGGCTGAGGTGATTTATTTAAAAATTGCCGAGCATAGGATGAGAGACTTTCAATATACCTTCTTTGTCCTTCGGCAAAAAGTGTTTCGAAGGCAAGAGACGACTTTCCAGATCCCGAAGGACCGCAAACTACAGTAAAGCTTCCAAGTGGAATATCGACATCGATGTTTTTTAAATTATTTTGCCTTACTCCCCGAAGCTTTATGTCTTTGCGGGTAGCATGATCACTCATTAAGGTCCTCTTTGAAGAAATCCGTACGTTCTTCTGGTGTGATTTGATTTTGGAATCCATCTTGTCTCTGAGCCACGGTTGGATCTGTTCCTTCTAAAAACGCTTGTCGCACAACTCGCTCTGTTGAGGAAGTCGGTAGTTCGCCAGTTTCTGCATCAATAGAAGCAAAAACAATTTTTGGTGGAACATCAAACGGGCGTGAAGGTTGATCTTTTGTTGCAAGTTGCATGTAATTTAACCAAATAGGTAAGGCCGTTCTACCACCAGTTTCTCCGCGCCCCAAGGTTTTTTCGCTATCAAATCCAACCCAAACTCCCGTAGCAATATTTGGTGTATATCCTACAAACCATGTATCGTAGTAACCGTTTGTTGTACCAGTTTTCCCCGCAGCGACTTTTCCTAAAGCACGCGCGCGTCCAGCCGTACCGCCAGGTTCAGCAACCACTGCTGTAAGTAAGCTATTCATGAGGTATGCAGTTTGCGGTGAGATAAGTTGGTCTGGATCTTCAAAGTAAATCGGTGGAAAGCGTTTTTTGTTTTCTGTTTCTTCTTCACGCATTTGAGCCAATGCTTCAAGGCGTTCGGCTTCAAAGCTATCGTCAATTTGTTTGATCTCATTTTCAAACCGAGCATCCATAGGAACATTTTCAAGTAGTGTTTGTCCGCTTTTGTCTTGAACTGAGAGAATAAATATTGGGGTAAAGCGTTTTCCTTGGTTTGCGAATACAGAAAATGCTTTGGTCATTTCATAAAGAGTAATCCCGCTAGATCCAAGACCCAACGAGAGATCGAGGTTGAGCGGACTAAAAACTCCTAAGCGGCGCGCGTATTTCGCAACCGTATTTACGCCTACTTTTTCTAAGACTCTAATTGTCGGAATATTTTTTGATCGAATAAGAGCCGTTCTAAATAAAGTATCCCCACCAAATCTTGAGTCATAGTTTCCAGGTTTCCACTTTCTAACTTCTTCGATTCCATCTTGACCCTCACCGCCTTCAACGGCTTCTTCGTAAACGATGGGTGAGTCCATTAAAATGCTATTGGGCCTAAAGCCACTATCGAGCCCAGCTGCATAGACAACGGGTTTAAATGCCGAGCCCGATTGTCTTGCTGCTTGAAGTGCTCTGTTAAATTCTGAGCGTTGGAAGTCATATCCGCCCACTAAGGCCAAGACATTTTTAGAGTCAATGCCAAATGAAATTAGCGATCCCTCGACAAGAGGCTCTTGTTCAAGCTCTAAAAGAGCATACTCTTTAAAGTTAGGTAGATCCTTTGGTGGAGTGTACTTTTTGCCAGCGGCCTTTTTTCTTTTCGCAAGTTCAGATGTCAATCGTGACGAAGAAAAAGATTCGCCCACAACTTTTACTTTAATAATATCTCCGACCTTTAGTGCTTCTGATGGAGCTTTAATATCCGCTGCGGCGTAGTTTTCCTCTGGGTTTGGCTTTCTTGCCCACGTCATTGTTTCAATGTCGATGATTCCTTTTGTTTCAGCAAAGCGCACCTGGACTAAACCAAGATCGTCATCCACTTTAATAACAATTCCATCCACAATCTGATTTAGCTCAATATATTCTGGAATATTTTTTTCATCAGGATCTTTTTCTAAGGTCAACGCGCCTAAGGAGTCCGTTGTTCCGTCAGCCTGAATGATCCGTTTTTGATGCTTCTGATCGATGAGATCATTTCTAGTTTTTAGTAAGAAGTCTGCAATTTCTTTTGCATCGGCTAGGTTCTTCGGCGCCCCTCTGTAGCCCTGGCGTTTATCCAAATCTCTTAAGCCCTCTTGCACATCGAGCTGAGCTTTCTTTTGAAGTTCAATATCAAGAGAAGTATTAATACGAAGCCCTTTGTTTAAGACTTGGTCTTCGCCCAATGTTTTAACCAGGTGCTGTCGTACGGTCTCAAGAAAATATGGAGCTTCTTCTGTATAGTTTTTTCGAATATAAACTGTGATGGGTGCCTCGATAAATTTTTGAGCATCTTCTTTTGTGATGTACTTTTCATCGGCCATGCGGTTGAGAACATAAATCTGCCTCTCCTTTGCTCTGGCAGGCTGATAAACCGGAGAGTAGCGCGAAGGGGCTTGTGGAAGCCCAGCAAGCATTGCGGCTTCGGGGATAGTCAGTTCTGAAAGGTCTTTTCTGAAATAAACTTTCGCTGCTTCTGCAACACCGTAGGCACCTTGCCCAAGATAAATTTGGTTTAAATAGAGATATAAAATATCTTCTTTTGAAAGATTGTCTTCCATCTTATAGGCAAGAAGCATGTCTTTTATTTTTCGGATATAAGTTCTTTCTGAAGATAAAAGTAAGGTTTTAGCGGTCTGTTGTGTGATGGTTGATCCACCTTGTACGGTTCTTCCAGCTTTGAGGTTTGCAATAAACGCACGGCCAATCGCTATAAAGTTTACGCCACTGTGTTGAAAGAAGCTTGAATCCTCAGCCGCAAGATAGGCGTGGACTAAGTGTTGGGGGATTTGATCGTAGGTCACAATGGTTCGGCGTTCACGAAAGAATTCACCGATCTTTACACCATTGCGGTCAAAGACTTCGCTCACCATCAGCGGATCATAATCTTCAACCGTTACAAGGTTTGGAAGAGTCGAGTTGATATAAACTAAAAATAACGCAACCCCAACCAAGGATAAAAGTGTAAAACCGACGCCAATACCAATAAGTTTTTTTGCATTTATCATAAGGGCTAAGTTTAACCTTAAGCCCCAGAAATGTGTATGTTTTTACTGGAGATTTCCAGCGATCTAGCGGCGGTGCGCTAAGAAGGTCTTAGCGGCTACCGCGGTTGTTACGGTTTTTTCTGCTTGAAGGCGCTGTCTTACAGAAACTTGAGGGCACAGTTCCAGGAGTTGCAACTGCCATAACCTCACGGCCGCTGCGCTCGACCTTCTCGCAACATGCGGAAAATGCTGTGGATCGGGCTTCGCTAACTTCCTCGCTATTTTGAGGATTAAAGACTTTTGCCGCTTGAGACTTTTGTTCTAAATCCATAAGTTCTAAACGCATGATTTCACCTTGCTGGGCCGCTTGTTGTTGGAGTCTATCCACTTCTTGTTGAGCGTTTGTTTGTGCACTTTGCAGTTCAAGTCCAGCTACTCTTAACTTCTCATGTAAACTACTAACCTTTTTTTCATATTCGGTATTTGTAAGACGGTTTATCTCAACGCTTTTAATATGGAGTTCCTGTTCGATTCGTTTTTTTGCAGTGTCAAGCCGCTTGATTTGAGTATCGCGACTTGCGCTCAATCGGCGTGTCACCTCGGCGACACAGGTGCTGTGGTGTTTGATTGCTCGTGCTTTAATCTTTTTAGCGGCACTTTCTGAACGTAAGTTTGCGCCGCTGGTGGGTTTGATTCCTCGGTTCTTTGCAGCATTTAGGTTTTGATCATAACCCATGAGAGTACGATACATCTCCTCTGCTTGGGCCTTACACCCTTCATACCCCTCGGCCTTGGCCTCTTGAATAGCGTTGTTGATGACGTCTCTCTCAGTTGTAAGATTTTCTTCCAGTTTATTTATATTTTCTTGTACCTCTCGAACCATTTCTGTTGCTCGCTCGTTTGTTTCTTTCTCAAGCTCATTGAGTTCTTCGGTAATTTGTTGATGCGCTTCTTGATATGCAACTTCAGCATCAGTAGCCCGCTTTTTGGCCTCTTGGATTTTTTCTTGAATTTCTGCATCATCTTTAACTTGTTCTTTTTTTAGTTCCAGAATTTTCTCGCGACGCTCTTTTGATTCTTCATCATTGGTTTTTTTAGCTTCACGAAATGCCGTTTTGTATTCTTCATAAGGCTCTGTGCACTTTGATCTCGTGTATCTGTCTTGTGCAGTAGGGTCGGGAGCCGCGACGACAACTTGTCCTGGCGCTGTTGGCGCTGATGGTTGTGTCTGAGCGACGGCAACAGAGAGTGTCGTGCTGACTAGAAATAAAATTAAAGCCTTCATAAAATAGTTCTCCAAAATCCAAAGAATGTTAGCCATATCAAGGGGCTATGCTACAAGTTTTCATCGGTTCAAAACGAGGCAGACTTTAGAATTACCTAGATATACTGCGGGATTCAACAGAGGCGTTTCTTAGCGGCAAAACACTAGACAGTTGTATACTCTCGATACATCGAAAAACTCTATGATTTTAGTCTAGTTTTGAGATCAAAATTCCGATAAAGAACTATGCTAAAGTCGATGTTATTTCTCTTGGTGGTTTCGTTTTTTTCATGCGGTATTGCAAACGCAAAGGACTTGCGACCACACCAGTTTCAAGACGGCTCTTACTTTAATGACGACTACATGTACGAGGAGAGTATCGTTAATCACGTTCGCGTTGAGACTCCCAGTGACGTTTATGTCCCTGAAATTGAAAAGATTAAGCCTGTTCCAGTGAAGAGAGTTCCAATCCGAGCAAAGAAACCCCTTCGAAAACCTAGTAGCGCCTTCCAAGAAGTAAAAGCGAACAAGGGGCACGCCGGCGATTTTAAGGATGTCACGTTAGATAGCGATTATTACAGTGATGATTCTCCATCTTACGGCCAAAAATAATAATTAAAAATTTAAACGCATAGTTCCGATTAGCCCTTATGACACACAAAGAGCTTGATCTTATATTTCCGTATATCGTTTTTGGATATGGGTTTATCATGACCTTAATACTCAACTCAGAGTTTTTTCTCAAGCTCGCCGAAGAAAGATTACCGAAGCAAATTTATCAAAATTTTATGAGCCATCGGGTGCTGGGCCTTGTGTGTTTAGTCGTCGGATCGGTATGGTCGTTACAAAATATTTGGTATGGCAATACCTAAAATAAAATTTTTATTGGCAAGTAAATTATTAAAAATTACTGAATCTCGACCAATATCTCAAAATGAAATTTGTGATTAAAGCGCATAAAATACTATAAAAAATATATTTCACTTTAGAGTGCGAGTTTTATTTGTTTGTTTCTAATTCGATGGTAATATGGGGTTATTGGATGGTTTGTTGTTATAGCAATAAACGACCCTACAAGGTTATAAATAGGGGGCAGTTCTTAGCAATGGTGAGCATGCTCAACTCGAATTGAGAAGCCTAAAGTTGTTACACAGCCTACCACCTATGGAAAACGGGTCGGTTATTCAAGATAACTGCAAGCCATCTTTTTTTGTGCGTAGTTCCCCGTTGACACATCTGCTCTTTTAAAACTACTTTCATGCCAATGTCAGATGCATCAAACACGAACCAATTAAGTCTTACCGAATACGATTCCAGAGAAGAAACTACGACAGAATCGGTGGACGTATATTCCGTTGGCGATCTTAACCGCGCCATTAAGGACCACCTTGAGGGAGAATTCCCCTTAATTTGGATTAAGGGAGAGCTTTCGAACTTTAAGCCCCATTCTTCAGGACATTTTTATTTTAGCCTAAAAGATGACCGTGCTCAGGTGAGTGCGGTTATGTTTAAAGGCTTTAACCGTCACATTAAATTTAAACCCAAAGACGGAATGGAAGTTATTATTCGCGGCAAGGTCACGGTTTATGAGCCGCGCGGATCTTATCAAGTCATGTGCGAGGTCATGGAACCCGTAGGTGTTGGGGCGTTACAAATTGCGTTTGAGCAACTCAAACAAAAACTTTCACAAGAAGGCCTATTTGATCGGGACCGAAAAAAACAAATACCTGCTGGGGCCCAGCGTGTGGCTATTGTAACATCTCCGACTGGTGCTGCCATTCGGGATATGTGCAATGTGCTCGAAAGACGGATGAAAAATCTGGAGATCACTGTATTTCCATGTTCTGTGCAAGGGAAGTCTGCGGCATCAGAAATTGTTGCGGCCGTTGAGCTTGCAAATAAAATTGGAACATTTGACGTTATGATTATTGGTCGCGGCGGGGGTTCGATTGAAGACCTATGGTCTTTTAACGAAGAGATTGTGGCTCGTGCAATTGCATCATCTAAAATTCCTACGGTCTCGGCCGTAGGTCATGAAATTGATTTTACTATTGCAGACTTTGTTGCAGATCTTAGAGCTCCGACGCCTTCTGCGGCTGCGGAGTTGATTTCCAAAAACGCTGCAGATGTTTCGGAGAAAGTTTGTATGCAGCTTCGCGCGATTGAAGCACACATGGCAAAAAAGCTCCAAATTGAAAAGCACAGGTTAAACGCACTACAAAGACAATTAGTCGACCCGAAGCGAGCGCTTCAAGATTTAATGATAAAAACAGATGACCTTAGCATGCGCTTAGCTCAGGCCATTGAAAGAAACCTACAATTTCAGCGTCAAACATTCGCAAGGTGGACGGCCCTGTTGGATTCATTAAGTCCGTTAAAAGTTTTAGACAGAGGCTATGCCATTGTTAAAGACAGCATGGGCGTAGTTATTAAAGATTCAAAGAAGGCAAACGTAGGAGAAGAAATCCGTGTTGAATTGTTAAACGGAAGCCTCGTTGCCGAAGTAAAAAAGAATTAAGAGGTATTTATGTTTGAGAAAAAACTAAAAAGATTAGAAGAGATCGTAGGTCAAATGGAAAAAGGCGATCTTGAATTAGATGAATCTTTAAAACTTTTTGAAGAAGGTGTTAAGCTCTCCAAGGAGTGCCAATCGCACTTAAGCCAAGCCGAGCAGAAGGTGAAAATCTTAACGGGCGTTGATTCTAAAGGAAATCCTGTCACTGAGGATTTTAAGCCCGAATGACAAGCTTTGAACAAAAGTATTCGGAATATAAAGATCTCTTTGAAAAGTTCTTAAAGAATAAACTTCAAGAAAAAAAGTCTTCTGTCAGTGTTCACTCAAAGAACCAGTTTTCAGTCCTTAAAGATCTTGAAAGTTCTTTCCAGTCTGAGGATGCCTCGCAAAAGTATTCTGACCAGATTCTTAATTTCTATAAATCAATTGAGTATTCGTTAGCTGGTGAGGGAAAAAGGTTTCGCCCTGTCTTAGCGCTTTCGGTCTCTGATCTTCTTGGTGGTAAACATCAAGACGTCTTACCGCTAGCATTAGCAATTGAAATGATTCATACCTACTCACTTATCCACGATGATTTACCTTGTATGGATAACGATGATTTTAGAAGAGGAAGCCCTACAAACCATAAGGTTTATGGCGAGGCCACGGCGCTTCTTGCGGGTGATGCATTGTTAACCGAAGCCTTTTCGGTGCTGGTAGAATCGCCAAGGGAAATTCCAAGATTAGTTCAACTGGTGTCCGCCTGTGCGGGAACCTCTGGAATGATCGGTGGCCAAGTGGTTGACCTGGCAACCCAAACAAAAATGGTAACCGCAGCAGAGCTTGTGCAGGTGCAACACAATAAGACAGGCGCTTTAATGAGGGCCTCAATAGTTGGCGCAGCGATTGTATGTGAGGCAAATCAAAGACAGATTCATTTACTTGAAGAATTTGCTACTCTCATAGGCTTATCTTTTCAGGTTGCTGATGATATCTTAGATCAAGGTAAAAACGAGACTGGAAGCTTTGTTTCCGTTTTAGGTCTGGAGAAAACCCAAGCCCTTTTGGCAAACCTCACTCATCGGGGTAAAGAATGTCTATCCCAGTTTGGCAGCTCGTCAGAATTTCTTATTAACCTCGCAGAATATAATTATCGCCGTTTAAAATAATGAAAAAAACAAGAATAGATAAATTGTTAGTGGATCATGGAATTTTTGAGTCCCGAAACAAGGCGCAAAATGCAATTGCAGAGGGGTTAGTCAGCTTCAAAGGTGAAGTTGTTATAAAGCCGAACTTTGAGGTGAATAACTCAGACTCTTTTAAAGCCAACATTGATGTTAGGGAGGGTAAGAGCACAAGATATGTCTCTCGTGGAGGCATTAAGCTTGAAGGTGCTTTAGCGAAGTTAGACCTTTCGGTTAAAGGACTTCGTGCGCTCGACATTGGTATTTCAACAGGAGGGTTTTCAGACTGTCTTCTTCAGGGTGGTATCCGAGAAGTTGTCGGCATAGACGTTGGTCATAAACAAATACATCCATCTCTTTTAGCAGCAAAGAACCTCTTTGTTTTTGAAGGGGTAAATGTTCGCGATCTTACAAGAGAGTTTTTTACGGAGCTTAGGGTCTCTGATCAATTTGATTTGGTTGTGGGTGATGTTTCATTTATTTCGGTTCGAAAAGTTCTGCCGTGTGTTGCGCCGTTTGTAAAACCTGGGGGCCAAGTCTTGTTTTTAATCAAGCCACAATTTGAATTAGAGAAGAAAGACCTTGGTAAGGGTGGCATTGTTAAAAACAGTTCTTCTTATCAAGCCGTGGAAAAGATGGTAACATCTTTATTTGAAGATTTAAAATTTTCCGTTTTAAATTATTTCGAAAGTTCAATCACAGGATCAGACGGCAACCAGGAGTTTTTTATTTATGCAAAAAAAGCTTAGTCTCGTTTTTTTATTATGGGCCCTTATCTTTGCTTTCGTCGCAACGGGCTGCTCTGTTACAACAAAAAGAAAAAGAACTGATCTTCCAATCCCTTCAACAGGCGAACTTCCTGATCAGGTCGATCTACCCGATGATGGTGGTGAGGGTGCAGAGCTTGCGATACCAAATGTAAAGGTACCTAAGATCGGAGTTATCTTGGGGCCAGGCGGAGCTCGAACTTATGCTTATATAGGTTTTTTGCGTGAGTTAGAAAAAGCCAAAATTCCAGTAGACTCTATTGCGGGGCTGGAGTGGGGCGCTCTGATGGCGGCCCTCTATTCAGTCAATGGCAAAGCTCATGATATGGAATGGAAAGCTTCAAAAATTCCAAACGACTTTGCTAAAAAGGGCCTTCTTTCATCTTCCGTAGATCCGCGTAGTTTTTCTGATATGGATAACCACCTCAGAGTCATGTTTGAGAAAACAAAAGTTGCCGATGGCAAAATTCCTTTTGCGTGCATCACAGATAATTTAAACACGCTTAAGAGTTTGATGATCTTTAAAGGAACTTACAGAGATACTCTTGGATTCTGCGTAGGACATCCGCCTTTGCTACAAAGTAAAAACTCATGGGCGAGTTCTTCAACCCAGATAAGATATCTCATCGACCAAATGGCGCTTAGAGGTATGGATTACATTATTTTAGTAGATGTTGTAACGGGAGCGCCCCCACTTCGAGGATTAAAATCAGAGGAAGCAACGTCACTTTTATGGTCGGCAATTAACAAATCTGTAAATCAAAGTAAAAAATATGTGCACCACGCGGTGACAATCCCCATCACAAAAAACATAACAGATTTTAGTTCTCGCAAGCAGTACATCAATCAAGGCGCTGAGTACGGGCGCCAGACGGCAGAAAAAATTTCTCGTCAATTTGGCTTGTAAAGAATCGGAGTATGAATGAGTAGAAAACCACAGTTTGATATTAGTATTTTTAAAAAGAGAAGGGACCGCATTGCTAAAAAAATGCAAGGATCTGCCCTTGTCCTGTTTGCTAACCCTGAGTTTTTAAGAAACTACGACTCAAATTACGAGTACCGCCAAGACTCAAATTTTTTCTATATGACAGGGTTTGAAGAACCCGAGTCCGTATTTGTATTTAGACCTGGGAAAAATCCTGAATCGGTTTTGTTTGTTCGGCCTAAGGACGCTTTTAGAGAAACATGGGATGGTTTTAGATACGGCAAAGAAGATACAAAAAACCATTTCTTAATGGATGAGGTTTTCTTAATCAGTGAATTAAATGAAAAGCTCCCGCTACTCTTAAAAGATATGGACAGCGTTCTTTACAGATTAAATCATCATGAGCAGCATGACAAAGTTTTCTTAAAGGCGCTAGAAGAGGCAAGGGTTGCCAACGGGAGATCAGGCAAAGGGATTCTTCCAGTTTATGACAGTGTGGATTTTTTAGGAGAGTTTCGCCTTATAAAAGATGAAACTGAAATCGAGTGGCAAAAAAGAGCGTGTGCAATTTCAGCCATTGCACATCTTGAGACCATGAAATTTATCAAACCCACTATGAACGAGCGCCAAGTTGAGGCGTATATTCAGTACCAGTTTAAGTCGCAGATGTCCGCTCGCCAGGGTTATAACGCGATTGTCGCCTCAGGCGATAATGCCACAACACTACATTATATTTTTAACGATCAAGAGTGTAAAGACGGCGATATAATTCTTATCGATGCAGGAACTGAATACAATTATTACACGGGCGATATTACAAGAAGCTATCCCGTAAATGGTACATTTACTAAAATTCAAAAAGAATTTTATAACTTAATCTTAAACGCTCAAGAAGAAGTGATCAAAATGGTTGAACCTGGAATTGAGCACGCGTCTTTGCAAAGGGCGACGGTTGAGCTCTTAACAGATGCATTAATAGACTTAAAATTACTTAAGGGTAAGAGAGAAGAGCTTATCGCCAAAGAAGCCTACAAGAAATACTACATGCACGGTGTTTCTCATTGGTTAGGAATAGACGTTCACGATATGGGACGATATCAAGTTCGAGGAGAGTCTCGTAAGCTCCAGCCAGGAATGGTATTTACCATCGAGCCAGGGCTTTACGTACGGGCAGATGATGATTCTGCGCCGAAGGAGTTAAGAGGCCTTGGTGTTCGTATTGAAGACAATATTCTTGTTACTAAAAACGGTTATGAAAACTTGACCGCTCTTGCACCAAAGCACGTTGATAAGATTGAAGAGGTTATGCAAAGTTATGAGTGATCCAACCCATTTGTTTTGCTTTTTCGTAGAGTTTTTTTTCTTGGTTTAAAATATCTCCGTCTTGATAGGCAATAGCATGGCCCTCGGTCCGAACAGAGAGTTTAATATCGGTTGCCATATCTAAGAGCCAATAATCGCCCATCGTATTTCCGCAAGAGAGTATGGGCGGTATATTCTTGGTTTTCTCAAGAAGCGCTTCGGATTTACCTTCCCGATAAGTAACAGGTCCATCTTGAATATCAGTAATAATTCCATTTTGAACGACCGTTTGTACTCCAAGGACATGGCTTGGTGGAATACCTAGCTTCTTCACACAAGGTTCAACGGCCCACTTAACAGAGGCTGTAACAACATAAACCTCAACGTTTTTTGATTTTAAATACTCAATAAGCTTTTTTATAGCAGGGAAATAATTAATAGATCTTTCCAAATGCGATTCTTCGGCCCACTTTTGTACTGTTTCTAGCGGTAATCCCTTATGAATTTGTGCAAGCCATAAGAAGGCTTTTCTTGGATCTTCATCTTTTAGAGAATAAACATATTTCCAAGGATCATCTGGAAGGGGAACCAACTTATTTTCTATTTCGTAGTTAAAAAACGCATTTCCAGCATCATTATCCCAAAGCGTTCCGTCTGCATCAAAAGCAGCATAGTGAGGACCAGGCTTTGTAATCGCTTTTTCAACATTATCAGTGATAAGTTTCCATATCTCAGGAGAAAAATCTTTGTAGTCCATGGCCATACGCTATATATTCCAAGACAACTATGTCAAATTTTAAAGTGCTAAGCCCACAAAATCAGGCAGAAATCTTGCAATTAGAGGGATTAAAAATTTCCCACCTCGATGAGATAGCAAGAATGCAAATATCTTGGAATGCTCCGTGGAGACCAGAGTCTTTGGAATTTTATTTAAAAACAGGTTGGTGCATAGGAATGTACAACGATGCGGATATGCTTCAGGCTTACTTTTTAGCACAGCCGATGCTGTTTGTAGAAAATTATACTCAGACTTTATGGATTGAACACCTATCTTATCCCGATGAAGAAGTCGGCTTAGCATTAATCGATTTTGCCTATCGGTATGGAAGAGATAAGCATTTACAAAGAGTTTTGTTTAAAGATGATCCTGTTTTTGAAAAAGTTGATCTACCTTTTAAGGTCTCAGCAACGAATAAAAAATATTTAGAAGTGTTCACAACAAAGATGTCTCAGTGAAGAGTTTAAAAATGAGTCTGTCGTTTTTTAGTAGAAATAAAACAATTCAGAAAATGGGCGAAGAGACCTACGATCTGGTGATTATCGGCGGAGGTATAAATGGAGCTGGCGTTGCGCGAGACGCCGCAAGCCGCGGGATGAAAGTCGCACTTGTAGAAGCTTCAGACTTTGCTTCAGGAACAAGTTCAAGATCGTCTAAGTTGATTCATGGCGGGATCCGCTATTTAGAAAATAAAGAATTCTCCTTAGTCTTTGAAGCACTCTCTGAAAGAGCAACGCTGTTTCAAATGGCACCCCACATGGTCCATCCTTTAAGATTCTTACTTCCTCTCTATAAGGGAAGCCGAGTTGGAATGTTTAAAATGGGTTTAGGAATGTGGCTCTATGATGCTCTTTCGCTTTTTAGAGCACCAAAACTTCATGAGCGCCTCAATCCCAAAAAATCTATCGAACGAATCCCTATATTAGAATCAAAAGATTTATTAGGATCCTATGTTTATTCAGACGCGTATATGGATGATGATCGCCTCGTGATTGAAACCATGAGGTCAGCAGACAATATGGGTGCTGACCTTGTGAACTACGTCCGTGCTGTAGGTGCAAGTTTTGACAAAGAAAAAGTTTGTGCTCTTGAATGCGAAGACGTTTTTACGGGTAAGAAGTTTTTGGTTCGAGGATCACATTTTGTTTCCACCGTTGGTCCATGGACTGACCAGTTGGGGAAAACTCTGTTGAAGGACTGGAAGAGAATTTTGCGTCCATCAAAAGGAATTCATATCACTTTAAAAAAAGATCAGCTGCCCCTTCCTTGCGCCATGGTGATGGCAACAGAAGATGAAAAACGGATCGTTTTTGGAATTCCACGACATGAGATGATCATCATCGGAACAACAGATACAGACTTTAAAGACGATCCAGCAGAGGTACGCACTACAAAAGAGGATGTGGATTACCTCCTAAATGTCATCGACAAATACTTTCCAAATGCAGTCAAACGCGAAAATATTGTCGCGTCTTATGCTGGAGTTCGTCCGCTGATAGACGATGGATCACAAACCGAAAGTAAAACAAGTCGTGAGCATGTGATTATTAGTGATCCTCGTAATGTTACTTTCGTTGCTGGCGGGAAATATACGACCTATCGCTTGATGGCAGAGCAAACAGTAGACGGGGTCTTAAAAAACTTTAAAAAAGAAGACAAAAATAAATTTCAACCTAGCAACACTAAAAAACCGCTTAACCCAAAGGTCACTACTGAAACGTTTAAGCTCGCTCAACAATCCATAGACGCAATAAAAAAACCGACCCATTTTAGCAAGAGCGATATTCAAGTTCTCGTTGATCGCCACGGACCCGAGGCTGCTGATATTGTGAGTCAGTACTATAGTCCAGTCCAGAAATCGGTCTGGGAGATGGAGGCATTGTTTGCTATTGAAAACTGCATGTGCGGGAAACTACTAGACTTTTACCTTCGAAGATCACCCCTGATCCTCTCTCGCCAAGACCATGGTCGAGATCTGCTCCAGACCTTGGCTGACCTCTTTGCTAAAAAATTAGATTGGAGCGAGGAGACACGTCAGCTTAACATCAAAGAGGTAGAGCAACATCTTTTAAATGAACTAGCCTGGAAAGGTGAGTTTTGATTTTGTATGAGATAGGGGAATGTATTGCTTAGAAGAAACTTTTTTACCAGAGTTTTAGTTTCAGTTCTGCTTGTGAGCGTTCTTGTCTCAACAACCGCTAGAACTAATTTTTCAAACGAATTTGATTCTACTTTAAAAACTTGGTTAGCATACATGGGTTTTCAAGGAAGTGTTTTAGAGTATCAGAAAGTCTACAATAGCATGGGTTTTATTGATTACTTTCGCATTCTGCTCGAAGAAAAACTCAAGCCGGACTCTGGGGAGCGAACAGAACCTAAAATATTTTTTGAAATTACAGACAATGAAGCCTATGAGTTTGTAACCGTAAAGGTTCTAAATAAAGACATTAAGCACATGCCGTATATGTATGCAGACTGGATTGCCCGCTATGCAATATCTTCTGCGATTAAAAAAGTTTCAAAGATGCTGGCATTACAAGCTAAGACCACAAATATGGGTGACGGACTTTACAGAGTCACAATTGATCCTGCAAAGACCACTGAGCCATCACGGTACCGTTTCAACCAAATCGAAGCATTCTACGAGGTCAATGATCGCATTTTGGATCTCACAGTGACGGTCAAAGGCGATAAAGGGTATTTGCTTCTTTCGTTTTTGAAAGGTGAGATCAACGGTATCCTTAGAACTTTGGAAAATGGAAATCTTCCAGGCGCTACTTCTGCGACTTTAGTTTCTGGATTATTGAAAAGAACTTCAGATTATCTAATCCGCGATCTTTTAAAAGTTCCAGAAGCTGCCCATGAGATGCTTTTACAACTCGAACATAACCCCGAGCTAACAATAGAGGAATGGGGCCAGGCAGAGTAATCTTAACTAGCCCCGCTAAATAAAGTTTAGCCACGTCCGCAACGAGAATACCAACCTCACTTCCCTTTGTTTTTAGCAAACTATCAATTGCTTCAGGTTTAAAGTGGAAAATTACATCGGGAGATAAAGGTGGACGAAGCTCAAATTTGGGCCTGTTGCCTTGTCTAAAATATGAGCATTGACAACTTTTCCCTATGAAAATCCCAATATCCACATTCTCTTTAATGTAGCTTGCAAGCGCATGGCTTGCGGGCTTTTCCTCGAGGAAAGTTTTTGTTTTTTCAAAGTAGCTCTCTGGTGTGTTTGCAGTGTTGGACATATGGGGGATTATTCACCGCGCGTCTGGGGGTGTCAAAATAAAAAATTTTAAGTTAAGTCAAGACGTTACATTATTGACTCGGATTTAAAACCGCACATACACTAATGAGGTCGCATGACATAATAATTCTTCTATAAGGAAAATACTTATCATGAGCTTTTTCAACAAGATATCCGAATATTTTTCTCACGACATCGCTATTGACTTAGGCACCGCAAACACACTCGTTTTCGCTAAAGGTCGCGGAATCATTTTAAATGAACCATCGGTTGTTGCTGTTCAAAAAAATGTAAGAGGCTCTCATCAAAGCCGCGTGCTCGCCGTGGGAAAAGAAGCAAAAGAAATGTTGGGTAGAACTCCTGGAAGTATTGTTGCCATTCGCCCAATCAAAGATGGCGTTATTGCAGACTTTGAAGTGACGCAATCAATGCTGAAATATTTTATTTCAAAATCAACTGGCGCGAAAAAAAGTTTCATTCGTCCGAGGATTATTATCTGTGTTCCTTATGGCATCACACAGGTTGAGAAGAAAGCGGTTAAAGAATCCGCGCACTCGGCAGGAGCTCGTGAAGTTTATCTGATCGAAGAACCAATGGCTGCTGCAATCGGCGCGGGCCTTCCGATCACTGAGCCAAGCGGAAACATGGTTGTTGATATCGGTGGCGGAACAACGGGTGTAGCTGTTATCTCTCTTGGCGGCATTGTATATTGTAAATCTATAAAAGTTGCTGGAGATAAGTTTGATGAAGCAATCGTAAACTATGTCCGCAGACAATTTAATCTTTTAATCGGAGAGCGCACTGCTGAGAATATAAAAATTGCGATCGGAAACGCATATCCATTTGAACAAGAAAAGACGATGGAAATTAAAGGTCGCGACTTAGTCGCAGGAGCGCCGAAGACAATCGAGATCACAAGCACACAGGTTCATGATGCATTAATGGATCCTCTCTCAGAGGTTGTCGATGCAGTGAAGACTGCTCTTGAAAAGACACCGCCTGAACTTGCAAGTGATATCGTTGATAATGGCATTGTACTAACTGGTGGTGGAGCGTTGTTGTCGAACTTAGATGTATTGTTGAGAGAAAGAACTGGTTTACCAGTTTCAATCTCGGAAGATCCACTTACTTGTGTTGTTATGGGGTCAGGAAAAGTGCTTGAGGAAATCAAGCTCCTCAGACAACTGACGACGGACTAAGCTATGAAAGAAGCACAGATAAGATCTGTCGCTTTATTTTTTTTCTACACCTTTCTCGATAAGAGTTTAGCTTTAAAAGCATCTATCGAGGCGTTATCACTGTATTCAAAACGTTTAAAAAAACGCGAGTCCCACGGACCTACGGAACCTTTGTTGGTTTATGCAACTTACAAGGTATGGAAAAAATATTCTAAAAAAAGAAACATCAAAACAAAAGACTTTGAACTTGCGGCAGAGGGTTGGATTATTCCTGAAGGAATCAAGCTTGAGCCCTGGAGAGAATTCGTAAAAGACATTGATCCCCAACTTTACTTAGCTGTTATTTGGTCACAGTTATTGCAATTTAGTGACAAAGATATTTCTGAAGGTTTGGGAGTCACAGAGGGAAGCGTGCGATATAGAGTCGGGCGCGGACTAAAAGTGTTGGGAGACATCGTTCCTCCAGGTGGAGGCATCGATGCGTAAACGTAATCTCAGCGAGTTTATGAGTATCGAGCTTCTCTATGATTATAAATCAGGAAAGCTTGATCCCCTAAGACGAGAAGCAGTCGAAGAAGCGCTACAGTCTTCGCCACGAGTAAGAGAAGAACTCAAAAAACTTTCTATCGGAATGTCGTATTGTGACAAGCTAAAAAATGTTTCAGTTTCAGAGCCCTTGGTTGATCTGATTCTTAACGAACCAAAGCCAACCCAAAGAATATTTTCAAAGCTGAAGTGGACACGGTTGCCTCAACCTGTGCGATGGGCGTTTGAGGCTGTGGTTGTTGCCGTTGCCATTGCACTTTTTGTGACACAAATGCCAGAACTTTTTAAAGACAGTTCAACACCGTCAGAATCCATTGTGGTTAAAAAATTTGACGGCCGCGCTGTTGAGGAACAGGTTGAAGATTCAAGTGAGATTCAAGTTGAGGTAAAGCCTGAGGCAGTTCAAACGCCAGTTGTCGCGTCAAAAGAAATTCCTGAGCTCTTAAAACCACTTCTTCCAGAGGAAGAGGCAAAGCCTGACACTCCACAGGTCATAGCCACAGCTCCAACCCCGCCGCCAGCCGCAGCTCCAGGGAAGACTGCTACCGCGGTGGTTTCAGAAACCGCAAAAGAAACGCCTGTTAAAAAAGGAAATGCTTACGTCTACCGGATGACGATGAGAGCCGCCGATGTTGATACGATCACTCCAGAGATTGTAGCTTTAATTACGGGCCTTGGTGGTGAGAAGGCAGGGGAAGTTCAGCTGGGGTGGAGAAGAAAGGGTGGAAGTTATTTCCACTTTTCTATTCCGATGGTCAATAGCCCTGCTTTGAGAGAAGGTTTAAAAAAATATAGCACCTTTAATATTGTCAAATCTGCGCATCCCCGGGTGATGCCAGAAGATACCGAACGATATATTTTATGGTTAGAGAGAATACCTCCCCCATCAACAGAGACAGAAGAAGTAGATTCTAGTGCAGGGGAAGATGGAAACGCGCAAGGTGGGGCGCAGTCAACAGACGGTGAAGATTTGCAAGATTCACCACCAGGAAGCACTCAGGAAACGAATGAAGAAAATTAAAGAGATTTTTCTTTACCCGCAAAAATCCCTCAGAGCCATGCTGACTCTTTGGTTTCTATTGTTTTCTATTATTCCACTGGCATTCATTACAGGATACTCGCTTGTTCAGTTTGAAAGAGTATTTAGCGATGAAACACTCAAACGTTTGAATGATAACTTCATAGTGATCACTAAATCTATTGATGAGCTCAAGGGATATCTAAAAACATCTGCAGACCTACATGTTGTTGACGATGATTTGGTTTACAATATGTCGACAAAAAATATTCCTAATTTAAAAAGAATCGCTTCGGATTGGTTATCTTCTGGATATCTCGATCAAATTGCACTGTTCGGGAAAGATGGACAACTGATTGTTTCATATAAAAAAGATGAAGACGGTTTTATGATTAATGATACGCAGATGGAGAAGGGGGATATTTTTTTAAGTCGTCCTCTGCTTGAGTCCATCAATGAAAAAGGTCAGACAACTCTAACTGATATTAATCCAAAGACTGGGTTTGATCTTATCTCTTATGCAAAAATAATCGGAAGACGAAAATCAATTGATGGATACCTGCAAGAGATCATAAGGATTGATCAAAAGTTTATAGAGAACTTACAACTACGGTTTAATTTAGATGTGATAATTCTAGATAAGGATTTTCGGCCAGTTATTGCGACAAAGCCTGAGTTTTCACTCGTCACGCCCTCAGCCTTCAAAAAAGGGGCAACCGACAATATTAAATTTATAACTATCGAAAGTAAGGAAGAACCTTACTCGGTTTTGATCAAACCCTTTGATAAAGACAATCCTGATATCAAGTTAGGCCTTGCATCTTCTAAAAAAGAGATTGAATCGACCATAAGCCAAATCAACAAAGCTGTATTTACAGTTGTAGCGGCAGTTGTTCTTTTAATCCTGGTGGTGCTCTGGATTGTGTCTCGAATACTAATTCGTCCGTTAACATTATTAATGAACGCGGTTAAAAACCTAGAAAGCGGCGAAGGCAATATGTATGTGCCCGCTGAATCAGGAACAGAGATCGGAGAGCTTTCGAAAAGCTTTAACGAGATGTCCAAAAAGGTTTCCAAGGCACAAAGTGAACTTAAGGCAAAGGTCAAAGAGCTTGAGCGCGCCAATAAGGATTTACAAGATGCACAGGCCCAGCTTGTTCACTCTGCCAAGATGGGAAGCTTAGGACAAGTTGTGGCTGGAGTGGCTCACGAACTCAATAACCCGATTGGGTTTATCTACAGTAATATTGGAATTCTAAAAGAATATATTGAACGATATAACGATCTTTTAAAGGTAGCTGAAAAAAATCCTAAAAAGCTAGAAGAAGCCAAAGAAGAACATGACTACGATTATATGATTAAAGACGTTCCTAAGCTCATACGTTCGTGTGAAGAGGGTGCAAAGCGGGTCCGAGACATCGTGCTAAATTTAAAAAACTTCTCACGCTCCGATGAGCTCGAACGAAAAGAATATAATCTTGAAGAAGGCCTTGAGAGCACTCTTGAGATATTAAAAAGCGAATTTAAGGACCGTATCAAAATTCATAAGAGCTTTAAAAACATTCCGCCAATTAACTGTTATGCAGGACAAATCAATCAGGTCTTTATGAATATTCTTTCAAACGCCGTCCAATCCATCGAGGGCAAGGGCGACATCTGGATTGAAACAAAGAAGAAAGGTCTTGAGATTGTGATATCGATTAGAGACAACGGAAAAGGGATACCTGAGAAAGCTTTAAATAAAATTTTTGACCCGTTCTTTACGACAAAACCCGTAGGTGAGGGGACTGGGCTTGGCCTTTCCATCTCCTATGGAATTATAGAAAAACACAATGGTCAAATCCTAGTCGACTCAGTAGCAGGTAAGGGCACTGAATTTAAGATTATTTTACCCGTTGTGACACCTCAGAGTAATTAAACTGTCTCAATATGAGACAGTTCATTAAAAAAATCAGATTCCGATATATAATATTGATATGAAGCTTTATATTTCTATTGCTGTGTCGTTAGTTCTGGGATCTCCAGGAGTGATGGCGCAACTGAAACATTCTGAATCTCGAGTCAATGAGCATCTTCAAAAGACTCATAAGAAAATTGAAATTGAATCTGCCAAGCGTGAAGTTGAACTTCAAAAAACTGCGCCTAAAAATCTTAAACCCGTGCAAATTCCTCCAAAGAAAAAACCATTTATAGTAGAGCCGCCCACTCCGCAGGCTGACAAAAAGATAATGCGTGACCAATATGACCACGGCGTAGCTAAAGATCCGTCAACAGAGTTTGAACAACAAATTATTGATGCTCGCGGTTCTCCAACCGTAGAAGAGCAGCAAGCCGAGTATATCAGGCAGTTTAAAGAAAACGCGGCAAGAGCAGGAGTTAAAGTGGAAGTCGATCCGAAGACTTTAAAAGCGCGGCCCGTGGGTGACGGAGGCTCAAGATAATTTCTAAATTCAGAATTTAGATATAAAAAAAGCCAAGGTGTTAAACCTTGGCTTTTTATTTTTGTGATCTGAGATCGAATTAAACAACGATCTTAAAGCACTCTTTTAAGATTTCTCTGATTCTTGCCATATCTGTGATCCCAGCCTTTTTAAGACCAGCGATAAGAGCGTCAGAAAGATTACGAACTTGACCATTTTGGAGAGCGCGAGTTGCCTCAACAACAGTTGTATTTACTCTTGATAAAGCGTCCGCAGTGTAAGTGGACTTACCGTTCAAAATTGGGAAAGCTTCAATTCTTAAGAATTTAACAATTCCTTCGCCTTGCTCACCCTTAACTAAAAGATTCTTAAGGCTAGCTACTGCTAAGAAGTTTGTCATATTGATTGCGATGTCTCGGTTTGCGTTGTTTGCAAGAGATTCAACTTCATCTCTTCTCAGTAAACCGTCTTGGATCGCCTTTGCGATATTGTCTGATGCTTTTTTAAAATCCAAACCAGTCACAACGTTTGTTTTATTTAATAGATTTGAAGCAGCATTTTGGGCTTGAACTGTAATTGTAGAGTTACCAGCTTTTCCCGCTTGTTGAGCTTTTCTTTCTCGAACTTCTCTTTGTTCTCTTGTTTCAGTGGTTGGTCTTGATTCACGACCTTTACCACCATTTCCAACTCTGCTTGCAAAGGCATCAACTGAAGGGAGCGCCATTGAAGCGATAGCAACCGTTAGCAATAATTTTTTCATGAAAGAATTCCTCCGTATGGTCATCAGGTAGGTCCTGAATTTAGTTTAATTTTTTTAATTTTTCTATTAAAAGTCTGTATCCTATAAAAAAGTAACTATGTGTTTATGTATAATTCACTGGCGCCTGTTCAAAATGATGCATTTCCTGTGCCCTCATTAACTAATATAGTTGAATTTGAGCTTAGAATGGTCGGCTTCCAGTCCCTTTCGGCGCATTTTCGTCAAAATCGATGTCGTAATTTGTCGCTCCCATAGATGCAGCTTCAAGGATATTTGCACTCATAAAGAGGTCCTCAGCCATTCCAAATAGTTGATTTGCCGCAATAAATGCTGTCGTCAGAGCGTCGTTTCTCTTAAAATTCACCAGCTCAAATCCTTGAACCTCTGGATTTAGGCGAACACCATCACGAATGACCTTGAAGTTTCTCTCTGTTAATCCATAGGTTAAAGGAAGTGGTTCATTTTCGAAGGTCATGTTTTCGACATATTGGTAGAACGGCTCACTAATAGTTGGGTCGTTTTCTACACGCATTTGGAGTCTTACCATTGGTGGAACAGTTTCAACGCCATCTCGTTTTTTAAAGAACGGGGTAATTACCGCCGCCGTGTCGACTGCTTCATTACCAAACCCGAGGGCAGCAAATATACTTCTCATTTCTAGAAGGGCTAGAGCATACTTTTCGCGTATGTCAGTTGAGTTATGCCCAGAGACTCGAGGCACACTAGTATTTCCTTTCTGGGATGTTATTACCATGCCTTCACCGCGCGTATCGATTGTACGCAGGTCATTGAGTAGTCCATAAAGAATTGTTTTTAAATTTTTTAATTTATTATTGAAAAGCGCAATGTCTTGTTTTGTTTTTTGAGAAGTATAGTTTTGGATCTCAGGAGTCATAACGTAAGCTCTGTTTAAGATCTTTAAATAAAGATTCATCTCTTCAACGTAGGATTGCACGAGGTTAGCGGGTAAGGATCTTGGCTTTGACCGCGGCGCTTTGACGGCTGCAGCGAGGCCTTTTAACGAAGGGTCGCCTCGGCCACGTTCACTATCAATTGCTTCTCTGTAAGTTTTTCTTAACAGAACCGAATAGTCTTTAGAGAATGTCTCGTACGCAACAGCAACTCGCGGAGTAACTTCCTCTTCCCACCAAGCAAGGAAGTTAGGGTATTGGAATCCGCCCAGTTGCTCTGAAAGGTTAAGAACCTTTGGATCGATGTTATTGATCAGGTACGTAAATAAAGAATCGTAACTGACGCCGTTAACCTTAAAATGGTTATTTTTATTTTTACTTGGTCTAATGGGCGTTAATGGGTTTTTGCAGACCTGAGTTAAGTCATCTTTGACAATCCGTGGAACATAGAAGTCTACGCCTGTACCATATTTGATCGCCTTAAAAGTATTTAAAAGTGGCGAAACATTCTCGCGCAATCGCAGATCGTTAATGTTATGTGTTTTTTTAGCGAGCCAGTCAGTTGCTTTGTTCAAAGCGCCAAATATTTTATTTACTCCACTATCAAAATAAGTGGCAAAGCCAGCTCTTCTTCTGTCAACACGTGTGGATTCTGAATCTAAATTATTCCCGCAAGCTGCATACCAGATAAGGGTATCCGTAGGCGTGCCCTTTTCTTCAAACAACTCAAGATATTCACCTTTTTCTTCCTTAAGTTGATCGTTAAACATTTGAACAAATGCGACTTTACTTGGAAGCGGTCGTGGATCTCCGATAAATTTTCTGATGTCGCTGATTTCTTTTTTTGCCATTGATTTTTCAAGCTCAGGGTAAACAGAAGCTTTTGCCTCTCCACGAGATGCATAAGGACTTACCGGAGCAGGACGGTGGCTGCGAGAGCTCGCGATTATATCAGTGTAAAACTGCTTATGTAGCTCATTGATTTTAATAATAGCGTTAACAAGATGAACATAATTTCTCGGTGTTTTTTCCCGCGCGTAAACCGAAATTAGACGTTTTGCCTCGGTGAGACCTTCAACGAGCTTTGAACTTTGATTTGTTTTATTTGTGGCGTTCCATCGTCTTGTAAAAGCATTTATATCAGAAATTGATTTATCGATAACTGGAATTGCATCAACTAATCTTTGTGCCCGCGCTCTTTCAAGATCTCTATGGTCACCAGTATCTTGGAAACCTTCGGTGGGAACAACGCCATAGAAGTAATTAGCCTTTGCAAGCGGGTTGTAAGCCATGGACTCGTTTTTTGGGTCCTCTTTCATGAAGTACGAATAATTGATGAGTTGATCAAAGAAGTCCCTTGATACATCATGCATGACTTGGAATTCTGAGATATATCGCATCCAGTTCATGTAGCTGTTCATAAAGTCATAGGTAATAGTTTCGCGCCACTTTTTATTCTTTTCAGCGATATCAATTAATGAACTCAAGCCCTCGCCGCAGACCTTGAGGTCATTTTCTACATGTAGCGGGAGATGATCTTTTGTGCTGTACCGTAAGTTTTGAGCCGCATTCTTACACATTTGTTGGGTTGTATCTGTCCAACGGCTTTGATCAAGCGCTGATATGAGTAAATTAACGCCTTGTCTTGAAACTGATAATTTTCGAGATGAGTTTACGGTCGACTCAATAGCTTTATGAACGACTGGGTGAAGGAGTTCATCGGCTTGTAAGAAGAGCACGAGATCAAAAATTCTAAGACCTAAACCAACTGGCCCTGGAACTACTTTTCCTTTTGCTAAGTTCTTCGGACGAACTGCCTTTTTCATCAAAGCAGTAACTCCGTAGAGCGGAAGAATTCTTCTTCCGACACCTTTGTAAGCCATTTGAACGAAAGATGAGCCTGCAGCAGCGCCTACAACGGTGATAACTGATGTAACATATCTAAAGAGGTTGTCAGACGTCATCACTGCGTTCCAACCTTCCATACATTTCTCAGCTCTTTTTTCAGGGCTATTGTACTCAGGTTTTTGTGTATTATAGAGAGCATCTGCACAAGGCTTTGTGAGTGTAATCAGGTCATGAGTAATATTTGAGAAAACAGAACCAACACCCATAGCTAAGAATCCTAGGAATGGACCAGCCATCGCTTTTAATCTCGGGCTATTCGATGTTGCTAGCATGGTTTGGAATATTGTTTGAGCGTATCTATTACCAACCATGAAGGCAAAGAAGCCAGCCTGTGCAATTGGATCTTGAAGTTCTTCAAGAAAAAGCTCCAGCGCCATCGGGTTTTTTTCGTATTTAGTCATGAGATTAAAAAGATGGTTTGCTCCAACTCCTGTATAGAAGGTGAGAGCCTCAATACCGAAATGCAGACCATAAGGGCCCGCAGCCTGTCGAGTCGCATTTCTTAAAGCACTAAAATGCGAAAATCGTTGTTTGGCTTTTTCGGATTCGATACGACGAAATTCAGCATCAATAAAGCCTTCAGGGTTTGCTCTTGCTATCGAGAGAGGAGAAAGCCTTTCAATTTCCGCTCGATCGTTTTTATGAAGCTCTATTACAACTCCAGACTTCTCATCGACAATCGTTCCATAAAGCTTCGCGCGGTTAGACCGAGCTGTTTTTGTTTCAAATTTTGCTTCTTCAATGGCCTTTTCAACAGCTTCAGAGAGCTTATCTTTTTTTAATTTTAAAAAAACTGGTTCATTAGGTTTAAAGCTAGGGTTTTGTCTTTCTTCAATAAGGCGGACTAATTCCTCTGTTGAGATCTCTTCGATAAAATCACCGCTATAAGTAGAAGCCTGTGCAGTTCCAAATGTTGCAAAAGTGTTGCCGACCATTGCAAACACAATCGCTAAACTCGTCATCAACTTAGTCCAATTTTTCATAGGTTTCCTCTAAGGATAGATATATTCAATTGATGTGCCACAAATTGGGCATCGGGGCTAACTCTAACCTGGTTTTTTATAATAGTTTCAATAGGTTAAATAATAGGCAGTAAGTCCAAAAACGCCGCACCTCTTGAACAACATTTTAGGGCAACCATATGTATAAGGACTTGGCACTTTGATTTTTGCTTGCTTAAATATAGCCCTAGGAATTTAAAAGTTAAGAAGGGATTTTTGATGAAACAATTAGTCGCTACTGTTTGTATAATAGTTGCTGCCATTACGATGGCAGCATGTGGACCAAAAGCATTTAAAAAAGGTGATTACGACTCAGATATTGAGCGAGCAAACTTATTAAACGATAAGTGGTCCGAGTCTGATATGCAAAAGGTCGTAAAAGATCTTGTTGCAAGCTTGTCACAGCACCCATCCATTGCAAAAGCAAAGACTCCACCGCTTGTTATGGTCACGCAACTTCAAAATAAAACCAGCGAGCATATCGACACCCAAAGTGTCATGGATATGGTTCGGGTAGAGCTTATGAATACGGGTAAGGTTTTATTCGTTGATAAAGAAGCTCGAGACGACATTAAAGATGAATACAAATACCAAGAATCTGGCATGGTTTCACAAGGCACGCGCAAAGGACCAGGAAAACAAGAAGGCGCAGATTTTATCCTTAACGGAAGACTCGACTCTATTGTTCAAGAAGTCGGAAAAGATAAAACGGTTTACTATAAGGTGACACTGAACCTGACAAGCCTTGAAAGAAACGTTATTGTTTGGTCTGGCTACAAACAAATCCGAAAAATTTATAAAAAGAAATCAGTAGGGCTTTAATTCTTATGAGTGCCAAAGTTATTTTTATTTTACTTTGGCCCTTAATATTTTTGGGAAGTGTGAGCTGCTCCCACTTCTCCAAAGTCTCCAATCAAACCCAACATTACATTGCAAACCAAGACTACGATAAAGCCATTGAGGTCTTAAAACCCTTAGCTGAAAAAGAAAGTGACGATCAGCTTGTTTACCTTCTTGATTATGCGACAGTTTTACATCTTGCTGGAAAATACGATGAAAGCATTAGGGCATTTTTAAAAGCAGACGACATAGCTGCAATTAAAGACTATCACTCGTTATCTCGCGTAGCGGGCAGTATTCTTTTAAATGAAGGAATGGTTCAATACAAAGGCGATGATTTTGAAAAGGTATTTATTCATGTTTATCTCGCATTAAATTTTTTGATGAAGTCAGATCTTAACGGCGCCTTGGTTGAAGCAAGAAGAACCAACGAAATACTTCAAAAGTATAGAGATGAAGCAAAAAAGGACTATGATCAAAACGCGCTTGCATTTTATTTAAGTGGCTTAATATGGGAAGCTGACAAGAAATGGGATGACGCTTATATTGCTTATAAGGATGCATTAAATAGGGACCCGACTAATAAAACTTTTCAGATCGATGTTTATCGGCTTTCTAAATTTGCAAACCGTCAAGATGAGACAAGAGTTCTTTTTGAAAAGCTAGGTGTGAATCTTGAATCGGTTCGAAAGCTCGAAGCAAAAAATTCGGTTTCAAAAAATGACAGCGAGCTAATCGTAATCTATCAAAATGGTCGTGGTCCGATTAAAAAACCTCATCCAAGCTTTCCTCGCATTCCAAAGCTTTATCCCTATCCAGCCACGGCAAACTCAGCACGCGTACAAGTTATCGGGGAAAGTTTCCTCAATCCCGTCGTGCGGGAAACTAAAAGCATTTATAGTGTAACAGACGTCGCTATTAAGACGTTAGACGATCAATACGCGGCTTTAATTGCCAAGCGAGCGGCGGGTATTGCCGCAAAATACACCGTGGCCAAACAGATCGGGAAAAAAGACGATATATTAGGAGCCATAGCGTGGGTCGGAATGAATATTGCTGATCAGGCAGACCTAAGACAGTGGTCAACTCTTCCTGCTGATATTCAAGTCACGAGGATTAAACTTCCTCCTGGAAATTACTCGGTCTCGATAGAGGCGCTTGATTATCAAGGAAGTCCTTTATCTATGAAGATGTCATCCAAAGAGGTTGAGGTTAAGCCAAGGCAAAAAACATTTCTGACGTGGAGAGCCTTTTAACAATCTGGCCTTGGCATCATTATCAAATGATTTATAATTTATAGACATGAAAAACTCTTCTGCAAGCATCACAACATTCGTCGTGTCACTTCTTTTGCTCACTGAAATATCATTTGGAGTTCAAAGATCTGTTAGCTCAGAGTCTTTAGAAGAAAACGATAAAGTTTGGCTCGAAAGTTACAACAAGGCCCAGAGTTCTTGTAAAGAGTTTGAAGCCCTTACATCAAAAGATTTCCCGACAGAAGAAATCAAGGCAGTTTCTGTTTTGCGCTACTCTCAAAAGTGCGAGCCTAATAAAAATGTTGTTCAAGATGTAAAAGACAAGTGGTTAAAAAAGGATGCAATCATCACGGGTTTGCGAGAAACCAAAAGCGCCATACTTTTTGCGAATTATTATGAACAGTATCTCAAGATGAATGCAAATGATCGCGCATCTATTGAGTTTTTAGAAAGAGCTAAGCTCTATCGGAAACATCTTGGCAGTTTAGATCCAAAAGTTTACAGAACTCTTTTTAATAAAATGCTGGATATGTTCCCATCTTTTTATGTTGAGTACGGAAGAAAAGTTCCTGAAAAAAAACTCTTTGAGGCGGCATACGGATTGCGGATGCAGCGCAAATTCAATGAAGCGCGAAAAATCTATGATCAAATTATTTTAGAATCCAAACGCGATCTCAAGAACTATAAAACAGTTTACTCAAAGACGGCAGCGCTTCGGGATATTTTTAGAGCCTATGAATACAGCCGAGTTATTAGAAGGGTTGAGAACAAAAAAGAATTAGGGATTAAAGAACTCAAAGAAGGATTTACGTTTTTTGGAAACTATGTCACAAAAGATCCGAACAAAGCTTACCTTAAATTTTATACCGACATAGCCGTCCAGCTTGCTCGTGATATTTGGACTGAGGGTAGAGTCACTGAAGCAAGAACTCTGCTCGAGAGGGTTGCCAAGCATGCTCCAAAGGGCGCATCTTTAGACCAAGTATACTGGGTACTAGGCAGGATGGATCAGGAGAAGGAAAATTTTAAAGGAGCTATATCGTTTTTTGAAAAGGCCATTAAAGAAAAACCTGATAAAGATTTTGAACTAAAACTTTTATGGCTTATTGCTTGGAGCGCAAAAAAAGATTCGCAACTTGATAGAGCACTTGATACTTTAAGTTCCCTTGAAAAGAAAACTCGAGGCCCTCAATATGAGTCCACCCATCATAAAAGTCTTTTTTGGCAGGCGATGATCCACAGAGAGCAAAATAAAGATAGCAAATCAAATAAGATTTTAAAAAAGGTCGTTAAAGGAAATCCATGGGGATATTACGGAAGGTTAGCTCTGTTAGAAGTTGATCCCGAAGCCTATCATCAAACCCTGTCTGTTGATCCGAAACTTGGTGATAGCGACATAGTGGATTCAAACAAGGTCCGAACGATTAATCTTTTGCTTGCGATGGATGAGTCAAAAGTATTATCAGAATACCTCTCAGATCTTTGGAGAAGTATTGGCCGGTCTAAGCGGAGAAAGCTAGATACTCGGCTTCAGTTCTTAGCATGGTCTAATGACTCAGGCCTTTTAAAAGAAAATCAGCAGATGTTAGAAATCTTTGATGCAGATTCTAAATCGGACCTCTTTGAGCGCGCACCTTCTTTCTTTTATCCTCAGCCGTATCTTGCAACTGTGCAAACTTATGCAAAAAAATTCAAAGTTCCTCAAGAGATTGTTTATTCAATTATGAGACAAGAGTCTTTATTTGATAAAAAAGCGCGCTCGCCAGCCGATGCATTCGGACTTTTACAACTGCTACCTCGCGTGGCAAGCCGACACACAAAGGAAGCTGGTGTGACATTCAAAGAGCCAGAGGAGCTTTATGATCCTGATGTGGTTCTTCCCTTGGGAATTGCGCATCTTTCAGAATTATTGAAAAGATTCGATAAATCTATGGTCTTAACCGCTGCAAGCTATAATGCAGGCGTAAATCCCGTAAGAGGATGGCTGCGTTCTAGATATCGAGGCAATACCTATGAATTTATGGAAGACATTCCTTACTTAGAGACGGAATTCTATACGAAGTTGGTTTTCAGGAACCTTTCTTTTTATGTTCAATTCAACAAAGATCTTAAAGGTAAGGAAAGAGTTGAGCTTCTCAGGTCCTATTTTAATATAAATCACTCAAATGATAAGTTAACGAGTAAATAATTGATTTAACTTGAAAGATTCGTTAGTTTTTCCTATTGGGGATTATTCTATGAAAAAGTTTGCGTACATGTTTCTTTTGGTATTGGTCCTAATCGGAGCGATCTTAGGTTATATAAATTTCTACAGTTATATTTTTGCAAGAGAAGTAAAGGGCGTGATCTTAAACATTGAAAAGCCCACGGCTCCAACCACAATTGTTGGCACTAATGGTTCAATTGGAATCGATCCTGCTCATGCTGAACTCTACAACTATGCTGTTGCTATTCAAATGGAGAACGGTGAAATTCTCATGGCGTCTTCGACAGATCGTCAGTGGGTTGTTGCAGAGAAAGGAAAGTGTGTTGTCGCAAAATTCTATCCTTATCCTCCTTGGGACTTCGATCGTTCTGGAACCTATTTTAAAGCGCGCCTAAAAAGAATGTTCGACTGCCCTCAAGCAGAATAGCTTTTCTTTTGCTAATTCATTGACCGCAAAATGTTATCCAAGTAAAAATTAAGGATGGCACATTTACCTCCGTTGATACTCGATTTGGCGTTAATCCTCGGTGCTGCCGGACTGATGACGCTGATCTTTAAAAAAATAAAACAGCCCGTTGTACTGGGCTATATCATCGCGGGGTTGTTGGTCGGTCCGCATTTTTCAATTTTTCCATCCATCTCTGATTTACCAAATATTCAAATCTGGGCTGAAATTGGAGTTATCTTTTTACTGTTCGGTCTAGGATTAGAGTTCAGTTTTAAAAAACTAGCAAAAGTGGGCGGGGCGGCCACCATTACAGCCGTTGTTGAAATTGTTGGGATGATTGCCATTGGTTATGCCTTAGGTAGGGCCATGGGCTGGTCAGAAATCAACAGTATGTTTCTAGGGGCCATTCTTTCTGTTTCATCAACTACAATTATTATTCGCGCATTTGATGAGCTAAATGTTAAAAATCAAAAGTTCGCTGGTATCGTTTTTGGTGCGCTTATTGTTGAGGACCTTGCGGCAATTATGCTTATGGTTCTTTTAACTACGATCTCGTTGAGTCAGCAATTTCAAGGTGTGGAAATGGCAGGCTCCATAGTGAAGCTCTTATTCTTCTTAGCACTTTGGTTTCTTGCTGGAATATTTATAATCCCAACTTTCTTACGAAGAATCCAAAAATACCTATCGCCAGAAACTACCTTGGTAGTTTCAATTGCACTTTGTTTGGCGATGGTTGTGTTGGCGACGAAGGCAGGGTTTTCTCCAGCACTCGGCGCATTTATCATGGGTTCGATTTTAGCAGAGACGACCTATATTGAAAAAATCGAACATATCTTCCAACCAGTGAAAGATCTCTTTGGTGCGATTTTTTTTGTATCAGTCGGAATGCTAATTGATCCGCAAATTTTAATGGAATACTGGCTGCCAGTCCTTATCGTTACAGTGGTTACAATCATCGGCAAAGTTATCACAACGGGCGGCGGGACGCTTCTTTCTGGTCAGTCACTGAAGACTTCAATGCAAACTGGGTTGAGCTTAACTCAAATTGGTGAATTCTCGTTTATCATTGCTGCTCTTGGAGTTAGTTTAAATGTGATAGGAGATTTCGTTTATCCAATTACGGTGGCGGTCTCTGCTATTACAACTTTTACTACGCCATATCTTATTAAGTATTCAGGACCGATTTATGAATTCACCCATAGACACATTCCAAAAAGAGTTGATGATGCGCTTGTAAGATATAGTGCCTCGGCACAAGGGGTGGGTGCTGTTAGCGACTGGAGAAAGCTCGTTCGCTCGTATACAATACATGTTGGTATTAATGTAATTATCGTTTTGGGTATCTTTTTATTATTCTCACAAATCATCTCTGAACTTATCTATGAGAAGGTCGCACATGGCGGTTTGGCCGTCGCTGCAAATCTTATCCTTACTTTACTTATTGCAGCTCCGTTTCTTTGGGCGCTCGTGGGCAAGAGAATCAATAACGGTGTTTATTCAAAAATCTGGGCTACAAACAGATTGCGCACCCCTATAGTGGTGTTAGAGATCTTACGTTATATTATTGGTATATTTCTTTTAGGTCTTTTACTGCGGCAGTATTTTTCAACTGGCATTGCTGTGGCGATTCCTGTTGCGATCGTTTCCATTGTTATGGCGGTCTTTTCAAGCCGTTTAAAATCGGTTTACGATCTTGTTGAAAAGAAATTTCTTTTAAATCTCAATGAGCGAGAGATAAAACAAAATAAATCCAATCCGCCCATCGCACCTTGGGACGCGCACATTACAAAATATTCTGTGGCTCCTCATTCAGAAATTGTCGGAAAAAATCTTTTGGAAATTGGAGTAAGAGAGAAGTACGGCGTCACCATTGCTTTAATTGAGCGCGGCGATTTTAAAATTAAGGCGCCCGCAGGTAACGAGCGTTTATACCCGCATGATAAGCTCTCAGTTATCGGTACAGACGAACAGTTGGAACGTTTTAAGGAACTCATTGAGCCTTCTGTTGTTGCAACTCCTGTCGACGATGACGACTTTATGTTGCGTCAAATTGAAGTCGATAGCGACTCTGGATTAATTAACCAATCCATTCGTTCTCTCGGTATCAGGGGTAAAGCGAAAGCCGTTATTGTCGGTGTAGAGAGAAACGGTGCTAGAATTTTAAACCCTGAAGCTTCTTTTGTTTTCAAAGAAGGCGATATTGTTTGGATTGCTGGCGATCAAGATATTTTAAACCAGCTGAGAAGTTAATTAATCAATACAAGGTGCCGTTCAACCTCTAATACGGGTGATTGAAGCGCAATCGTTTTCATTTGAAGATCTTTAAATTTCTTTTTTGCTAATTCTAACTCTTCATCAATTTTTTCTTTTCTTGCCTTAAGAAGAAAATATTTTCCGCCGGCTTGATAATAGCTGCGGCTCATATTCAAAATCACATCAATGGGCTTGAAGGCTCTGGCAATGATTAAATCAATCGGAGTAAGGTCGCTAGGAATTTCGCCGAGGACCTCAATATTGGGCGCAATGGATTTATTCTTTTTTAAAAACGTCTGTTTAAGGATACTTTTCTCAAAAAGCTTAAACTGAACTTTCGAGAAGTGAATAGCGTAGATAACCCCAGGAAGTCCCCCACCAGTTCCAAAATCAGCAACCAGCTTTGCGTCTTGAGGGAAGTGCTTTAACGGCAAAAGACAATCGATGACGTGATTATCAATTAATTCTTCAAAAGTCATTTTACGACTAATCAAATTCAGTTCGCTATTAGACGTCCAAAGAAGCTCGATATAATTGCGGAGTGCGGGAAGAGCTTGCTCATTAAATCCTAGCTCTAGAATCAACGGTACCCGTTTTTCAAAGTAATTAAAATCTACCATGCAAATAAATTTAAGCTAGTTCTGCTTTTGATACAAGCGCATCATGGAGAAACAAAATACTGAAACAAAACCTCATAGTGTCTGTTGAGCTCAGTAGACTCTTGATGAGTTCCCCCTGCATCAGGATGAAAAACCCGAGAGAGTTTCTTTCTAGCGCTAATGAGCTCTTCGCCCGTCGGTCTGTCTTGAAAGGTGAAGCCATTTTCCTCAAAGTATTTTAAAGAAAGGGATACGCTTTCAGGGTAGTTTGCGGCTTGTTCTTTGGCATTTTGTTTTTGTTTCCGCTTAGCGGCCCATAGCTTTTGTCGCTGATACTGGAGCTTCCGATATTCAGATTGCCGTTTTTTTTGTTCGGCAGCATATTTTTCAAATTTTTCGGAATCTTTTTTCATGGATAACTAAGCCTTTGAAAGAAGTTATTTACTTTTATAACTCTAAATCAACTTTTCTTACAAGCTCGTTATGAATGCCAGAACCTTTTCTTTGATAGTGAACTTCATAGGTTCCCTTTGGTCCATAAAACTGAAGTTTGTACTCAACTCCATGAAGGGATCTGTACATGTCAAAGTTTAAGCGGACATCTTTAGACTGTACAACTCGAAAGGTTTTGTAATTTCCGTTGAAGTCTTTAAAGAGCACAACTCTTGCTGTCGCAAGGACGGCTCCAGGCTTATAGACTTCGATAACATCAAGAATTTCACCGCGATGGAATACCGTCGTTTGTTCGCTTAACCGAAAATCGGATTTTAAGTTTGGCTGAGACGTATTGAAAAGACTACCGCAACGGTTAAGCGCGGATGCGGGTACCGTAAAGCAAAATAAAGCTAGTGCAATGAAAACCTTCAATTTAAATCTCCCACACGTGTCTAGGGCTAATGCCTCGTAAATAACAATGCAAGCCCTGGGCCTCAGAAATTCAAGTACTTACAAAGTATATAGGGCATGTCACTGAAAAATGTGACTAATTTTGTCAGAGCAAATAGATCGTAGCGTGAGGGGAGAGTTAAACTAAAGTTGATAAGTTTTTTATAGTTTTAAAGAGGGCCTTCTATGTATAATATTTTTAAACAGAAAAGAGGGTGTCTTTGAATAGTTTAGATTTAAGCGGGGCGAAGATTCATATTAAACAACGCTTCGAGATGGCAGAGCTTGTGGGTTTTGAAACAAGAAACAAATATGAGATCAAAGACTCTAGGCAAGAGATTATAGGATTTGCAGCAGAGAGAGGAAAAGGGATTTTCGAGTTTCTGATGCGACAGATGTTAGGGCATTGGCGAACTTTCGAGGTCCACATCCTTAATCCGCTTCGTCGTCCATGTTTGGTATGTAAACATCCATTTCGTCTCATTTTTCAGCGCTTTGAAATATACAATCACACGGGAGAATTCTTGGGCGCAATTCAGCAGCGTTTTTCGATTTTATCTAAGAGGTTCGATATCGTCGACCATAGGGGGGCTCTGCTTTTCGAGATGTCCTCACCCATTTATAGAATTTGGACCTTTCCAATTCGTAGAGGAAATTTTGAGTACGCAAGAATCGTAAAAAAGTGGACGGGTATAGGATCTGAAGCGTTCACTGATAAAGATAACTTTGAGGTCGACTTTCTGAGCGCAAACCTAAGCGAGGTCCAAAAAAATCTAATTTTGGCAGCGGCACTGTTTGTAGATATCCAGTACTTTGAATATAAGGCGCAGTAGAAATACTTAAGAATCTTGAGTATTGAATTGATAAACTCTTTCTCTACTAGAGGGAGTAGAGACCTCGCTCTTAACGTTGAGTTGAAAGAAGCTAACCTTTTTCCCGCCACGAGTATTGTCATAAGTTTTCAATGTTAAAAGCTCTGTTCCGTTTCGAACATAGGAATAGGTTGAAACAGTAGTTCCCTTTTCATCTACGATCTGATCTCTTAGTGATAGTGGTCTTGTTTTATAACCACCGAACATAATATCGCCGTAGGTGACCTCAATCTTATTTCCGCTTCTTTTATTTACGTGAATGTACAAAGGGCGTGTGTTGAGCCCCGGCCCATCGTTAAGAGCTTTCACATAGCCTACGAACTCTCCGCTCAGTTGAGCTGAGAGTACGGCTTTTGGCGCCGTCGAACTATTTGAGGTGTGTAATGAAAACAGAGGGGCGCAAGATCTAGCGCTGGTTTCGTCTGTCAGAATAAAGATAGCTAAAACCAGTAGAATCTTTGTCATTTCTTTTTTAAACCTCTTATAAAGTGCCCGAGTGCCGATTTTTGTTCCGTGAACCAATTTTTGCCAACGAAACATATCCATTTGCAATAGTTACAGCACTCGTGCCTAAGAGATTTGCAAGAGCTATTCCATATTTACACGGTTAAAGCGTATTCCTTTGTCAGCTGAGGTTGGGTGCCTCTTTCCGTTAGTGTCAGAGGTTCCGCAGATGGATTGTAAACCACTTGTGGTTTTCCTAAGACACTGTAAATCGCTTCAAGATATTTTTCCCAATTTAGCTCTTCAACAAAGTGAATTCCTTTTTTATTTCCGAGCTGCTCAAGGCCTGCAACAACTCCCGCTGCAACTTGAAGTTGAGTTGCATTGGTTCCGAGCTCAAGTCCTTTTGCAACGTCAGTATCAAATCCCAGCCAGAGCTCTCCATATTTACGGCTTGATAACAAGACGCCTAAGCGATCCGTGCCAGAGATTTTTGTAATCCTTGGTGGAATAACTGTGAAGGGATGCCAGTCTTCTAACTTGCGAGCTGTCGGACGATTTTTAAGCGCGCGTCTGGCGCTTTCTGGAACTCTGTAGATAAATGCGATTTCAACATCAGGAATTTTTTCTGCGAGAGTGCGCGTTTCTTCATGCGGTACTGCAAAGCCTTTGATAATTCTGTCACCACAACGGACAGAATATAGCTTATCCGTTGGTGCGTGTCCAAGATCTCTCACTTCTTTGTTGTAAGCCACAAAAGATCTTGGTTCAAAAAGTTCCTCAAGACAGTGCAGCGGACTCCACGTCATAGGGAAGACCATGCCGTCATAGGTAACCTCAGGCTCACGAGTTGAATCCTCTTCTGTGATAAAGATGGATTGAAGATCGAGTCCCGTTGCTGTTGCGGGTGCATCAACTTTTTTAGCAAACGCCTCCATTGCAGCAAATGTTAACGCGTTAACGATGCCAGGATTTGCGCCACTGCCAATTAGATGGCTTTGCTTTTTTAAACCCAATCGTTCTTTATTTAAAAATTTTGAGATCACTGTATCTGTTGGAACAGATTCCTGCCCAGGCCACTCCTCAACACTCGTGCAAAAAAAGTCTGCTCCAAGCTCTTCACAGGCGCGCGCGCAATCTTCTGTATTCAGAGATGCAAGGTCAATAACTTGGTCTATGTTATACTCCCGAATGATATTTTTAAGTATTTCAGGACCATCGACACGAGTGGCCGGTAACGTTTTAAAAAGTGAATTGTTAACAGGTTGAACGTCTGCGTTTTTGTCGAGTAGAAAGATATTATTATAAGTTTTAGAAAGTTTTTTACCTGTGGTGCTTTGCTGTAATAACGAAATCGTTGCTCGCCCGACACCACCATTAAATCCTATTATAAGTGCATTTTTTGCACCCGTGAGTGTTTTCTTCAACTCCTCAAGCCTCCTTTGAAAATAAAAGCGCCCGAGATAGAATGCCTATCCCATTTTTAATGGCAGAACTTTATTTTTTATGTATTGTTATTAGCTCTACTATAGCATCATCCTTGCAATTAAGCAATCTGGGGGGCGTTAACACTGGTAATGGAAAAATATCAAGTCATCTTCTCGATACTCAGTGCGATTATACTATTTTTGTTTGGGCTAAGTTCTTTTAGTCACGAGCTTCGCACGGCTGCAGGAGCAAGGCTTCAATCAATAATGAGTAGAGTAACAACCAATCGCTTCACTGCATTTATTGTTGGAGCAACGTTTACGGCTATAATTCAGTCAAGCACTGCGGTCACGGCTCTTGCGGTATCTTTAGTTAATAGCGGTGTCTTGAATTTTAAAGGCGCCGTTGCAATTATGCTAGGAGCTTACATAGGGACGACAACCACTGCATGGCTCGTCTCTTTAAAGTTAACAAGCATCGGTCCGATATTCATTGTACTGGGTGGAATACTAAGCATACTTCCTATCAGAGCTAAAGTTTTGGGGAAGGCTGTTTTTTATTTTGGGTTTATCTTTTTTAGTTTAGACATTATTAACACTTCTCTTGAGCCTCTGCGAACGAACCAAAATCTAATAGAACTTTTACTTCTAACGAATACACCGATTACTGGAATAATCATTGGTGCAATTCTCACCGTCATTCTCCAGTCAAGTACGGTGGTTACGGGTCTAGCGATTATATTTGTGCAACAGGGACTTCTTTTGCCTGAACAGTCGATTCCAATTGTTCTTGGTGCAAATATTGGAACAACGGCAACAGCACTTGTGGCCTCTCTGAATATGAACCTCATAGCTAAAAAGACAGCGGTATCGAACACTCTTATAAATATCATTGGAGTAATTTTAATTTTCCCGTTTCTGGCACCATTTACTAGTTGGGTACTAAGTATTGCGCCAACTCCCTCGATGGCAGTGGCTGTAGCCCACCTTGCTTTTAATATTGGGCTTACAGCACTCTTTTTGATTTTCCTATCGCAGTTTGTGAATCTGATGGATCGGGTTTTTAAGCGTTCTTTAGGTTAGAAGGACTTTCCATCAAAATGTTGAATAGGAAGTTTTGAAATATCCAAATCTTCAATGCAACGAAGGTTAATACTATTCACTTTTTTTCCGTCAGGCATTGTGCCTTCGCCAAAAGGACTCACACCACAGTTTTTGCAAAAATAATGGTGAATCGATTTTTTATTAAATTGATAATCGTTTAAAAATGTTTTTCCAGAAATAAGCTTAAACCGCTCGACAGGTGTAAAAGCTAAAACGTGACCTTTCTTAGAACAAATCGAACAATTGCACATAATGCCCTTATCAATTTGCATATCAACAGTAAACCTAATGTTTTTGCAGTGGCATCCGCCCGAATAAATCATAACACCTCCATGAATGAAGATATAATTTCATCACGGAGCCAGCGCTTGCGCAAGGTTTGAGTCCTTGGCCTCGTGCCAAAAGGGCACGCTTTCTGCATTATCACAATCGCTAGTTCATTAAACGGCTTATATTGGAATGGAGTCCGTTAAAAGCGTCGATCTTATTGATAAGGAGACTATTCTCGTCTCTCAATATAACCCATCTAAAAGCTAGCAATGATAGGAGATCACTATGAAAATTAAAATGGTTTTAATTTTTTCGTTAGTTTTTTGTGCGGCAATGGTGGCAAAAGCAGATGATATAAGAGATAGATCAGTTTTAGAATCGAAAATGGTAAAAGCAATTATTGCGGGATTGGCTGCAGAACAAGGTTTAAGATGTACTATTGCTATTGGAGAAGACGGCAACAAGTCCATCGCATACTACACAGAAGATGAATTAAGTAAATTCAGTGTAGGATTTGGCTGCGACGACGGAAGAAGTGCATTCATCACTGGCGTTTTAGGCGATAGCGGACAAAGCGCAACGGAATCATTCCAATTGGTTTATGCCAACTAGGCTATAAATGGATCTTTCAAAGGAAACTTTAGTTCGAGGTCGCTACCGTCGTGAAGATGGAAAAGTTGTGATTGAGGTCGCGTTAACCGAAGGACGTCAAATTTTCAATGCCAGAGATCCTGCGCCTTTTCGAGAGCGAGACCTTGATTCAAACTTTGTGACCTATGTCGCAAGTTCTGCGCAAGAGTTTCCGCTCTCTACACCAATGAAGCTTCAAATTTATATTAGCGATGAATCCAGTGATCTCCTTAAGTCTCATTTAATTCGCGATGCTATTCACGGGTATTTCAATTATGAAGCAAGGCTTGCGCAAGCTGAGATTAGAAAACGATTTAAAAATAGCAGGTGGCTTGTCTTAGTGGGCTTAACATGTCTTTTTGGTTGTTTGTCGCTGGCTGAATTTATGGGCTCACTTGCACCTGAGACGAGAGTTCTTTCAATTTTTCAAGAAGGCTTAGTCATCGTGGGCTGGGTGGCCATGTGGAGGCCTGCCGAAGTTATACTCTACGACTGGTGGCCAATTAACGAAGAACGACGCTACTATGAAAAACTAGCTAAAATGGAAGTTGAAGTTAAGACGAAGTAGCCCCAGCTCATCCGTTCCAGATTTCAGTAATAGGAGAATAGAAGCGGCTTGACCATTTGTTGTAATACGCTCCACTGCTGACGTATTGGCCGAATCCTTGTCCGTTAGAGCTTCCTGCCGAGTATTCAGAAGCGGGAACGCCCATGGCTTGTAATAACGTAATTAAAAGGCTGTTGTAAGGAAGTCTTGTTGGTCCATCAAAAACAACAAGTCGGTTTGAGTTAATCAACCCGCCCATATTACCAAATAAAATTGGCATGTAATCAAGGTTGGCGTGGGCGCCTGGATCAGTATGAACCCCAGCCTCACTGAGAAGGGCTACAAGCATGTTTTGTAAATAAGTATTTCCGTTGTTTGATTGTACGTCTTCTGTCGTTCGAAGAGGTTCAATAATATATTCGGCAGCCTTATCCATGTGCCACTTCAGCCAGTAGGTAAAGGTTGATTCGACAGTAGCCACACTATGTCCGCCTTCATTATGAATGTATCCATTGTGAAGCGGGCTATCTTGATTTGCTGGGAACCTTGAATTATTAGGACCGATGTCATACCAAGCGTGACCAGAAAATCCGATAATGCCCACCTTTGTGAGATTGCAAGTTAACGCAATTCTCATAAGCTTCATATAAACTTCCATTTTATCCTTATATGAGCTTCGAGCACTATCGGCTAAAGCCATACTGATCGGGTCACCACACGACGGCCCTGTCACTGGGGGCGGGTCATTGATAACAATGGAAGTTTGGAGCTCGTGAATTCCATTCATATGCTCTTCTAGGCGATACTTGTCATTGCTTGAGATTCTTCTGTTGTTTCTTGCGCTTTGAAATGCACTAAACACATCATTTAAAATATTTCGTCGCAATTGATCGGTCGTTGGAGCTGGTGTGGGCGCGGGGGTGCCTCCTCCTCCGCTACCAATTCTTCCTAATATATCTTGGTAAAATCTTTTTGCTCCATTCCAGCCGTTGTTGCCATCATCAGTGTAAATTTCATTTACTGCGCTTACAGATGTACCAACTTTTTTAAAGCAACTTGCTTCATTACAGCGTATAACTTTTTTTAAATAACCAGATGAACTGGCCGTTGGGTAAACGGATTGAGAAGCTTCCATATACGAATCAATCGAAGGGATAGACGGGTTGCTATTCATAACTCCAGTTAGATAGAAAGCTCCATGCCCTGATTGGTCAGTCATACAATCAATGCCTCTAACGGCAGTAATTAAGCCTGAATTTTTTAAATAATTAGTATAAGTCGAGTGAGTTAAATAGTTTGTAAGAGGTGAACTTAAACTGCTGATTGCGGCCATCCTCGCTCCGCTGGCAAGGGGTTGTGTTGCAACAGAGGAGTTCAAAATTTGTGAGGCCGCGATATTGTGGCCATGTGTGAGAATAAGCAAGCGACGTGGGTTGGTTGCAACTTGCGCTAATGCTTCTCTCGATAATAAAGAAGGTAAAAATGGAAGTACTAAAAAGGCACCGCCTGCGCCAACTAAAAACTGCCTTCTTGTTATTTTATCGTATTTCACTGACATACATATATTCCTTTAATACTTCCAATATCTAAATCTGTCTGAAAGAATTGTTTCTGTGATCATTTCGTTAAAGCTACCTTGTCCGTTTTGATCATCGCCATAAATGGTCGTTAAAACTTGATTCATATAACAATTGTCCGCCGTGCTGGGTTCTCTTTTTTGTACGAAGTCAAACCACTTCATTGTCATGCAAGTTAAGGCTTTATTGTTATGTCCAAGTTTTTGATGCAGGTCTAAATACCCAGTTAACGGAGTCTCGCTGCCAGTGAGTTCTCGTGTTACGACATTGGTATTAATTGGTAGTGTTTGTGTAGCAGGCTGACCGTTCACAATACCGTGAATGATTTCCATTGCATTTGGACGAGATCTTCCGAGCGGATCAAAGTTTTCATACACATAACCAAACGGATTCATTCGGGTGTGGCAGGCAACACATGCAGTTATTGTCTGACCAGTGCGAGTTTCTATTGTTAAATAATGATTACGTTGTCGTGTTGTTAAAAATTCGCCATCTTGTAACGGGTCGACTTGCACAGGCGCACCTGGAGGTGGGGAGCCAAGCTCTTCGCAAAGAAGATCGGTAAGAACGAAGTGACCTCTTCGGGATGGAGATGTCAGAGAAGAAGGCTTTCTTGCCAAGAAGGCAGCCCTTGAAAGTATACCCGCTCGACTTGAATCCAAAGTGACGGGGCCGCTCGAAGTTGAAACTCCATAAATAGAGGCAAGCCCATTATGGTTTACATAGGCAGTTCGGGTTGACATGAGTTCATCAAAGCCGCCGTTTTGGTTAAAAACGACATTGGCAATAGTGTTTGCCACATCGTCTGTCATGCTCTGTGAAAGACCGTTAATATTAATGCCGCCTAAAACGCTGGCTGGGAAATTAGAGAAGTTTTCGAATTGATCGTATTTTAACCATTCCACAAAAAAGCGATTGATATTTGCGCGAGCACTCGGCTTTTGCAAGAGGCGCTGAACCTCTGTTCGTAAATTTTCTTTCGATGCGAGTGTTCCATTTGCGGCTTTATCAAATAGAGTTTGATCTGGCATTGTTCCATTGATCAGATAGGACATTTTTGAAGCCAGTTCATAGTCTGTCATAACATAAGCATTAGACAGACCAGAATATGCAGGGCCTTGATCGTACATACGGTATAAAAAGTCTGGAGATTGTAGAAATATCGCGATAACTGCGGTGAGCTTATCCGCCTTTGAAGAATAAGATGAACTATTATAGTAACCTTTGTAGGCGTTGACTTCCGCTGTGGTTAAAGGACGGCGATATACTCTTAATCCAAAGTTCCTAATAAAATTTGTGATACAAGAGTCGGTTGGAGTCGAGGTGCTAAGACATCCGCTCGTTCCAGGCATTGCATTCAGATAAGTGTTTGACCCTGCGACGCGAGTTCCTAAGTGAAATGCGATACGTTCATAATTATTGACCTGTGATTGGTAAATGAGATCGGTTTCTTCTTTTCCATGAACCAAATCATTAGGTAGGCCGTCAATAAAACCCTGTGTTGTATTGTCGACGATTCCAGAATTTATCGGAGCAAAAAGATCCTTCAGTGTATTTTCATACTCACGCTTTGAAAGTCGGAGACTTTTCGTATTTCCAAGTTGTGAGGGGTTACATGTAAAATAGGAGTCACCAGCTGGTGGCGTGTCATCACTTCCTATTGTAGAACTTGAAATATTATGGACTGGGCTACAGTTCACATAGCCGAGCATAACGACTGTTAATAACAGAACGGCGTAAGTACTACGAGTTAATGAACGCAAACTTCTTTTGGCCCGGCTCAAATGGATCCTTTTTCGTTTGTCTTATGTAAAGATTTATCGGATATTCATATCTGAAACTTTAGTGAAATGGGGAAAAAGTCCTCGAGATTGGACCAGAAAAGCTAAGTGATTTAAATCACTTACATACTATTTATCCATGTCTCGATGGTCTGTATGTCATTTGAAGTGAGGGAGCCCCACGTGGGCATATTTTTAGGTCCATTGGAGCTGGCGCTATTTCTAAGACGGTAATAAATTTGTGAATTTTGCGCGTCTCCAGCAATAACCAGGCCCGAGCTAACAAGTAAGTCTTCAGAGACTCCTTGGTATTGGTGGCAAGGGGTACAATTCACTCTGAAAATTTCTTTTGCTTCTGCAAATAAGGGGTTTGAAACTTGACCATAAGTATTCGCATCATGAGTAGAGGAATTTTCTATTTCCATGCAACCATTGAGAGTCCAGAATGAAGCACAAAAAACTATTATCAAAAAAACTTTTTTCATTTCCATCTTTCTATCGACGAGCGTTAGTACCAACCTCCATTATAAATATGCTTTCTCACGCGGGGCCAATCTTTTTACTTTTCTGGACATTAGTTATTCCTCAGTGGGCTTCGGCATACCCAGAGTTTATTGGCTATAAATATACTTCGTGCATAACGTGTCATTATAACGGCCAGGGAAATGGACCTTTAAATGACTATGGGCGGGCTGTGTGGGCCTCTGAAATTGCTGGCAGGATGTTCTCAGGCAATAAGACTCCAGAACAGTTAGGAGAGTCCTCTGGGGTTGCATTCTCATCGCCTGAGAAAATGTGGTGGTGGATGAGACCAGGGATAAAGGCTAGGCAGCTTGTTTATCACGCCAATGCAGGAAAGTCTGATAGCGACACGCGCACTATTCTTATGCAGGCAGAGGCAAATACTGCAATTTTTTTTAATAAGCAGCAGTCACTGATTTTTGTGGGCTCATTTGGATATATCCCAACCCCACATAGTGCAAAGACAAACCCTGCCGCACCAGCTTTTGATAACTGGATATCAAGAGAGCATTACATTCGTTGGCGAGCAACGGAGTCCTCGTGGATTTATGCTGGAATGGTCGATAAAGTTTATGGTCTTCGTATCAGTAACCATATGGCGTTTAGTCGAGCGAGAACGGGGTTAAATCAAAGTGATCAAAGCCACGGTATTATTTATCACTACATCAAACCCAGTTGGGAACTCACAGTGAATGGGTTTTTCGGAAGCATGTACCAAGAATCTGAATTAAGACAGGTAGGCGGATCCATGATGTTTGAGTACGATATCGTAGAAAATTTTAGAGTGGGTGCCTCAGCATTAGTTTCATCAAATGACTTTATCGGACAGCGAAGATTTGGAGTGCATTCTAAGAGAGGTTACGGAAATGGAACAGCGATTTTGTTTGAAGTCGGTGTTATAGACGATGCTCCTAAATATACTCAGTCGAGAATGGGTTATTATATTTTTTCAGAAGCCATGCAAAGAATTAGGAGAGGGCATCACTTTTTTATTTCTGGGCAAGCATATAAAGAAGATTTGAGTGGTAAGTACCAAGATACTCTGAGATTTGGCGCAGGTCTTTTAATGTTTCCGATGCAGAGATTAGAGTTTCGGCTAGAGGCAGAAAACGAAAGAAAGCTTGCAAGTGATGAAGTGCAAGACGAGAAGTGGTCGATTCTAGGGCAGATCCACTTATCAATGTAATAATACTTTTAAAGGACCAGTAAGATGAAAAAAAATATTATCATATTGATTGTTGCATTAACTTGTCTCGGGTACTCTTCGTCCACTTATGCGCAAAGTTCACAATCCAAAACAAGACGTGCGAAAACTGTAAAACCCAAATCTAAATCAAAAGTCAGAGCAAGGCCAACACAAAGCCAAACGCCAATGACTGCAAGAGCAAAGAGAGCTGGAAAAGCGAAAAGCCCGCGTGAGGGCTACTTTGTATTCGGACCCAAAGCGTTGCTTTGGCAAGAGTCTATTGTTGCAACAAGAGGTGCCGACACTTCAGAGCTTCGCTCTCAGTTTTCAGGAGTAGCGTTGGGGATAACGTATAGGAAGGTAACTTCAAATATCCGTTGGGTGCAGTCTCACGCATTAGATGTGGGAGCCGGTGCTCTGGTAGCAAAAAGTGCAGGGACTTCGTTTACGGATCATCTAAAAAATCAAATGTGGTATTCAGCAACGCTAAGACCAGGAATGAGTTATCGTACGACTTCAAGATCAGAGTTAGGCTTTGGTATCCCTCTCACTTACCGTGCAATCGCATGGGAATTAAAAGATCCGGCACTGATGCTTGATAGAGAGACTTCATTTTCATATGGTGTCAGCGGGACCTATGTTACTCATGTTTCAAAAAGCAGTTCTCTATTGGTCGAGGTCACACAGCACATACCTTGGAAAGCCTTTGTTTGGTCAATAGGCTGGAATTACCGATTTCAATAATTTTTTGACAAGATAAGGGCATCAAGAGGTAAAATATCATTATGAAGTTCATGTTGTTAATATTTTTTACTTTAGTACTTTCAATTGAGGCCTATTCTGAAGTCAAAATTGATGTGAAGTTGAATCCTGCGGGTAGCTTTGTTGCTGAAACAAAAAGAGTTCGCGGTTACGCTTACAAAACAAAAACAGGTGTGGCAGCAGAAAATGTTGAAGTCGATATCAACTCCATCACAACTGGAATGAGTTTAAGAGATAAGCATTTAAAGGAAAGACTTGATTCAAAAAAGTTTC
>CAYXYF010000009.1:0-6810 GCA_964469265.1 uncultured Bdellovibrionales bacterium
TTACTAAACATTTTGATTAAGGGCTAATGACGCAAGCTTACTTCTGGCGCGAGAAGTGACTTTTTCCCCCGTCAGTCGTACCTTGGCTTGTATGAGTCTATCTGCCATTGCTTTTTCTGAGCCCGTTCGAACTGTTGAGCTTAAGCGCGATGTCGTAAAACATCTGAAACAAGGGCACCGCTGGATTTTTGCAAAGTGCTTTGATCCCAATCAATCTTACAAATCGGGCGTTAGCCTATTAAAATATAAAAACGAAATTGTAGCTCTTGGAATTTGGCAAGGCGATACAGAGCTGCGGTTTCGGGTGCTTACTTTAGCGGACGATCCAATCTTTAGAAAAAACAATGTCCCGCGCACCTTAGAACTTTATTTCGAAAGCCAATGGCGTAAAGCCTTAGAGATTAGAAAAACTTTTGATCTCTCAATCACAAATTCATTTCGGTTGATCAACGGTGAAGGCGATGGCTTTCCAGGCCTTGTCGTCGACATCTATAACGACACCGCAGTCATTAAACATGACCATGCGAACATGGAAAAAATATGGAACTCCAAATTCATCGCTAAAAAAATCCAAGAGACTCTTCCGCAGATCAAGTGTGTGTATCTCAAACGCCGAAACGATGCTGATGAAAAAGGGTCTAACATTATCGGAACATTAGCAGATGAAGTTCAGTTCCTTGAAAACGGCGTTCAATTTTCTTCAAACATCCGCGATGCCGCAAAGACGGGCTTCTTTCTTGATCAAAGAGATAACCGAAAAATGATTCAGCATTTTTCAAAAGAAAAAAGTGTTTTAAACTTATTTAGCTACACTGGGGGCTTTTCTATTTTCGCAGCAAAAGGTGGAGCAACCGAAGTCACTAGTGTAGACATCGCAAAAGCCGCCATCGAAGCCATAAATACGAATTTTGAAATTAATAATCTCACAACTCCACATAACGATATTGCTGCCGACGTTTTTGAGTACTTAGAGAACCTCCATCAAGAAAAAAAGAAGTTCGATCTTGTCATCACTGATCCCCCGAGCTTTGCACCCAATGCAAAGTCCGTTGCGCAGGCCAAAGCTGCTTACACGAAAGTGTTTTCAAATTCGATTCGATTGGTAACTAACGAAGGTTTTTTTGCAGCAAGTTCTTGCTCAAGCCATATTTCTTCAAAAGACTTTATGGAGATCTGCCAAGACGCATTTTCAAGAGCAAGAAAGAAAGCAACGCTCGTCTATAGAGGCGGCCAACCTGTCGACCACCCCTACCCTCTTGCGATGGAAGAGTTAAGATATCTAAAGTTTGCCTTGTTCCGTCTAGACTAAATGGCGACGTCGTCACCTTAAATGCACCTTACGATGAAGTGATACAACGCTTTTGCCTTCAGCGTTGGTAGTAGAAATAAAAAAACCGATCGTTTCCGATCGGTCTTTTATAGTTTCTAAATTTTTAAATTTAAAAATTAGTAACGTGAACGGTATCCGCCGCCACCGCCGCCGCGATTGTCTCTTGGCTCTTGTGGTTTTGCTTCTGATACTTTCATTGCGCGACCATCAAGATCAGCACCATTGAAACGGTTTACTGATTCTTGAGCTTCTTCAGGAGAAGACATCTCAACGAATGCAAAACCTTTGCTGCGACCAGAATCACGATCCATAATTACTTTTGCAGAAGTAACAGTTCCACACTGTGAAAATGTATCTGTTAATGTTTGATCGTTTGCAGAATATGGCAGGTTGCCAACGTATAACTTAGTACTCATAAAACCTCCTATAGGCATGAGAGCTATTTCGGAGGAATATGGACGGAATGTACAAAACTCTAAAACTAGCTAATTTGAACCTAGATACTACCACAGAATTTTAAATTAGCTACGAACTAATTTGAAAAGTTGTCTAAAACGAACATATAGGTTCTGGCGTTCCTAAGCTTCGCCTTGCGGCTGATTACGGCAAAGAAGCCCGATGTCGTTTTGAATAGCCAACCCCTGGATTGAATAGAGTTTTGACGGTTACTGAAATTTTTCTCTTCTAAAGATTCTTTGTCGCTCGGTTAACTTGCTTTAGGTATATTCGTTCAGGTCTTAATAGCTCGGAAGGATGAGCTTTAAGTTAAAGAAGTGAGGGTAGCATTATGAAAGTATTTATTTTGTCTGGGCTTATTTTATTGTCTGCCGTGATAAGTGATGCGGCTGGAAGAGAAGAAGCCTATAGAATTTGTGAAGCAATGGATTTTGATAGTCATAAAAGAGAATGTATAAGCAAGATACGCAATTATGAGTATTTTGAACTACAGGCAATTTCCATTTGTGTAGGATTTGATTTTGATTCTGGCAGATTGCCTTGTGTCGATGCCATCGGCGACAAATCATATGATAACTACGAGCTTCGGGCGTGCAGCCAGGAACATTTCGATTCTGAAAAACTGAAATGTTTAGAAAGCTCAGGGAAACCTGCTTACAATCACCCAAACTATGGATGCATTAGCAAAAGCGAATTGCAGCGTGAACTCCAACGCCTTGAGCGCCTCGTTCAGTTAAACGACAACGGAAGAGCGATCCAACTCATCCGCCGCCTAGAACGCGAAGTTTCTTGCTACTAAACCTTTTGCTTATAAAGGGCTCCCTCGGGAGCCTTTTTTATTTGCAAGGGCTCACTAACAGGCCGCCGAGGTAGGTTCCTAGAGTTTTTCCGGAACTGTTTTTTGCTTCGACTAAGGTTGTTGATCCGAATCTTGAGGGTGTACCGATCACATAGGTTTTTACATGTGTGACTTCTTTAAGGTTTATTCCACTATTCATTATTGGAGCTAAAAGCTCATCACTTTCAACGGCCATTGCGTGCAGCACTAAGCTTTCACCAAAGTTCAAACCATAGTCATCAACCTGATCTGGATCAATTTGAGCAAGGTCGTTTCTGATTTTATACTCCGCTATTGTGACTCTGTCGTTTAAAACCTGTGATCCAACTTCTGTTATGCTTCGGTATCCATCTCCAAGTTTATAAACTGAAATCTCAGCTTTCTGTGATCCCTTCGTCATTGAAAGATCTGGCAGCGTTGTTGTACAAGTCTTAATTGGCTCCGAAAAAGCGACCGTCGCCGTTCCAAACACAATTGAAAATACAAATAACAATTTTCTCAGCATAAACACTCCTTAAGCCAACACTTTACAATACTTCTTTGTTGGGGCAGGAATGATTCGTATCTGTTGAAAACATTATCTATAAGATTTGATCGTTTCTACAAATCTTCCTGTTTTTCGCTCAAGACTTTTGCCTAGGTTGAGAAGCATTGAACAAAGTCTTTAACAATCCGATAAGAGATCACGATGGTACGCTTATTTTTAACACTCAGCCTGATGTCTTTTGTGATGTTTTTATCGGACCTCTCATTGGCTGAGAAGATATGCAATGCGCGTGACAAGTCTTTAAAGTCTCTAGAAGACGTAGTCCATCATAGCTTGCTAACCCTTCCCGCTTGTTCTGGAATGAAATCCCTGTGGGATAATCGAGAACATATTCAAAATCGAATCGAAAATCTTGAAACCACCGATAGGGAAATTTATGACAAATGGAATGACCGGTTTGTTGAAGCGTATAGGGCCTGCCATACCTTCCTTTATAATAACTGTTACCCTGATCAAAAAAGTATTTCTGAACATGACCTGACAAGTTTGTTTAATGAGTTCAAAAAGGATCCTCTTCTTCGGATGCCAGAGCCTGCATCAAGGTGTGTATCAAGAGCTACAATTTTAGCAGAGAGACTCTCAAAGATGGGCTACAAAGTTGAAATGGTTAAGTTCACAGCGCCTACCTTGGTTGGTATCGTAAGAAACCAAAATAATGAGATCGTAGCCTTTAACGAATATTCAAGTTTTGCTCTTGAGCAGGGCTTTCACGTGGCTCTATCCATCGAGGTAGATCTCCCTAACGGCAAAAAAGAACGAAGAATTTTAGATCCTCAATACGCTGATGAGCCTCTCTCCTTAGATGTTTATTCAAAGCAACTCACCGGAGATATTTGCGTTCCAGAGCCTTCAAGAAAGGAAGGCTGCAAAGTTGAGTATAGCCCTCCAGTCATTACGGATAAAGAGAGATTTGCTTTAGAAGCGTTTTTGAACGGAGATTTAAAACTTACAAATGCCTGTGGCTGGAACCTGCTTGAAAATTCTAAACAAGATATTCAGGAAATTAATAGAACTATGGCTGAAAGAGCTTTAAGTAAACCTCTTCCCACTCTGCAGACACAATTTCCTGAAGCCGAACTACGACATATCCTTCATCTTAAGAATCTTAATGAAAAAATTGAGTCACTCGGTGATTTAAACACCCGACGTGCTAGTCAACTGGAAAGACTCAAAAACACCTCAGCGCCGCTTCCTGAGATAAGGTCTCTTGAAGCGGAAATTCAAGATATTCAAGGTACAATCAGGGCGCTACAAGTTGAAATAAAAATTCGTGAGAACAATAAAAGCAACTAAGGCTTACTTTATTTTCGTCCAGTTGGGATGATTAAAGAAGTCCCCGTACGTATTGACTGCGCCGACGATTTCTTTAAACCCTTCTTTTTTTGCTGATATTTCGGTTGAGTCTCTCATTTTGTGAGCGGCGCCAACCATTTGCGCTATCAACACATGAAGTTGTGCATCTGCATCCTCGGGGAGTTTACAGTTTTTAATAAGATACTGAATTTGACCATCAACTTTATTTGCGATCTCGGTAAAAGCTTTTTCGTCAGCAGAGTCCTTGTGGACCTTTGAAAGATTCTCTGTTGCGATCTTTTTGATTTCTGTCATGCCTTTACGAAGAGACTCGTCTGTTTCCCACTTTTTACCATCGTTGAGTTCAAGTTGCGCGCCACTGTGATGATGGTGGTGATCATGATGGTCGTTATGACCTTTATGAGAATGGTGAGAACAACCTAGAAAAAGTATAGCAGCCAAAAACTGTGAAAAAACTAATGTCTTCATAAAATCTTATCCTTTCTTTATTTACACCTGTAAGTGTAAACCGCATGGCGAAAGGATCAAGGAATTTGAGTATCTAAACTCTGACGCATCATTTATTCATCGCACTTAAGACTCTTGTTCAAGCAAAAGCTGTTGTGATCTTTTAAGCTGATTTTTAGTCAGCCACTTCAAAAAGTAAACTTTTTTATGAATGGATTGTCCTACTATGTTTTGGCCTTTTTCACCGAGAATATCCGCATACTCCTTAATCATTCTTTGAATTTCTTCTTCAGTGAGATCTTTTGTGCTCATTGTTTTTAACTTTGCTACTGTTTTTGCAATTTGAATTCTTAGTCGCGCCTGCTCTTCTTTTGAAAGCCCATTTATTAATCCGAAAACTGCTGATGTGATGCAATTATTTGTCAGTAAATGATAATTCGTGCTCATTCCTATGTAGCTTTGCTGAATAACGGTCTCAACAAACGCTTTTTGGACCGACTGAGGATCAAAGTTCAGATCATAAACTGTTGTCTTTCTTCCTGTCTCTAAAACGGGTCCAATTAATCTTTCAGGTATTGATGTCATTCGATAAACCATTGCAAAAGAGTCATTTAAGCCGCCTTCTTTTAGCGGGGTCTTATCACCAGTAACTCGCACAGCCTCTGCCGTAAGCAAGATTTCATTCAAGGCAATGGGCTTAGAGAGCTTTACAAAGCGGTGGCCTTGTTGCGTATCCAGGATTTCATATACAAGCTCCATTGGATCTGAGCTATCAAGGTGGTAAATAAGATCAGCATGTCCGCCTTGCATATCGGTGAACTTTTCATAAACAAAACTCACCTTTTTTGGAGCTTCTGGAGAAATCCTTGCTACGTAGAATTTATTGTTATGAGTAACGTTTGCAATATAAAGATAATTCGGGTTCACCTCTGGCAAAACAACGTTTTCACCGTCAATGAAAACAACGCCACGAGTTTTTGAGGTATCAAGAATTTGTCCTTTGAACGGCCCTCCTGGCATTGCAACTTCTTTATAGAGAGACTGGGCAGAAGCCACCGCGGACCAAACTAAAAAGCTAAGCATTACAAGAACTTTCATAAAAAACCTCTCTGATCCCTTTTAAGCAAAACATATACCGCCAAGCCGCTACTTATACTTTAATTTATAAGGATTTGCGAGGGATTGCCTGTCTAAGCTCCAAACACCAGTCCCTTAAACGTCACAGGGGTTTTAACGCCATGACAACACCTACTCAATTTGGGATTGGAGCCAGATTTTTAGTTCGTCGAGGCCTTCACTGAGCTCTTTGTATTTGTCTTTTAATGTATCTGTAACGTTTTCTATGGACTCTTCAGTAAAGGGTTTTCCTTTTAGAGAAGTGGTAAGGTCTTCGATCATGTTGGGATAAAGACAGTCTGTATAAATATGTACGTCACTTATTCGTGCATCGTCGACTTTAAATTGGAAGTCAAAAAAGCCAAGGCTTAAATACTCGTCCATCTTTTGCGTAAACTCTAAAGTTTGCCCGTATAGCCAATCAAAGGAACTTAGCTTTTCATATTGCTCTTTAAGTTCTGGAATTTTCTGCAAGCTCTTCATTGTTAAAGATTCTATGTCCGCCTTACCACCATAGAATTTTTCAAAAGAGCGAATTGTAGTTTCAACAATCTTGTCGTGGTTCACTTTCTCATTGAGCTCTTGCAGGTTTACCACTCGTGCCCGTACAGATTCTTTTCCTTTTGCTTTTAGCTTTTTAGGGTTTGGAGTGAGGTAATTCCCAAGTCTAGTTAAATCCGCATGAAGCAGTAACGTCCCGTGATGAAATGCCCGATCTCTTTTTTCGCGATAAGCGCTTCCGCTGAATTTTCTAGGTCCATC
>CAYXYF010000009.1:6910-71408 GCA_964469265.1 uncultured Bdellovibrionales bacterium
TGAGTGGACGGATCAAGATTATGAAATATCCATTCTTCAGTTGCTAAGTTCAAGTGGGGATTAAAACTATCTGATAAAAATACTTTAAGCTTTGCCACTACACTGTTCCTTTCGGCCAAAATCCAAACGTTCGCATCGAAATTGCGGCGTTATGAATTTCTTCAAATTCAAAAATAAGTTCATCGTTAGAATCCGACGCTCCCAGAACATAATGCATCGGAAAGAAGTGATCCATCATACGTATACTCAGTTTTCCAGCTTCTGAATTGTGGTAGTCGTTTGTAAGAGCTGAAAAATCTCTTTTTAAAAGTTTTTCTTTAAACCAGGTATCGCTCTCGATCGCCCAATCTAACATCTTCGTGAACGGATTACTTTCGATAGCATTCATAGGAGAACCATGGCCAACAAAAATAACGGGCATTCTTTGAGCGTTTTCATTAAAATTTATCATCGGCGTCCTTTAAGCTTAAGAAGAAAACGGTAGCACGCCGCCTAAAGAAAGTAAACGAAGGAAAGGCTTCAACCAACTGATAAGACTGCCATTTTATTTTTGGCAGCGTTTGCAGTAGTGGTTAAGGCGGGGAAGGAAAGGTTCGCCGCTTCAGAGCTTAAACTCGAGGTAAATTCCACTTTCTTTTTATTGAAAAAATACGGATCGCAAAACAAACGAAAATGGCAATCCAGGCTCCGATAGTATCGTTGAGGCCAAAATAATGAAACACCGCCACTATACTGGCTGCAGTAAGAGCCGCTGATCCATAGACCTCTTTTCTGAGAACAACTGGAATTCTGTCTAAAAGAGTTTCTCTAATAATGCCGCCACCCACAGCAGTCAATAGACCCAACAGAATTGCAACTTCGTAATTGTGCCCTAGGAAAAGCGCCTTCTGCGAGCCCGCAACTGCAAACATCGAAAGCCCTACAGCATCAAACAACAGAACTGGATATTTTAATTTGGCCACGTGTCTATGAAAAATAACGATAATTAAAACGGCGGATAATGTTAGTGCCAAGTAAGGCCAATAACTAATTCCGACTGGGGGAAAAATACCAAGGCAAATATCGCGCACGATCCCGCCACCACAGGCCGTGAGGAATGCGATTATACCAATCCCAAACAAGTCCAGCTCACGCTCTTTAGCAGCCATTGCTCCTGAAAGCGCAAACCCAAAGGTGCCCACCATATCAAGAAACGAAAATAAATAATCTGATGACATATACCCTCGTCCTCTATGCTCAGCTCAACATTCCGATCTGTCAAAATATTTCGGGGATGGTGCCCATCTAAGCCACTAAAAAGACTAAATTTTAACCTCTTTAGTCTAGAGGGTCCATTGCCGATACACATAGTAATAGCTTTTATTTCAGAAAGGTGTGTATTGGGTAAATACAAAACTAAAGCTGGTTACGTTAGAGTGTTTAAAAGCGATCATCCTCGTGCTTATAAAGGGCAAGTCAGCGAACATGTAATTGTAATGGAAAATTATCTTGGAAGGCCTTTACCAAAAGGAACTGTTGTACATCATATTAACCGTATACGATCCGATAACCGAGTCGAAAACCTTCTTCTATTACGTAATGAAGATGACCACCGCGCTCTCCATAGGGCCATGAGAAGCGGAAATACAGATGTTGTCCGCGCCTTTGAGGACTGGTCTAGAGAGTTTATGGCAAACCTCACGGCAGGGCTCCCTGAAAAAGAATGTTTTAGTGGAAGTTTAGCTATTACTCCCGAAAACAATCTCGAGCAAAATAAATTTGTAATTCGCCGAAACAAACGGTCATTAAAGCCCTTTATCGAATTTGATGAAGAAGTCTTAATAAGCCCCGAAGGACGGATTATTGAATACGAAGAGAGTCTGTTTGGAGAGCAAGAGGAAATAGGCGAAGGCGAACTAACAAAAAAGCAATTACATGTCTATGCAAATAAGTTAGCCGATTTAGAGTTAAGTATCAAAGGCCATGAGAAAAATACTCGGATACAGGAACTTTTATTTCAAAAACTTCGAAAACTACGTTTAAAGATTGCTAAGAAAAAAGCCCTGCCACCTTATATGATTTTTAAGGATTCCACTCTCCGAGAAATAGCTGAAAAAATGCCGACCTCAAAACCTGAGCTATTAAAAATTGAGGGTGTAGGCGAAAAAAAGCTTGAATGGTACGGATCAATTTTTCTGAGCACAATTAAAGAGTTCCGTAGCGAATACAACTTGTTTGACTGATTGATATCTACTACCGCGATATGTTTGCATCATATAAATAGCTAGAAATGGCTTTGGATTCATTATATAACATAGTTTATGCAGCCTGTTTTTCAAAAACTCATTGATGAGACCTCGAGCGTTGTCTTGGATAAGACTGAAGAGATTAAATTAGCTGTTACATGCCTTTTGGCGGATGGACATCTTCTGATTGAGGATGTTCCAGGGGTTGGTAAAACGACTCTTGTTCAGACACTTGCTAAGCTCTCTGGGCTGGATACTAAAAGAATTCAATTTACGGTTGATCTTTTGCCTGCTGATATTCTTGGGGGCCAAGTTTACAATTCTCGAGATCATAAATTTGAGTTTCATCCAGGTCCGCTTTTTACACAAATTGTTCTAGCCGACGAGCTAAATCGTGCAAGCCCAAGAACCCAAGGTGCGCTTCTTCAGGCTATGGAAGAAAACCAAGTCTCCTTGGACGGAAAAAATCATCCGCTGCCGAGGCCATTCTTTGTGATCGCGACCCAAAACCCACATCAACAGATGGGGACCTTTCCACTTCCAGAAAGCCAACTTGATCGGTTTGCGATGAGCCTAGAGCTGAACTACGCTTCCAAGGCCACTGAAATTGAACTTTTTAAATCTAAGGACTCAAGAGAGAAAATATCTGAACTCACTTCAGTTTTAACTTCTGAGGAGTTTTTAAAGTTCCGGAAAGACGTAGATAACGTCACGGTCTCGGACCTTATTGCTCGTTATGCTAGTGATCTTTTGGATAAATCTCGCACTTTAAAAAGCGGCGCTCTTCCGTTATCAACCCGTGCAGGCATCTCCCTTATTAAAGCCGCAAAGGCTTGGGCTTTTATTGAGGGACGAAACTTCTTAAAACCTGAAGACGTACAAGCGGTGGGAGTTTCTGTCCTCGCGCATCGCTTGGGAGGAAACCATGGCCTTAGAAAAGGCAAAGAGTGGGCTAGAGACCTTCTTAGGGAAACTGCAGTCCCCGTCTAAATATGTCGGCAAAAAACCTTACATCATTCCAACACCATTTGGATTGGTATTTGGCACCATTGCCTTCATTCTTCTTTTGTTTGCTTTGGGTTATGCAAATAACTTAGTAGGAATGTTTGTGTTTCTTATTATCTCCTTTGCTGTAACATCCATGGTTATTGCCAATCGAAATATGCATTTTGCTAAAATCACAGACATCCACACGCAAGACCTTCATGCAGACCAAGACAACTCAATTTATGTTATGATCGAAAACTCCTCAGAGCTTCCTCGCTATGATTTTTATGTGAAACACAGGCGTCAAAAAATAAGATCGGCTTTAATCCCATCACTTGATCCCAATCAAGCACTTAGAATTCAAATGCAATTTCGGCCGTTAAAACGTGGCTATCAAAAATTGCCGCGTTTTGAGCTACAAAGTTATTACCCATTTCAGATGCTAAAGACTTGGCGCTATTACTTTCACAAGGAAGAGGTTTTAGTTTACCCAGCACTAAAAGGAAGTTTTGAGCTTCCTCACAGCGAAGACAGCGTAAACCAATCAGGAGAACAGGGCCTCTTTCGCGATCATAAAACCTACAGTGCTGGAGATCCTATACGGCGGATCAACTGGTTAAAATCAAACCGCCACCAAGAGCTTTTAGTCAAAAACTTTGAAAACAATAAAGACCATTCTTATAATTTTCTTTGGGAACAAACATCTTGGATTAAAGATTTTGAATCTCGGATCTCCCAACTTGCTTTTTGGATCAGTCAGTGTGAACAGCTAGGCTACTCGTATTCATTGCGGGTCGGCTCAAAGCTATTGCCTTCAAGCAAAGGTCTTCTCCATTTTCGGGATTGCATGAAGCTTCTAGCTCTTCTGAAGGAAGACGACTTATGAAGCTTCTAATTACAACGCAAAGATATTTGCTATTTGGTCTAATTTTACTTCTTGGAATGATCGCAATTGATGCACCCATTTGGATAACGCTGTTTTCATCGCTTTTGATTTCATATAAAATACTTATAGAAAAAAGAAGCCTACCCCCCATATCAAGAAGGCTCACAACTGTTCTTAGTATTATTCTTTTACTTTTAATCTATGTGCAGTTTCGTACGTTTCTTGGACAAGAGGCTTCAACTACCCTTCTTGTAGGACTTACCGCGCTTAAGATTCTAGAATATGAAAATTCGAGAGATCACAAATATCTTATTGTTCTTGGGTTTATGCTGCTTGCGATGAAACCTTTGTTTAGCTTAGATCTTTATTGGATACCGTTTCTGCTAATAGCGTTCATCCTCTTATGGCTTTCTATGTTAAGTCCAAATCAAAGACAGCCTTATCAATTTATTGCGCGAGTGTTTGTGCTTTCGATTCCTCTTGCGATCACCCTATTCTTTCTCTTTCCGAGAGTTATCCTTCCATGGGCCAAGAAGACCCAAGAAGTCAAAAGCAGAACGGGGTTTTCCGAGGAACTTTCTCCGGGTTCAACTTCAGAGCTTGTGCAAACAAATATTTTAGTCTTTCGTGCCAAGTTCAATAACTTTAATGCAAGGTCACACCAACTTTACTGGAGAGGTGCGGTCTTAGATCATTCCAATGGATTAAGCTGGAAAGTCTCGGGCAATAGAGTTCCTTCACAAAATGATACGATCAAAGAATCAAGTAATGCCCACCGTATCAGGTATGATGTGTATCTAGAGCCAGGAAATCAGAATTATATATTTGCTCTTGAAACGCCTCATTCTGTTTTTGGCACATCGTATTTTGTTCGAGGTTTTGAAAACTCTGTTTATCGCTCCAACCTTCAACTTGAAAAGACTTTACTCTACCGAGGTGTTTCATCCCTTCAATCCTATGATACGAAGCCTCCACGTGAAGAGCACCTTCAGCACCCTGAGCTTTCAGCCGAGGTTGTCGACTTTATTTCATCCGTTAAGGATAAGTCAGAAGATGAGAAAGTTCTTTTCTTAAATGAGTTTTTTAAAAATTCAGATTTTAGATATACGCTAACTCCTGGGGTCTATGGTGATAATGAGCTTGAAGAGTTCTTATTTGTACGTAAAGAAGGCTTCTGTGAACACTTTGCCGGAGGATATGCTACCTTAGCGCGCGCTCTTGGCCTTCCTGCAAGAGTCATCGTCGGGTTTCAAGGCGGCACCTGGAATAGTTTTGGAGACTTTTGGAGCGTATCCACAAAAGACGCCCATGCATGGGTTGAGATTTATGCGCGCAATCGCTGGATACGAGTTGATCCAACGGCGCTGGCAATGCCTTTGCGAATTGAGCTTGGCGCACAAGGTTTTGAAAATGCCGTAGCCACCACACGCTCTACCACTGAGCAAAACTTCCGCGCAGCCTATGACCGCGTCCTTGCATGGATTGAAAATATCAACTACACGTGGGTGGCCTTTTTAATTGAGTTTGATCGACAATACCAAAGACAACTATTCCAAACAATCAGACAGAACCTTGGCTGGATTATGTTTGGATTTATGGCTCTGCTTATATTGGTGAAACTTGTTTCCCAATGGCTTTTAAATAAATCAAACCCGTCCAATGAGTACCAAAAGATTTTAAATAAACTCTTTGCATTGGGTAAGAAAAACGGTATTCCTCGAGAACCTGCTGAGTCTCCAGAAAAGTACTTGGCTCGTCTCAGTGATCAATTCCCTAAAGCAAAGATTTATTTAGATGAGTTTTATCTGAGCTATGAACAAAGTTTTTATCAGAATCAGTCCGTAGAACTTAACCGACATATTAAAAAGAAAATTCTAAGACCTAAAAACTTTAGTTTAAAATAATCGTGAACAGGTCGGGCCAGGAATATTTAGCGGAACTAAGTTTTCTTTAAGAAGTCCTGTCCCCTTTATCAAGCGATTAAATGCGGAGCTAACACGCCCAGGTTTTAGACGTTGTGTTTCGTAAGCTTCTATTACCGCGCGCGACTCTGGGTCACTCAACAGGACGTAGGATATCTTTTGCAATGGAAACCACTCCCCGCGTCTTGCCCGCATATCGATTTCGAATCCACCATTGCGGTAATGGACTTCATTTAAATTCAATCGAAGGTTTTCAAGATTTAATTCTGAGTTATTCCCAAATCCTTCAACTTGTGCATTGAATACGACCTCATGAACCTTATGATATGTTCTCTCTGACCTTGTTTGTTCTACGATCAAGGCATTTTGATTCATTTTAGATACTAATTCTAAGAAGCTCTCTTTTTTTGCACCGATATTGATATCCAAATATTGCACCTGTCGGGCAGAATACATCTGCCCGATATCGATGTTCGCAGGTCTTATGCGTTGAGGCTCTGGGAAGGTAATTCGAATGATGCCTGTCTTTTCAACAGCCTCCACGAGAACTTCGGACTGAATTTGAAGCTTATCCGTGAATTGGCCCTTGTTATTTACAAAGCCCTTTTCAAAGTCGATATTTTCAATAACTAAAGAAAGCGGGATAGTCCCAACAGCCTGTTGAGCTTGAGCCGAAACACTAAATATGAGTAATAGCAAAATCAATTTCATAAAGCGACCACTTAAAAACCTTCGTAAAAGCCTAAACTATTGCAAAGCGTGCCAATGGCCTTAAAGCGCATTTAAATAATTAGAAGCGGTTCAAGGCCGTTGCTTCTGACAAAAAGAGCTTGCGCGAGGACGTAAATAGTCGTTATCATTACTGAATAACTTACAACAGTGGCTAAGATCTAGACACTTTGAGTAGCAGACCTATCGCTACTTAAACTAGCCACAGTGATAAGATCAACCAGAGGGTATGTATGAAAACGAAACTTCCCGTTTTAATTTTAATTTTAGCATTAGGTATTATCGCACAATCAAAAGATAAGGTCGAATCTGTTAAACCGACCATGCATCATATTTTTACAAACATGCAAAAACTTTTACCCTACATGGTAGATGAGGAAAAGTTCACTGATCCTAAAAACAACAAGGTCATTGGAGATCTCTTAAGAAGCTCGGCCAAAATTACCAAAGATGCTAAGCACTCTAAAGTGCTTGAGAGTCCTGGTATGAAAGTTTCACGGGATGTTTTAGAAGATCACTTTGCTGAAATTGATTCTGTCTTTAGAGTAGGAAATAAATCCTTTGCAAGGTGGCAACTTAATTCCACAGTTGCAATCTGTATGAGTTGTCACACTCAGGCGCCATCCTCTTCGAAAAACTGGGACCTTGCAGACCTTACTCGCGGCCCAGCTAATAGCTTTAGTAAAGCAGAACTTCTTTTTATGGGGCGGGATTTTGACTCTGCATTAAAGATATACAGTGAAATTGTAAAAGGATTCCCAACAAATAAAACAAAGATTCAAGATGTCGAGAAAGCCTTGGAAAGAAAAGTCGTTATTTTTTCACGAGTCAAAAGAGACTTTACGGGTGGAATAAAAAGCCTTGAAGATGATATAAAATCGAATAAAAAACTTCCTGGATACTTAGTAAAAAATATTAACGCGTGGATTGCATTATTTAGAATTCAGCTTCGCAATGGATTTCCTAACCCCGCAAAGAGCAACGATGCCGAAATTAAAAAATATGTCGAGCGCGAATTAAAAAACAACTTATGGGATGATATGGTCGACGCTTCAAATCCAAGGCTTGTTAAGAACCTTACGGTCTCTGGCGTACTTTATGAATATCTAAATACTCATCCTAAAACAAAACTCAAACCCGATCTCTTGTATTGGCTTGCTGGTATTGATAAGCAACTTCAAGATGCGCTGTTTTACTCACTTTCTGATCTTTACCTAAAGCAATGTATGAGTGAGTTTACAAAACATCCTACTGCTAAGAAATGCTTTGAGCAGTACAAATCCAATATGGTTTTATCTTACTCAGGATCCTCTGGAGCTCATTTACCAGATGACGTCAAAAAAGATCTTAAGGCCTGGAGCATGAAAGTTTACGGAAAAGATAAAAGCCAAGTAGAAATTGAATAATCGCAAAAGGCCATAATTATTAAAGATGGCCTTAGTTTAAATTTTTGCGTAGGTTCTGAAAACTATTTAGAGAAAAATAAGGCATAAGATGCGGAGAAATTGCGAACGCAAAGAAGAGCCCTCCCGCAAAGGCAACTAGACCTCCGGTGCCCATTGTAACAAAGCCAATGATCTGCCCTGTATTCTCAAGGGAGTGTTCCGCTCCGTAAGTTTTTCTACCCATTCCAAAGAAACCCGCAGTGAACATTCCCGATGAGAACATGATTTGACCAATTCCATAAGCCCACATACTACGTGTAATCCACCGCTTCGACGCCCCTCCAAAGGCAAGAATAAAGTAGCTCAACGCCATAAAGCCAATTGTTATAGAGCCAATAGCTGCGTGGTAATGACCTGGTACGCGCATATCAGAACCTCGAATCGAAGCTCCAAAAACAAAACCCATAATTATGAGAATGACACTCATTAGTAAAGCCACGGACTTATAATCAAAAGATAGCTTTAATTTCTCCTTTTTCACTTTGAATATGGTCAGGCCAATAAAGAATAAAACTGGTGGTGCAATTCCAAACTGCATGAGTGACGTAAACCCTGTACGAAACTGTAAGCTGAACACAGAATACCAAAGAAGAATTGGAACAAATAATATTGGTAATCCCAACCATCCAAAGACTTTAAATAGATCCGACCTTGAAAAAATACATCTGTTAAACATACTTGTTAAAAGTAAAACCCAACACACGACCAAAAACACCATACTTGAGTGCTGTAGCAAGTGCCCACTTCCCCACATTAGGTTTTCAAAGTAAGCTCGCGCCCCAATATCCATGCTTGATAATTCATAAAAAGAGAATAGAAACGCAATAATCGCAAAAATAAAAAAGATTACTCCTACCCATAAACCAAATCTAGATTGCTCAATCCCTCCGATAGTTTCGTTTTCACTTTTTTGAGGCAACAGAATCTGCGGTGACAGATAGTTTAATAGGACTCCTGTGACATATAAACCCACGCCTAGATAAAAGCGCGGATGAGTTACCATAGGAATATAGTTCGACATAATGATTTCAATCAAAGGACCTGGGAAGGCTGTCACCATCAGCAGAATACCCAGTACTGAAAGAACAAACCCCACAATAGAAATTACCGAGACGCTTTCCTTATTATTTGCATTGGATAGATGAACCAAGCCCAAGGGAAAAGATGTAAACCAGACAAGCATTGCAAGGTTAACGTGGACGACTAAGCTCCATCGTATGATCTCAATATTTTGAATATACTGTTTTAATATTGGCATTTTGGCAAACGTAATAACCAATGCCAATAGTCCGCTTAATAATAATGATATACATGAAAGAACGATCCAGCTTTTTCCAAGGGAAAGCTTATCGATTTTCATATACTGCCTCATTTTTTTTGATCAAAATCTTTTCTTGTGATGAGTCTAAATAGAGAAGAACAATCCCCCTTTTAGGAACTTCAATTTCTTCAGAGAGTGTTAAATTGATTCCTTCAATATCAGTCTTTGTTGGTTTAAACCGAATATCTAATTTGTGAGTCCCCTCTGGAATACTAATATCATGTGTGACATAAATAGGTCTATCGGAGTGAAAACCTCCAGCTCTAGCAACTTCGTTAACTTTCTCTTCACCATTTAAGAATACTGTTAAATGATAGTCGATGGGCTTTTGAACACAGATTTCCGCTTTTCTCATATGAGCAGGAGTGTTTTTCATTAGTTCTTCGTCTAACGGCTTACAGTCACTAGTCACCTGACCAGTTAATCTCCAGCTTAATCGAATGACTCCGCGCTCACTGGAGAAGCTCATCGGAACCTCTCCTACCAATACAACTAAGAACAATAGGGCAATACCACTTAGAATAGCTTTTATACCTCTAGTATTACTCCCGCCTATTCTTTCGCCCTCGAAGTAATTAATAACCTTACTCTCTTCACCATCTCCCACTGGCAAGACTGAAACTTTTGATCGATCGAAGGCTCTTGTGAAAGTCGGTTCGCGTGCTCCTGAAACTCTTTCAGTCAATAATTTAAAGCCATCTTTATTTGAGCAGTTTCTCTCAGGACAAGCTGTGATTAGAACTTTGTTATAGCTTTTAGCAAAGTACTCTATCACTGCGGCATGGACAGTACCTGAACACTCCACGGGATATATTTGGGCCGTTTTGTAATCATCGACGACTCGTCCAATTCTCTTTAACGACCCTGATTGGTTTTGACAAGCGATCACAAGGGTAGCCTTACTAAGATCAAGGGATGCCCTACTCTCCTGCATAAAGAGTTTTGCAGATTTATATAAGTCTCCAGCTCTCCGCTCATCAGGCCCCATTGTAAAAGGATCACACGATGCTGAGCATATTCCACATCCTACACATAGATCTGGATTAGAGAGTGCGACAATAGGAGAACCCCGGCCTTCCATTCTTGGAACCATTTGAATAGCTTCATAAGGACAGTCTTGAACACACTGAGTGCAACCCTGACACTTTTTTGGATCATTTGATGCCAAGGTCGGTCGCTCGTGCTTAAATGGCTTTAAAATAATTGGAATCGATATTAGTAATAAAGTAAAAAGCGCAAAAATAATAAATACCGTTCCAGGATTCGTATAAGCCCAGCTCATCCAGAAGTTATAGAACCAATCAATTTTTATATTGTCGGGCTGAACCAGCATATTTCCCTTTTCCAATAAAGGTGCCGGCCAAATTATTGAGACAGTAATTAGACTCGTAAGAATCCCAAACATTATTTTTTTATTTGGAAACCAAACGGCTCTTGCCATTTTAGATGTATGAAGCCAAAGGGCTAAGACCATTGAAAGTGGGATAATAATATGGAGAAAAAGATTCATAAAGAAAAATGATGACGAAGGAGCGTCGCTCTCACCATTAAAGGCTCGGCTAATTGGGTCTCCGAAAATTCCCATTGAATCAAATATCTTCGCACCAGCAATAGCCAAGGCTTGTCCTTGTTCATCCCAAACCAAAACAAAACCTGTCCAAGCTGAAACCAATAACAAAAGCGTGAGAACTACTCCGCTAATCCATGGCAGAGTACGCGGCCCCCACGATTTACCTTGTGCAAACATTCTGAGAACGTGGAAAATAACTGCAACAACAGTTGCATCAGATGCCCACCTATGAACAGACCTTATCCAGCGCCCACTCAAGATCTGATTTTGCAATCCAACTACCGACTCATAAGGTGCATGAAGCTTATAAAAGAAAATTAGGTAAAGGCCCGTAGCCGTTGTCACGAAAAGAAGAAAGGCTGCTAAAGTGCCTGTTCGATATAAAGGATTCCACTCTGATGTGAATAGTCGATTGAACAATCTATCGAGGACTAAGAATAATTTTTCTACGAGGCTTCGAATATGTATAAGTGGACTCTTTCTTTTTATTTCCATCTCAATTCTTTGCCAATGACCTCAGGTTTTTAACCCCCTGTGTGATCCAGGAAAAAGGGGCATTGTTAAATGTGTATCTAATGTGACCTCGCTCATCGATAATGTAAGTTATAGCTGGATGAAGAATGTCTCCGTTCTGTTCGTTGCGGGTAATTGGCATATTGTAAGCTTCAATAGTTGCAGTAACATCTTCTATGGAGCCAGATAAGACATACGCATTTTCTGGAAGCTCCCACTTCTTGGCAAGCCCTGGTAACGACTTTGGAGTATCTCTCCAAGGATCTAATGTGATTACTAATAATTTTATCGATCCCATTTCCAAACCTTTAATACCTTCAATTGCTTGTTTCACAATTGTTGGACAGATAGTCTGACAGTGAGCAAACGCAAATGTAAGGACTACAGTCTGCCCTTGTGAACTTGCGATAGATACTTTTTCACCATATTGATTTACCAGATTAAACTCTGCTGCCTTAATATCCGTTTTAGGATAAGTTGATGGAAGACTCTCTTTGCTCGGATTTTGAAAATCAAATCGGCTAATTTTCAGACCACTACTAATTCCGTCGTAGGCCCACACAGCTTCTATGGCGATTAAAATTACAACAATGCTCGAAATCAGTTTTCCAACTTTAAACTTATGAAATGATCGAAGCTGTCCCATAAGTTCACCAGGCCACGTAATAAGAATCGCTGACAACATCATAAGTGGCGCTAACGTTAATAAAAGAAAGCCTGCGGTATCTGGTAAACCATTATCAATTATTCCGAAACAAGCTGTTCTGGCTTGATCTAACCATTGAGCATCAAATGCACTCTGAGGAAAAAAGGCTAATCCCCAGAGCAATAGCACTGCAACTATCCAGATACAAAATGCAAAAAGAACTGCTTTGTTTTTCATCCGACCTTCCATAAGAACGATAGAATTTTCCAGTTCACAAAATAATAAAGTATAAAGCACGCCAAGAAGATAAAGACCAACACGATTGTACCTCTAGCCCCTGAAGCATGAACCTTTTCAACATGTTTTCCTGCGTGAAGTTGATTTGGGAGCCTCAAAACTCCTTGAGGAATTCCTTTTGCTCCTTCTTTTAGTGACTCCTCTGTAATCTTTTTTCCAAAGAACACTGATACAACTGCAATAATAACAAATGCTAGGGCCCCAATCGCTGCCATCATGCCACCAAACCCAAAGACAGTCTGAACAACGTAAACAACAGGGTGGAAATCAACTGTAAATGGTGCATTAGACATTGTAATGTCCCAATGTCTTCGTGGAACCCCAAAAATTCCCATGTAGATCATTGCCATGCACATCGTCGTCATTCCGATTCCAAAAATATACGGCTGAATTTTTGCTAACCACCAAAAGGCCACTCTTCTTTGGAAAATAAGTGGAATTACATAGTAAGTGACAGCCATAAATGCCAGCGCTGTTCCTCCCGCAACCGTTGCATGGAAGTGCCCTGGAAGTCTCATTGTATTGTGAGCAATAATATTGATTTGCTCTGTTCCAATTGTCACGCCTGTGATACCGCCCAAGAACCCAAAAATCACAACAGATAAAGCCATACCCGAGAAGCCTGGATCTCCCCACGGAGCTTTTCTCAGCCATTCAAAGCGGCCTTTTGTAAAACCACGCAGGCGTTGGCCCATCTCAATACCTGCGGGGACTGTAAATCCATGGACCATACTTGCAAGGACAGCTAAATACATGGCGTAACTAGTATTCCAAATTTTCCAGGCCGAACCAAATCCTGGATCAACTAGCAAGTGATGGGCGGATGCCATGGAAATAAATAAAATATAAAGCACGAAGGCTGAACGGCTCACCTTCTCATTTAAGACAACTCCGCCCACAGTTAAGGCCGCGAGCAGATACCAAACAGAAACCATAGCTGCAACGTTAATTTGTTGTGAAGAGTGACCGAGGGCCCAGAATAATAGTCGGTACAGCTGTGCATCTAACTCCATAAGTCCCATGGACCACAATAGAGTCGGAATATAAGTTGCAGCACCGTGAACCAATGTAATCACGGCAATGATTGCCGCAGTCAACGCACCAAAGGTGACCAGAGGCATACTCCCCTCGTAGGTCTTTTCTCTTTTTGCCACGACAAGCGTGGCAAAAAAGAGGCTCACCGCAATTAATGCTCCAACCGCAAATAAAATAATTCCTAAATAATAAAGAGGATCAGCCTTTAATGGCGGATATGACGTAAAGAGAACATCGGCTTTACCCAATAGGATCATTACATCCACTAATGCCGCTCCAACCACCATCAATATAAAGCCGAACCAACCCAATTTGGGGGCGGGTTGCCGCGAATTCAGTAAGACTGGCCCTGCAAAATATAAAATGGCCATCTCAAAAAATATGATAAAGAAAATCAGCATGTTTAACCCATGTAGGGTTAAAAAACGATAGTAAAGATGAGCTGGCAAAAGATGGATCGCTTGCCAGCGAGTGAGGACCAATCCAATAGCGGCGGCCGCTCCAATTAATAAACAAACTATTGCGATAACGGCATTAGCTTTAATTAAGTTCTCTGCATTTTTATGAACTTTTAACCCCGTAACTGGACAGGTTCTAAATTTTGACGTCAGTCTTTGAACCACATTCTCCACTCGCCACTCCTTATGTTACTATTCAGTAACTATGACTTTCCCAACCATCATGTGATGGCCAATTCCGCAAAACTCATTACAAATAATTCTAAAATCGCCCGCTTCATTAGGAACAACTTTTAAACCGTAGTCATACCCAGGAATAACTTGAAAGTTTAAATTGATGGGATAAAGACTGAACCCGTGATTGATATCCGATGAAGATAGATGAAGAGTGTATTCTACGCCTTTCTTTAATTTTAAAATGGGATACCAACTCCACATTCGCCCTACAAGATACGCGTGGCCACCAGGCGGTGGTTCTACAATCGCGATTCCCTTTTCTTCGCCGACTTTATATTCTTCTATAAAGCGCAATGTTCTTTCGACATAAGCCTCAGGAGTTACTTTTGCTCTTATACCCGAAGGGTTTTGCCCGCCTCGAATATGCCAAAGGGGCATCATCGCGAATAGAATCAAACACCAAGTAAGGGAAATCGTTATCCATAGCTTTTCTTGCTTTGGAATATCGGTCCACCACAAGCCCTTAGGCGGGACAATTCCTGAATGCATTTTTTCATGCTTACTCATGTCTTACCCTTAATAAATCTATGGCAGCGTTGCTGTCGGCATAGAGTAAATTTCATATATTCCCCATAACGTGTAAAATACCGCCATAATGATAAAGCCCAAGATAAGCAATAGAAATGGACGATCAAATAGCTTTTGAATTTTTGGTATGCTCTCATTTTTCGAGTCGTATTCTGAGTCCAGCAAGCACACACCCCTTTGTTAGACACGAAATATTTCGTTATTCTTTTCTCAAAACTACTTTTGTTACGTGCTTAAAAGTATGACAGCCGTCATACTTTTAAAAAAACAGTTGTTATAACTTATAGTAAAATGAATATCTTTTTCAAAAAAACCGATCGTTCGGATCGACAGGCAGAAGTGATTCTAACGTTTGACAAAATAGGTACAAAAAAAGCCATCGATTTATCCGATGGCTTTTTGTATTTATAATATTACTTTAAACTTTTACTTAATAAGTTCAACGTGGCGGATGCGGCAGCTTTCTATGACGTGATCGTAGAAATTATCTAAAACCAGCAATCGATCTCCACGACAAACTCTCATGCTACTAAAAGAATCAAAAGCGATTCTTCTCGACCATCTGAGCTCTCTGCAGAAGTCGACTTTTACAATATAGTCTCTTCGACCGGTATCGATTTCTACCGTACGATCATCAAGTACTTTAAAACTTCTAACTTGTCTTTGATTAAAGCAATCGTTTGCAGCAAACAAAACTTGCGAAAACATAACGACGAACGCAATTAAAAGAATTCTCATATATCCTCCCCGATTATGATCTTCTAAATTATATTTCAGATAAAGAGGTTGTCCAGCAGTCCCCCTTAGAAGACGAGACTCAACGCACTGCTCTCGTCAAATTTTCGAAGCCAGAGAGGACAATTACGGAAGATTTTGGAACAGTTCCTTCACCGTCTGGCCACGAGCTTGTGTATCCGTTGTCTTTGTTTGATCGATTTCCCGGATGTTGAACTGACAAGAACATCGTTTTAAAGTCTGGGGAAAAACATGGTCCTGTAAACTCCGCGTCCTTTGGAGCAGAGGCCACTTGATAGACTACGCCCTTGTCTTCACCTTGTGTTGGAATAAAGAATAAACCGTTGTTACCTAAACCCTTATACGGGAAGCCATCAATCATTCTTTCAGGCATATCCGATGTCACCCAAAGATTTCCATTCTGATCAAGAGTAAAATTATCAGGGCAACTCATCCCCGCATCTGGACCACACTCAAGCCATTTATAAGATTTAAATTTTAATGAAAGAGGATCAGCATTCTCTTCATCAATAGCCAAGATGTAGCCATGAGCATCTAGCCTTCTCTTATTATTCGTACATGCGATTAAGACCGTATTCGTCTCTGGTAAAATCTCAATGTCTTCAGGACGATTTAATGGAGTTGCATCAAGAAGCTTTGCCGCAGTTCGTGTTTGTATCAAAAGATCAAATTGATCTTTGAATTTCCCTTTAAGCTTTGAGTTCTCAGTAGTCAACGGCTCCCATGTTCCCTTTTCAAGATCAGCTACGTACAAGGTGCCAGACTCAAGACTTCCTTTTTTATCCGAGACAAATTTATAAAGATGTTCATCGTCGGCATCATCTCCTGAGTAAACGACGGTACGACCATCTTTTGCCTCAATTGTTGTTGCACTTTCATGGGCAAAACGTCCCATGGAAAGATGTTTTTTAGCTTTGCCTGTTTTAGGTTCTATCTCAACAACCCAACCATAGTGCTCTGGCGGTCGATCAAAATACTTATCCCAACCATATCGGCTTTTGCCAGTTTTAAATCGGAGGCCATTCTTATATTCAGTTTCACCATAATAATCCTGATAGTTTTCTTCACAACTCAACACCGTTCCCCACGATGTGACTCCACCTGCGCAGTTTGCAAAAGTTCCGATTGCAGATTTTTTACCAAGAACCTCTGCATTCGCAAACGGAATCTCAGTCTCGCCTGTGATTCGACGATTGTACTTTGAGTTTTTAACGACAGACCACTTACCTTCAGAGTATTTGACATGAAGCAAGCTTCCACCAACAGCTTTTTGTTCTGCAATAATTTGCTCTTTGTTTTTTTCAGATGCTTTAGCCTGTTTATGTATAAGATACGGCGTTGGGAATTCATTATTCACCCAAAGGATTCCTTCATCTGTTTTTTTATCAAGTGGAATGAAAGCAATATAATCATTATTGATCCCAAACTGCTCTGTCTTGTTGATGGGATCACCCCATGAAATTAACTTTTCATATTTGAGAGCTGGACTTAACACCACGCGATCTTCTAAAGACGGAGCAATATATGGAATTTTAGGATTAAGCTTTCTCTTTGGAGCAGAGGTTGAGCATCCTCCCAGTAAATTCGCGAGTAAACTTGAGGAAGTTAAAGTTATTGTTGAAACACCCGCAACTTTTAAAAAATCTCTTCTTGTGGTGGTATTTTTCAATTCACAGCTCCTTTAAGCATTAGATGAATTATAAAAGTAACACCAGCAGGTCAATTTGTTCAAGTAAGGGTACAGTAAAGTTTTAGGCATAAAAAAGCCAGTCATTAAAACTGGCTTTTAGTTCAAGTTAAATCTGTTAATTTAGTAAATGCCAAGATCAACTCTAAGAATACCACGACTGCCGATAAGACTTGAAGTCGCATTGATTTCAATTCTATCGACTCTTAACGAGTACCTTCTATCGAGCCTATCGCGTAGCATTTGGCCTTCACGAATCCCTCTATTGTTGAACTGGTGAAGCGAGATCACTTGCCCATCAACTAAGTAAATCAATACTGAGTTTAAATGGAGATTCTCTTTATTTGCGACAAGACTAATTTCATTTAAATACTGCCCACGAACATAGATTGTGCGCATGCCCCCAAGTTTTGAAACTTTGTACTCACCCGCTCTTGCCCATCTTCTAGTTATCGCTGGCCCAGTCACTCCATAGCCATATCCAGGTTGCCCATAATGTGGCGGCGTTGGCTGGGGCTGCGGATAGTGAGGTGGTTGAGGCGGATAATGCGGTGGCGGATAAGGTTGTCCACCGTACATTTGCCCAAACTGTCTTAAGCAGTTGACCTTATGATCATCAAAAGACTGCCGTTGGCACTCTCTGATTTCAAACTCCTGATACCTTTTATCCCTTAAAGCTCTGATACAACCAGAATAATTGGACGAAAAGCTCAACCGACTACAGATATTCAGTGCATTTTGATCAAAATATCTTCCTTGGCGAACTTCCATAAGACAAGCTTGTCTATCTGAAGCAAAGGCTGCTCTCTCACAAACTCTTGCAGCAGCGCTTTGATCAGCGGCAAAGGTCGTTGAGGCCATAAAAATTGCTATAGTTATTATAATATAACCGTAATAGTTAGATCGAAATAGATTTAAAACCCCAGGTAACATTTTGCCCCCTTTTTGCTATCCACCAACTATATAAGCAAATGGGGTGCCGACAAAATGGTGCCATCTTGACCACGAAAGGTAAAGATGGCGAAAACCTAAGTCTTTTCAGAGAATAAAAGCGTTTGCTTAACCAATGGTTGCAATCAGCTGAGCGATAAGAAGACTCACAACCGACATGACCTTAATAAGAATGGCAATGCCTGGCCCTGAAGTATCCTTGAACGGATCACCAACTGTATCTCCAACAACACCTGCTTTATGAAGGTCTGATCCTTTTGGATGCCCCGGGATACCACCCTTTTCAATAAATTTCTTAGCGTTATCCCAAGCACCACCAGCATTTGCCATGTAGAGAGCCATAGTCGCGCCTACTGCAAGTGATCCCGCAAGAACACCTGCTAATGCCGCTGGCCCCATCACAAAGCCCACAAGAACTGGAGCAAGAATAGCAATCATGCCTGGTAAAACCATTTCGTTAAGAGCAGCCTTTGTTGCAATATCCACAATCTTTGCCGGCTCAGGCTCAGCCTTTCCTTGAAGAAGACCTGGGATCTCTTTAAATTGTCTGCTAATTTCTTCAACGATCGCGCCTGCAGCACGTCCCACCGCTGTCATAGTTGTTGAACCAACTAATAGAGGTAAGATCGAGCCAAGAAGAAGACCGATCAAAACATTTGCGCTAGTAAGATCTAATGATAACTCTTCAAGACCTTGAAGCACTCGAACGTGATTCACTTCCATATTGAAAGCCGAAAACAACGCCAACACTGTTAGAATTGCTGAACCAATCGCAAAACCTTTACCGATTGCAGCTGTTGTGTTTCCGACAGCATCAAGTTCATCAGTAATATTACGAACCTCTTCACCAAGACCTGACATCTCAGAGATTCCACCTGCGTTGTCTGCAATCGGGCCGTAAGCATCAACTGTCATAACAACCGCAGTTCCTGCAAGCATTCCCACTGCAGAAAGTGCAATTCCATAAAGACCTAACGCTTGATCCGCAAAATATGCCGCTGCTGCAACGATAATCATTGGCAATGCCGTAGACTCCATACCAACTGCTAACCCACGGATAATTCCTGTGGCAGGACCTGTTTTGTTTGCTTCAGCAACCAATCTAATTGGGCGAGCTGCTGTATAGTATTCAGTGACAAGACCGATTAAAGCTCCACCAAATGCTCCAGCCGCTAATGCTACCGTCACACCTTGAGTGATTCCGAAGATCGGCATTAAAATTGCTGATGCAATTGTTAAAAGAATCGGCGGAACAATTAAGCTGTTTCTTAATACAACTGCTGGGCGCGAGTTTGAAAACGCTCGCGCAGCAAAAATAACAATAATAGAAATAACAATTCCCAAACCAGAAAGTAATAATGGCAGAGCCACTGCAGTTAAGCGTTGCTCTTCAGGAGATGCTTCAACAAGCGCAACCATTTTAGAGGCTGGAATTGTTAAAGCAATTGCCATTGCAGAAACGATTGCAGCGACCATAGACTCATAGATGTCTGCACCCATACCAGCAACATCACCCACGTTGTCACCAACGTTATCTGCAATAACACCTGGGTTTCTTGGGTCATCTTCAGGAATTCCTTCAATGACCTTTCCAGCGATATCTGCACCGACGTCAGCAGCTTTAGTATAGATACCTCCACCGATTCTTGCAAAAAGAGCAATCGAACTTGCTCCCACAGCAAATGAATGAAGAATTGTACCTAAATTTTGTGAGTCTTTAAAGACAACATAAAGAGCACCAAGTCCTAGTAAACCTAAACCAGCAACCGAGAAGCCCATGACCGCTCCACCATCGAGGGCAATCAGTAAAGACTTTGATTTTGAACCCTCTCTGGCAGCTTGAGTTGTTCTGACGTTGGCATAAGTAGCAGCCTTCATACCGAAGAACCCAGCAAGTAAGCTGAGGAATGCTCCGAGAATAAAGCTCAGCGCTGCAATACCACCCAAAGCAAACGCTAAGACAATTGCAACAACAATCGCATAGACTGTTAACACTTTATATTCGCGAACCAAGAATGCCATTGCACCTTCGCGAATATATCCTGAAATTTTATTCATTAACTCGTTGCCAGTGGGTTGAGCTTTCACACGGAAGTAAAGCCCAAGTGCTACAACAAGTCCTACAGCTCCAGCAATTGCAGGAGTCCATAATAAAGAGTTACTGATCAGGTTCATAGATTGGTTTCCTTTTTGTATTCAGTAGTTTAATGAAAGATAGATTGGTACAAAAGGGCCACACCCCTGTCAATAAATGCTAAGAACTATGAATACTTAGTGCGGATATTGCTGTTATGCTTCATGCCCCATTTCATCAGGCCATTAAAAGCTGCCTTTTTTGTTAGCACTTAAAGAGTAAAGACGTTCATTTTATTGGAAAAGCTGCTTACAACTTCGCAGTTTGAAGGGAAGAATCGTAGCCTCGGTGAAGCCTCGAGCAATCTCTCTGCGCTCTTGACGTAGAAGTTCTCGAGCTTTTCGTTCTTGTACTAATTCTTCGACGGTTAACGGTTTAGAAGATATTTTCTCTAACCAAAGTGTCTCTCTGAAATTATTTTTATCATCCTTTTTTACCTTATAGCCTTTGTTACTGATGATCACTCTTTGAATGCGAATAATAAGTTCCTCACCACTAAAATTAACATCGATAGATTCTTCAATAATGGTGTGAACGCTTTCGGTGGTTCTTCTATTCACGTAGTGCCCTTTATCTATAATAACTACCGAGTATTCGTTGGCCTCACCAATCATGGGGTGATTAATTTTTCGTGATCTTTCACCTTGTGTGAGATCATATTCAGAACGAGCGGCGCCCTTGTGGCCCTCTTCAACGGAAGATATAATTAATTTTCCCTCCGAGATTGCAACAGATACTAAAAAAGATTCCCCATATCGCTCCGTATTCTCATAAAGCCCGACAACATCTGTGAGATTCCTTTTGGCAATGAAATCATTCATACTCACCACATTCGCGCTAGCAAATGACGAAGTTGAGATTCCGAATAATAATAAAGCGAGATATCTTAGCATCACGCTCTAAGATATCGCATTTGCGTTTGACTGGGACAATTTGCATCAAATGTGAATAAAACTTCTTAAACTTTAATTAGTGATGGTGCCCACCATGCGAATTTTCTTTAGGCTTTTCACCCTTTAATCGCAGTGGCAGCTCATACTTTGCAACACCTTTTTGCTTCATGCGTGTGACGTTTAGAACCAGAGTTCCTTTTTCTTTTGAGTAATCTTTATTCGGGATGCAATGAAAGTGATTGCCGCCCATAACCTCGCATTTAAATTTTATTGGCTTTTTGCCTTCTTCCTCATAGGTCATCTCAATTCCAGAATCTTGAACCGTTGGATTTTTAAATTCGATATCGGTTAAAAAGATGTGATAAGATTTATCTTTTCTATCGGGCACCAGCTCCGTATGGAAAACACCTGGCATTTGTATGTAACCACCAAATGGACCTTTCTTATCTTCTCCATGCGCAAAAACATTTGCGCTGGCTAAAAACACAAGGGCAGCAATTAAATTTTTCATTTTTATTTTTCTCCTTACGTACTCTTTTATTTATTCAAACGAAGCGCATTCATAATAACAGACACAGAACTTAAACTCATGGCAACGCCTGCTAACATTGGGCTAAGTAAAATTCCAAACACAGGATATAATACTCCCGCTGCGATAGGAACCCCTAGGGCGTTGTATATAAACGCAAAAAATAAATTCTGGCGAATGTTCTTCATGGTTTTACGGCTAAGCTCAATAGCTCTCAAAATGCCAAGAAGGTCTCCCTTAACCAGAGTGACCTCGGCACTTTCTATGGCAACGTCGGTTCCGTGACCCATGGCAATTCCCACATCAGAGAGTGCAAGGGCTGGAGCATCGTTAATGCCATCACCAGCCATGGCTACTATGGCGCCGCGGCCTTGCAGCTCTTTTACAATTTCACTTTTCTTCTCTGGTAAAACGCTTGCATGAACTTTTGAAATACCCAGCTCTCGCGCAACAGCATTGGCAGTCACTTGGTGATCGCCCGTTGCCATGACGACTTCAATGTTCATTTTTTTAAGTTCTTGTATGGCTTGTTTCGTGGTCGGCTTGATAGGATCTGAAACACCGATAAGCGCTAAAACTTTGAATTCTGAAGCAAGGTAGACGGCAGACTGTCCCCTTCCTCGAAGTGTATCAATGGCTGCAGAAACAGTTTGTGTGTCTATGCCGTGAGATTTCAGTAGCGCTTGGTTTCCGATAAGGTATGCCTTTCCATCAACAAGGCCTTTAATACCTTGGCCTGTAATGGATTCGAAATTAAAAGCGTCTTTAAAGTCTAAGTCTTTTTCAACAGCAGCTTGAACGATGGCCCTTGCGGTTGGATGTTCACTGAATTTTTCTAAAGACGCTGCAATCGAAAGCGCTTTATCTTTATCAATGTCAAACGCTTCAATACTTGTAAGAGTTGGCCTTCCTACGGTCAAAGTCCCCGTCTTATCAATAACCAACGTTGTGACTTTTTCCATAAGCTCAAGCGCCTCTGCATTTTTAAACAGAATGCCTTGTTGGGCTCCCTTCCCAGTGCCCACCATAATAGACATTGGTGTCGCTAAACCCAAAGCACATGGGCAAGCGATAATCAAAACCGCAACCGCATTGATGATGGCTATGGTAAGTTTTGGCTCGGGGCCAAGCAAATACCAAACAAAAGCAGTGACTATAGATATGACAATTACCGCAGGAACAAAATATCCAGAAACAACATCGGCAAGCTTTTGAATAGGCGCACGACTTCGCTGTGCTTGGCTCACAAGTTTTACAATTTGAGACAAAAGTGTATCTGAACCTACACGCTCTGCCGTCATCACAAAAGAACCCGTTCCATTGACTGTTCCAGCAGTTACTTTTAAATCTTTTTTCTTTTCAACGGGAGCTGGCTCGCCTGTAATCATGGATTCATCAACAAAACTCGTTCCCTCAATAACGGTTCCGTCGACTGGAATTTTTTCTCCTGGGATGACTCTAATAAGATCGCCCGCTTGGATAGAGTCAATTGAGACTTCAACTTCTTTTCCATCGACAACTTTTCTTGCGGTCTTAGGAACTAACCCTAATAAAGCTTTAATGGCTCCACTTGTTTTACCGCGCGCACGTAATTCCAAGACCTGTCCTAGTAAGACCAGTGCAAGAATCATTGCAGCAGCTTCAAAATAAACGCCAACCTCTTTTGTATGAGGATTTATAAACTCAGGTGGAAACAAATTCGGGAATACTGTTGCGATCACGCTATAAAGATATGCGACCGATGTTCCTAAAGCGATCAGCGAAAACATATTTAAATTGGAAGTTTTAAAAGAATCAAAACCTCTTTTCATCAGAGGCGCCCCAGACCATAAAACCACAGGCGTTGCAAGAATCAAAAGAACCCAATTAAAGTAGCCTGAAAACCAATGATAAGGCTCAAAACCTGGGATCATGTCCGCCATGGACAGAATAAAAAGCGGTATCGTAAAAATTAAACTGATCCAAAATCTCTTTGTGAAATCCACAAGCTCAGGGTTAGGTCCGTCATCTAAGCTCACTTCCATGGGTTCTAACGCCATTCCGCAAATCGGACACGAACCTGGTCCCACTTGCTGAATCTCAGGATCCATAGGACATGTGTAAATGACATCTTTTCTTTGTTTTGCTTTTTCGTTGGCGATCCGTTCATGAATTTTTTTCGGATCTAAATAGCTTTCTGGATCGGCTTTAAATTTTTCTAAACAGCGGTCCGCACAGAAGTAATAATCCTTGCCCTTGTACACATACTTTCGCTCAGATGTGCGGCAATCCACATCCATGTTGCAAACGGGATCTTTATGAATAAAACCCGTATCAGGGGTCTCTTGCGGTGAGGTCACAACTATACTCCTTTTAATCTGTGACCTGAGTATAGATTGAAATCAAATAAAGCTCAAAGCGATTTCATTTGGTTTACAATTGGTGCATGATCTGCACTTAAACTTTCAACTTTTGCTTTGATGACGCCGTTTTTGTCTAAAAGCGTGATCACATTTGAGTGCGCAAACTCCCCGCCTTCTATTTCTTTGTAACTTATTCCCAGCAGTACAGACAACTCTCGCGCAGTCCCCTCTTTATCGGCCGAAAGAAACGTCCAATTTGAGCCGAGATTTCTTGATACGGCATACTTTTTTAGATGTTCTGGAGTATCACGCTTAACATCAAACGATGCTAAAACAACTTTATAATTCTTCTTTCCAATTTTCTTAAATTCGCTTTCCATTTTTTGAATTTTATTAATTGTCATAGGACATGCGTGGGGGCACTGAGTATAAACCATTCCTATAATAACAGGCTGCCCTTTAAAAGTTTCAAGAGTAACCACCTTGTTATCGGGAGTTTTCCATTTGGATTCTAGTAAATAAATAGAATCTTCTGGAAGCCCTTGGGCAAGCGCACCCGATAAAAAAAGAAATGCACTTAAAAATAAATATTTCATATCCAAACCTCGTTTACTTCACACAACGGAACCCTAAGTTCCAAACTGAGCTTTTTCCTTTTAAACTTGAACGAAACGCAAACCTCATAAATGCAGCATAGTCTTCTTTGTTTGCTCCAGAAATTGAGCCACTTCCGCAAAACATATCGGTGTTTAAAGTACCGTCTTGTCTACTCTCTCCTGTTACCATAATAGAGTTAAAATCTTCAACCCATTCCCAAATAAGCCCGTGCAAATCCCAAATGCCATATCGATTCTTGTAAATACTGCCAACGGGCTTTATCTCTTTTGAGGTATCACTGTACCAATCCAAAATACGCTTTAAGAATTTTTCATCCTTATTAGCATCCTTTTTGGTTTCTGAAGCCGCTGCCATGTATTCCCATTCTTCTAAACTTGGCAGCCGCATACCGTGGTCTTCGCAAAATGCTTTTGCGGCAAACCATGTGACTTCTGTAATGGGCTCTTTGCTTTGTTTTGAAGAAAGGGATCTTAAATAATGATCATCAGCAAAAAGGGGTGAGATTTTAGATTTCGACCACTTTGGATTTTTTTTAAGAAACCCTTGGTATTGTGCAACAGTAACAGGATAGACCATTGCTTCAAACGCATCGACTTTATAAGTGGGTCTTGTTAATTTTTGTTTGTCCTTAGTTGGAACGGGCGATAACCAGACAGCGCCTAAGGTTCCACCTGGAACCTTAGACATTTCAAACGAGCTCCAAGCAGACGCAGTTATAAAACTGACTATGGCTGTGATTAACAACGTCTGCTTATTCATTACTGCGACCCGATAGGTGGACCTTTTGGTACTTTTCTTACCATTTCTGGAGTGACTGTGTGTTTATCGTTACCAAAGTTATGATAAACATAAGTTAGTACGTTTGCCACTGCTTCATCTGTTAAACCTAATGATGGCATCACAGAGTTATACTTTTCACCGTTAACAGTAATTTCTCCACTTAAACCATTTTTCACTGCACTAATGGATCTAGCAACGTCTGCGTTTAACCAATCTGCTTGAACAAGTGGCGGGAATGCGCCTGGGATACCTTTACCATCAATTTGGTGACAAGCAGCGCAGGTTTGAACGTAAGTGTTTTTACCAAGTTTTAAACGCTCTTCCAAAGAAGTCGCCTCTGTGACAATTTCTTTTTCCATCGGCATAGTTTGAACAGCACTGCCCTCAGGAAGGTAAACATTCTCTGCCGTTTTACCAGTGAAGACAGTTTTATTCTCTCCACCTGTAACACTCAATGTTCCCAGCGCACCTTTGTTAAAGGCTCTAAAGATAGAGTGATCAACTAAAACAAGTTCTCCTGGAACTTCCACCTTGAATTCTGCGATAGTAGCACCACCAGCTGGAACCAAAGTTGTTTGAACGTTTTTATTAATTTTGGTTCCGCCCTCGACGTAAACCCTATCAAGGATTTCTCCGATGACGTGAAACGAAGATACTAAGTTCGGCCCGCCATTACCTACAAATAGACGAACAGTTTCTCCGACTTCGGCTTTTAAAGCATTGTCATGAAGGAGCGCTTCAACAGATCCGTTGAAAACAACGTAAGTGGGTTTCTCATCGATGGCTTTTTCCATATCAAATGGTTGGAAACCTTGTTTACCGTATGCACCTTTTGTATAGAAATCACCTTGCATGACGTAGTATTCACGATCAACCTTTGGAAGGCCTTCTTTAGGCTCAACTAAAATCAAACCATACATACCATTTGCAATGTGCATACCGACAGGAGCAGTTGCACAGTGATAAACGTATAGACCTGGATTTAAAGCTTTAAAGGAAAACACACTCTCATAACCTGGAAGCGTAAAAGATGCAGCAGCACCTCCACCTGGGCCAGTGACCGCGTGAAGATCGATGTTATGAGGCATCTTCGAGCTGGGGTGGTTTTTTAAGTGAAACTCAACCTCATCACCTTCTTTAATTCTGATGAAGCTTCCTGGTACCGTTCCACCAAATGTCCAGAATGGGTATTCCACACCTTTGGTGATTTCCATATTTTGCTCAATAACTTCTAAGTTAACTATGAGTTTTGTATTGTGTTTTCGAGTGATTGGCGGCGGAACATTAGGAGGCGCTGTTAACACCGCAATTTCCTCACCTTTTATCGTCGCTTTTGCGTTATCCCCTTTGGTGCACGAAAGCATCGCCGCACCGCCGACTAAAACTGCAACTACTATTGCCATTATCTTAAACTTTGCCTGCTTCATAGGGCCTCCTTGGGGTCCGCAAGTTTTGGGTTATCACAATGTTTTCTATCGTGAAAATCCAATATTTAATGAAGTTTTATTACTCCACTACACCCAATGTTTTCAGTATAGACAAGGATTCTTTTGGAGATATGATCTGCATCATAATCCGAACAATTTTTCTACGGAACAATTGAAACACAACTCGGCCACTTATATAGTGACCAAACTGCTCATCAAGTTGAGTCACGTTCAATCGGGGGGAATCATATGGAGACATCGTTAATGGATCTTGGAAATGCGAATTCATCACCAGTTAAGACATCAATTCGTAAGCGCAATACGAAGTTTACCAATGACTTTTCACAAGAGGTTTTCAACCTAACTTACCGATTTGAAAATGAAAATGATATCAACGATCGTCACCTTGCCATCGCGAAGGACCTTGCTAGCGTCGAAGTGCCTGCAAAGCAGGCATATTGGACAAGCAAATTTCTAGACCTTCTAGAAGACTTTAAATTTGTACCAGGTGGACGGATCACTTCCAACGCTGGCACAAATTTAAAAGGAACAACTTATATTAACTGTTTTGTGAGTGGCTTTCGTGGGACTCACCAAGACTCCATGGTGAGCATCATGGATGAGCTTCGCAGACAAGCACTGATTTTAAAGTCTGAAGGCGGATATGGGTTTTGTGCCGATGTCATGCGCCCGCGTGGGACATACGTCAACGGAATTGGCGGAGACTCTCCTGGCGCGGTAAAACTTTTAGAAATGTGGGATACACAAAGTGCCGTGATCACTGCTGGAAGTGGCATTGAGAAAAAAGACGGAAAAGGGAAAAAGAAAATCAGAAAAGGTGCTCAGATGGTCACCATGTCCGTCTATCATCCTGATATCGTAGAATTTATCACCGCAAAACAAACTCCAAATCGTTTAACTAAGTTCAATATGTCAGTTCTAGTGACTGACGACTTTATGGAAGCAGTTGAAAACCATAAGCCATGGAACTTAGAGTTTCCAGACATTGAAACCGCCTCTAAAGAATATGATTTATACTGGGATGGAGACCTTAAAAATTGGAAATCCAAGGGATTCCCAGTTCGGGTTTACAAAACCTTCGAAGACGCAACACAGTTGTGGGACCTGATTATGAAGTCCACCTACAACCGAAACGAACCTGGAATTTTATTTATCGATACAATCAATAGGCTCAATAACCTGTACTACATTGAGCATATCAATGCGACAAACCCTTGCGGTGAGCAAGTGCTCCCCGTTGGTGGATGCTGTCTATTGGGTTCAATAAATCTCACACAGTTTATTGATAACGATACAAACCATTGGGATTTTCCAAAACTTAAGGAAACAATCCATACAGCAGTTCGCTTTATGGATAATGTGAACGACAAAACTAACGTTCCTCTTGAAGAACAAAAAGAGAACTTAAGAGATAAGCGTAGAATTGGTCTTGGGGTTTTAGGTTATGGTTCAGCTCTTTTAATGATGAAGACAGCCTATGGATCAGACGAGGCAATAAAACGGACGGAAGAACTTTGCCAATTTATAATGAATGAAGCTTACACAGCATCTGCGCTTATCGCGAAAGAAAAAGGCGCCTTCCCGCTATTCAATAAAGAGAAATATCTGGCTGGAGAGTTTGTTCAAAACCTTAAGCCTGAAACACGAGAGCTTATTGCAGAGTTTGGCGTTAGAAACAGTCACCTCCTTTCTATTCAGCCAACAGGAAACAGTTCCGTTTTAGCAAACAATGTTTCTGGTGGTCTTGAGCCTCTGTTCATGACTGAGTATATCAGAACGTCCATTCAGCCTTACGCACCTGAGGGCTTAGCGGTTCCAGAAAATATCAACTGGGCTGAGAAAACATTTGATGTCAGTGCTGGGGAAAACAATTGGAAATGGGCAAAAGAAGGCGATGAAAATATCTTAGTTACAAATTTTAAAGGCACAGTCTGGAAATTCGATGCATCCCGCGGGCTTTTAAAAGAGTCGATGATTAAAGATTACGGCGTTCATATGCTTCAAAAAAATAATCAGTGGGATCAAGATGCAGAGTGGGCAAAAACGAGCTTTAACCTCAACATTACAGATCACGTCAACACAATGTCTGTGTTTTCAAAGTATATAGACTCTGCAATGTCTAAAACAGTGAACATTCCTAATGATTACCCTTATGAAGACTTTAAAGATTTATATCTTGAAGTCTATAAGACCAAAACGATTAAAGGCTGTACTTCTTACCGCGAAGGAACAATGACTAGCGTTCTTTCAACAGAAAGTACTGCTCAGACTAATGAGCATAAGATTCTTCGTACGAAGGCTACTCCTCGTCCACAAACTTTAGAGTGTGATCTCCACCCTCTTACCACCAACGGTGAAAAATGGATTGTCATGGTTGGTTTAATGGATGGGGACCCTTATGAAGTCTTTGCAATGAAGCAGGATCGACTCTTCTTGCCAGCGAAGATCACAAAAGGAAAATTGGTTAAAATTCGTTCAGGTGTGTATAACATTGAAACAGCCGACGGCTGGAGACTTGAAAACATCGCAACGCTTTTTGAATCCAACGAACAAGAAGCTTTAACCCGAATGATCTCAACGGCACTTCGTCATGGAGCCGATATTGAGTTTATTGTTTCGCAGCTTATAAAGTCCGAAGGAACAATTACATCATTCTCTAAAGCTATTGCGAGAACTCTAAAAACCTATGTCACTGAGATCAAGACAATGAAGTGTTCTGATTGTAGCAGTAGAAACATACAAATGAGCGAAGGTTGCTTTATTTGCATGGACTGCGGAAGCAGTAAGTGCAATTAGACTTCAGCTTTTAAAGCCTGTCGCTCTTCTTCAAGCTTGAACCACTTTGATTCAACTTCCTGAAGGAGAGCTGCGCTTTCTGAAAGTCTTTGAATATACGCAGAAGGGTCTGCTGCTTCACTGGCAATTTTTTCATTGAGCTCAACACTTTGATGCTCCAGACGCGCCATCTCGGACTCACACTTTTCAATTTCACGGTCAAGAATACGAAGTCTCTTCTGGATTTCTTTACGATCGTTTCGCTGGGTTTTTGTTTTCTCAACTTTGTTTTGTGGTCCATCTGAAAGATCATCGTTTTCGTCATCTAGTCGTTTTTGAAGATTCCATACGTACTCATCATAGGTTCCAGGATAAAGATAAACACTACCTGAAGATACTTCTAAGATTTTATCCGCAACACGTTTAATAAATCCTCTATCATGGCTGACAACGACGAAGGTTCCCTTAAAAGAAACCAAACTTTGAGTGAGAGCTTCGACGGTTTGAAAATCCAAGTGGTTCGTTGGTTCATCGAGCAGTATACAAGAAACTTTTTCAAGTAAAAGTCTTCCTAAGGCAACCCGCGATTTTTCACCACCAGAGAGCATTTTTATTTTTTTATTTGTTTGATCTCCTGAAAATAAAAGAGATCCTGCAATGTTTAAAACCTCTTGTCTTGAAACATCAGGGTGCGCTTTGTCTTGAAGAGATTCCAAAACCGTATGGTCTTGATCCAAAACCTCCACGACGTGCTGGTTAAAAATCCCGATTTGTACTTCATGCCCTACGGTACGTTGCCCTTCAAGTGGTGGTAGAGCTCCAAATAAACCTTTTAATAGAGTGGACTTGCCAGCACCGTTTAACCCGACCACTGCAATATGATCTCCGCGACGAATCTCAAGATCGATATTCTGCACAACAGCTTTTTCAGAATAACCGAATGCAGCCTTTTCTAATCGAAGTATAGATTTTCCTGTGTGAGGGGGCTCAGGAATATGAATACCTGCTCCGATAGGCAGGGGCTTTAACTCAATCGACTCCATTTTGTCTAATGACTTTAGACGACTCTGAGCTTGTTTTGCTTTTGAAGCCTTTGCACCAAAACGCGCAACAAACTCTAGAACCTGCTTTCTTTTTTCTGCTTGGCTACGAGCTTGCGCTTCTAGCAAGGCCCGAAGCTGCTCTTTCTGTTCAAAGTAGTCGTCAATGTTTCCGTTAAACTTCGTTATCTCGCCTGCTTCAACCTCTAGAATATGATCTGTGGTTCTTCGTAAAAACTCTCGATCATGAGAGATCAACAAGAACGCCCCTCTATAGCTTTGAAGAAATTTTTCTAAAAGTAATGTGGTTTCAAGATCCAAATAGTTTGTGGGCTCGTCAAGAAGCAAAAGATTTGGATCTTGGCCGAGTAAACCCAAAAGTTTGATTCGCATCCTGTAACCACCACTTAAGCTGGTGATCGGTTTTGAAAAGTTCTCTTCTCCCACCCGAAGTTGGCGACCAATGGATTTAACTTCCCAAAGCGGTAGCGTAGACATTCGTTCAACGTATTCATTGCCAGTTTCGTTTTCTTTCCAGTGATCATGCTGTGATAAATAACCAACTCTTAGAGCTTTTGAGCGAGTCACAGTGCCCTGATCAAGGCTTTCTTGACCAATTAAAATTTTAAATAGCGTCGTCTTTCCAGCCCCGTTGGGACCAATCACACCGACGTGTTCATTTTCATTAATCGCAAATGTCGCGTTTTCAAAGAGCTTTTGAATTCCAAAGGATTTATATCCACAGTTAAGTTGAAAAAGATTTTGAGACATCTCAGAATAATAAACAAATCTAAGGCAAATGAAAAGTTAGAATGTACTTTCTGTGAAACTAAAGTTTAATTATCAAAACATATCAACTTTCTCGTGGCCACCTTAGTATGAGCGACATAGTCTGGGCCAAATTAACTTGAAAGGAGCCATCTATGAACGCACTTGAAGGTAAACGAATTGCAATTTTGGCTACGGACGGATTTGAACAATCAGAGCTAGAAGAACCTAAAAAAGCATTAGTCAATGCTGGTGCAGATGTCCATATTGTATCTTTAAAATCAGGAGAGATCAGAGGATGGAGTAAAGGTAACTGGGCCGATAAATGTGACGTTGATAAAACGGTCAAAGAATGTGACTCTTCAGAATACGATGGTCTTGTTCTTCCTGGTGGAGTTATCAACCCAGACAAACTCCGAATGGATGACGGTGCTGTTCAGTTTGTTCAAGGCTTCGTCGACGACAGAAAGCCCATTGCAGCTATCTGCCACGGCCCATGGACACTGATTGAGACAGGTTGTGTGAGCGGAAAGCGCATGACATCTTACCCTTCTCTTAAAACCGACCTTATTAATGCTGGTGCAGAATGGGTGGATGAAGAATGTGTTACCGATAAGGGACTTGTTACAAGTCGTAGTCCAGATGACTTACCCGCATTTTGTGAAAAAATGGTGGAAGAGTTTGCAGAAGGCCCTCACACAAGAGAGGCTATTCAAAATCGGGCAGAATCCGACGATAGCGACCAACCTGAAACATTTAATGCACTTTAATTCTGAAAAGTGATTACGTTAGGAAGCTTAATATTTACACTTTGAAATCCAAAAGACTTTGCAATCCACTGCAAAGTCTTTTTTGAATAAAACACCACGTGGGACGGATCTCTTCTATAATACCAATTTTCAAAATCGATTTCTTCTGAATAAATACTCGTCATCACACCTAGGACGCCTCCATTCTTAAGAAGCTTCTTTAACTTCGTAAACTCGACATGGGGTGAATAAAAGTGCTCAATGACTTCACAGGAAACGATAAAATCATAGTATTTTTCAAGAACACTTGGATTTGGACAAAAATAAGGATCATACATTTCAACTTGGTAACCATTTTCTTTAAGTAACATAGCTAAGACTGGCCCAGAGCCTGAACCAAAATCAAGTCCGCAGCTCCCTTGCACACAATGCGCTTTTACCTCGTCCACCAACGGGCTTACAAACTTTTGGTACCGTTTGTCTGTGACGTCGTTATTATGCGATAAGTATCTCTGTTTTTCTTGCTCGGGCGTGAGATGATATTTCGGATCAAGAAAACGCAGATCACACTGAGGACAGTGAAAGTAATTTTCAAATAAGGGATTTGATCCATGAAAGCAAAGTGGGCAGCTCACGGGGTCTTCTCTTCAGTGAGCCTGATGCCTTCATCTTCAATAATGATTTTGCGGTTTTTATAAAGTCCCCCGAGTGCAATTTTAAATATTTTTTTACTCACCCCAAATAATTGGTAAATAACCTCTGGCGGGGTTTTGGAATGAATCGGAAGATATCCGTTCTTCGCCTTAAGAAGTTCAAGTATTTTTTGATCGACGCCTTCAGCAGCCTTATGACCTTCGGTTGTCCGTAATGTCAGATCAATCTTACCATCATCCCGGATTTGGCGAATATAGCCTTTTATCTTTTGACCATAATAAAGCTCTTGAAAAACTTCATTCTTATAAAGCACGCCGATATGAAATCCATTGATGATAGCCTTAAACCCCAAGTCCGTTTTTGCAGCGATCATTAGATCGACTTCATCTCCTGCGTTGAAATCCAGAGGGGGTTTGGATTTGTTTCGATTTAGTCGCATTGAAGCGCTGATGCGGTCTTGCTTGTCTCTGTAAGTAAAGATGATCACTTCATCTCCAACCTTTAGCTTTGAGGTCTGCTCAGCAAACGGTAAGAATAAATCCTTGGGCTGTCCCCACTCTAAAAAGACGCCGATATCAGTCACTGATACGACCTTCAGGAGGAGGTATTCGCCCTCAGTGGGAAGCTTGTTTTCATTTGAATGAGATTCCATGAGCTAAAGATAATATTCCCTAGCGTCCTCGTCTATAAACATTTTTAAATAAGTAAAATATCAACGGAAGAAGAAGTGACAGATGGGTCCTCTCACGCTACCAATAGGAAATGGTTTTAGATATTCTTTATAAAGACGATCATATAGTTGCTATCAATAAACCAGCTGGTTTGTTGGTTCATAGGTCTAAAAGCGCAAGACAAGAGTCTGAAGCTGCCATGATCCTGTTAAGAGACCAAATCAACCAATGGGTTTATCCTGTTCATCGTCTTGATCGTCCAACCTCTGGCGTTTTGCTATTCGCTTTGTGTCCAACTTCAGCAAGAGCACTATCAGAAACTTTCATCAGTCACGAGGTCACAAAGAAGTATCAGGCAATAGTAAGGGGTTATGCTCCCAACGAAATGACAGTGGACTACCCTCTTAAGGAAGAAATTGATCCCATCTTCAAAATAAAAAATACGAATCGAGATCCTCAGAGTGCTAAGACCATAATCAAACTTCTTGCCAAAGCTGAACTTCCCATATGTGTAGATAAGTACCCAACCTCTCGATACTCCCTTGTAGAAGCGATTCCTATTACAGGAAGAAGGCATCAAATTCGGAGACACTTAAGACACCTCAACCACCCCATCATCGGCGACATCAACCACGGATCAGGAGTTCACAACAAATTTTTTGAAACCGAATACAAAGTCAGAAAAATGCTACTATCCTGCACCGAACTCACCCTACCCCATCCCATAGAAAACAAACCCCTAACAATAAAAGCCCCGCTCCCACCATACTTCCAAACCCTAACAAAAACCCTCTTCTACCTCCCCTAAAGGTACGGCCTTCCCTTTTGTTTCGCACATGCTAAACAAATTTTTCGTGCAGAATCGCCCCAAACAGAAGCCGCGCTGCTAGACAAAAAGGTACGGCGTACCTTTTTGGGGACTTGCTATTGGGGGGTAAGTTCGGTTGAATGTTGGGTATGAGAACACTTATTTTTTTGATTTTATTTGGTTTTGTGTCGACGTCGTCTTTTGCTAAGGATCCTGCTGTTGATAAAATTATTGAGAATCAAGGTATCATTTGGGCAATTGATTTCTTATCGCCAGAAAAACTTATTTTCACTGAAAGAGGCGGGAAAATAAAAACTTATGATTTAAAGTCTAAGAAGCTAACGGAGATTAAAAACGTACCTGAAGTTCAAACCGTTGGACAGGGCGGTTTACTGGATGTCATGTTAGATCCTAATTTTAAATCTAACAATAAAATCTATATCTCTTATGCGGTTGAAGTAGAAGGTGGCTACACAACACGTGTGTCCTCAGCGCAACTCGAAAACAATTTATTAAAAAATATTACGACAATCTTTGAGGCAACTCCTGCAAATAAAAACCGTGTTCACTTCGGTTCTCGCTTCGCAACGGATGGAAAATATTTATTCCTTACCATTGGAGATCGCGGAGAACGTGACAACTCGCAAAAACTCTCGACTCACTTAGGAAAATTACATCGCATTCACTTTGACGGTAAAGTTCCTGAAGATAACCCCTTTGTTAAAACCAAAGATGCAAAACCTGAAATATGGACGTATGGTCACAGGAACGCGCAGGGCCTTTTTTACGATACCGATACAAAAGAACTCTGGTTACAGGAGCATGGTCCCCGCGGCGGTGATGAGATCAACTTGATTGAAAAAGGGAAAAACTATGGCTGGCCTGTTATTACCTATGGACGAGAGTATTATGGTCCTAAAATCGGAACGACTCAAAAAGATGGCCTTGAGCAACCCGTCTATCACTTCACTCCTTCTATCGCTCCAAGTGGGCTGATTATCTATAAGGGTTCCAAGCATCCTCAATGGAAAGGAAGTTTCTTTTCAGGGTCCTTGGTTTTGACTCATCTCAACAGACTCTATCAGAGTGATGGAAAATATAAAGAAGAGCGGTTTTTTAAAGACATGGGTGCCCGAATACGCACTGTTTCTGAGGATGATTCAGGCAATATTTACTTTTCCACCGATAATGGCACGATTTTCCGAATCCGTTAGATAAATTCACTATTTGGCAGAGAGTTACAAAGTCATTTTTTAGTTGATTACCCTCTTTAATCAAGGGAGATTAACCCTTTTTTGATTTGCAATAATATTCCAAAAAGGGGGAATAAAATGATCAGAGCTCTTGTTATGCGCTCACTAGATAGAGTTGAGCGAGTGGGAAACAAGCTTCCAGATCCTGCGACGATGTTCGTTATCCTAACTTTTGCGGTCGTGTTTTTATCATGGCTCTTTTCAATCGTCGGCGTTTCCGCCCTTCACCCTGCAAATGGAAATACTATTGTAATTGATAGCCTCTTATCGAGCGATAATATCCGCCGTATGTTTACCGATATGGTGAAGAACTTCGCAAGCTTCCCACCACTTGGACTTGTTCTCGTCACTGTTGTAGGTATCGGTGTGGCAGAGCGATCAGGGCTTATTGACTCTGCGCTTAAACGCCTTGTGACAGCAGTGCCTAAAAGTTTTCTGTCTGCAACTTTAGTTTTCGGCGGGATCATGAGTAATATGGCTGCTGATGCTGGCTATATAGTCTTAACTCCCCTCGGAGCGATGCTTTTTGCAGGCTTCGGCAGACACCCCCTTGCTGGCCTTGCAGCGGCATTTGCAGGAGTTTCTGGCGGATTTAGCGCGAACTTACTCTTAACTTCCCTTGATCCGCTTTTAAGTGGAATATCAACAACGTCAGCACAGATTCTTGATACGAGCTATGTTGTGGATGCTACTGCCAACTATTACTTTATGATTGTTTCAACTTTGGTCCTTGTGGCAGTGGGAACCTTCGTCACTGAGAAAATTGTCGAGCCAAGGCTCGGCCCGTGGAAACCTAAGGACGTGAGCGAGGACTCCAGTCTCAAGTCAGTTTCTGCTCAAGAAGATAAAGGTTTAATTGCTGCCGGAATTACTTTCGTACTTTTTTCAATTGGAGTGTTCTTCTTAGCATACCCAGAAGCTGCGCCCCTAAGAGAAGAAAATGGAAATTTAAAACCATTTTATGAAAGCTTAGTGCCTCTTATTATGCTGGGCTTCTTACTTTGTGGACTCGCTTACGGTGTAGTTGCAAAGACAATTCGAAACGACAAAGACGCCGTAAGGATGTCTTCTGAGTATATGTCCACCATGGGTGCTTATATCGTTCTTGCATTTGTTGCTGCACAATTTATTGCTTACTTTTCTTGGTCGAATATGGGAATCGTAACCGCCATTAAAGGTGCAAACTTCTTAGAGTACATTGGGCTTAAAGGTCTTCCTCTAATGATTGGCTTTATGATTGTTGCTGGTATCATTAACTTATTTATCGGCAGCGCATCTGCAAAATGGGCGATAATGGGGCCCGTCTTTATTCCGATGTTTATGTTAATGGGATACTCTCCTGAGTTGATTCAAAACGTTTACCGTATCGGAGACTCAGTAACGAATATCATTTCGCCGCTTCTTCCATACTTCCCAATCATCATCGCTTTTGCAAAAAAGTATGATAATAATATTGGTCTCGGAACTTTGATATCGACGATGCTTCCTTACTCTGTTGCATTCTCAATGTTTTGGACATTAATGCTAGCTATATGGATGATCTTTGGTATTCCAATGGGACTTGAAGTTCCAATGTACTATGATCCATCTATTTTAAATCAAGCACCAGTGACACCTGGTCAGTAAATAAATTAATCTTGGGGATCCAGTAGATTTAACTGATCCCCAGGTCTTCTGAATAAAGCTGTTGTTACGGGTCTGCGAAATTTATTGAGACCATACTTTTTAGAAAAGACTTTAAAAACTTGTTCAATATTATCTGCTTTCTCTCCAACTCCCCTCATTCTTGTTTCAAATGAAGCATCATAGAGTTTTCCGCCCCTCAGGTCCCGAACGTAATTCAAGACACGATCCGCTTTTTCAGGGTAATTGGCATTAATCCATTCGGAGAAAATATCTTTTACAGAGTAAGGTAGTCTCATTACAGTATAAGCAGCGCCCTGAACACCTACGTTTGCACAGGCCTTTAAAATCGCAGGCATCTCATGATCGGTGAGCCCTGGAACCACGGGTGCGACCATAACATTTGTAGGAACTCCTGCTTCGGTCAAAAGTTTTAAAGCTTTCAACCGCGCTTGAGGTGTAGAGGTCCTCGGCTCTAGTGTGCGCGCAAGTTTAGCATCCAAACTTGTCACAGATAAAGAAACTGAAACTAAGTTCTTCTTTGCCATCTCTTTTAAAATATCCAAATCACGGGTGACTAAAAAATTTTTTGTTACAATGTTTACTGGGTTATTGAACTCATTAAATACCTCTAAACACTTTCGAGTGATTTCAAATTCTCTCTCTAGGGGTTGGTAGCAATCGGTAATACCTGCCATAAAAATCGGTGCAGGCTTCCAGCTCTTTGACATAAACTTTTTCCGAAGAAGCTCAGGAGCTTTCTTTTTAACAAATATTTTTGATTCAAAATCCAGTCCCGCAGAAAAACCCAGATACTCATGGGTAGGACGCGCATAACAGTAAACACATCCATGTTCACATCCGCGGTAGGGGTTTAACGTAAAGCTAAATCCTAAATCGGGACTGTCATTACTGGTAACAATGGATTTTGTCGTATCCTCATAGACTTGAGTTTTTAGATTGTTAACATCATCCGCGTCGATCCACTCGTAATGAGAGAGGTCTTCTTCATAGCTCTGTTTTTCAAATCGACCAACCTGGTTACTCTGAGACGAGCGACCAGAAGTCTTTATAAATGGATTTTTCATAATTTTTATACGCTTGCTAGTATCAGAATCTTCAGTAGTAAAAATACAAACAAAAGTTTTCCCATCGGGTTAATACCTAATTAAACCCAAATAAATTCCAGAGATTTTGAATTCTCGATCTCGGTCAACAATTATAGGTTTAAACTCAGGATTTGCAGAATGAAGCTCGACTCGGTTTCTTTTTTTATAAAAACGCTTAATCGTTGCTTCATAATCCAGCTCTGCTACAACGATGTCTCCGTTGTTTGCAGTCTGTTGCTCTCGTATTATCACATAGTCGCCATCTAAAATTCCTTCCCCAATCATAGATTGTCCTGAAACTTGTAAAGCAAAGTAGGAGCCGGGGCCCTTTAGCATTGCTAAGGGTACTTCTATTCGTTCATCAAATTTTTTGTGCTCTAACGGAGCTCCGGCTGCCACTTTACCTAATAGGGGAATTAGATTTCCTTCTTCATGAAGGATTAGGCCATGTGATAAATACCTCTCTTTCGTTATGTACCCTTTAGCAATAAGTGCATCAATGTAATGTTGAACGGAGGACTTCCCAGAGAATCCAAAGTTTTTGGCGATGACCTCATAAGTGGGAGGAAAACCATACCTGTGTTGGTATTTCTTAAGGAAGTCGAAAACTTTTTTTTGATTCTCTGTTAAGTTCTGCATACCGTACAAACCTCGTACTTGAGATAGTACCGTACATTTCCCGTACTTCAAGAATTTTTTTAAAAATTTTTACGACGCAGGACCTATACCTAAAAACTTAAGTATAATCGCTATCTTGCTCTTCTATTAAAACTTTAAGCGCCGAGAGATGGCGTTTAGAAGTCGGAATTAACTCATTCACTATAACATTTCTCTCTTCTTCATTGAGGTTATAATCAAGAGCTTCGTTGTAGAGCTTTATCCCATGCTCCTCGCCTTCTAATAACGCCTTTAATGCCACTGTACTTCCTAAAAGTTTTGCCGCGCCCACAATTGTTGACACTGCAACTCCCCAAGGACCAGAGTCTTCTTCTGCAGAATACATTGAATGTTCAACTAACTCTTTGAGTCTCGCCACGCTTCGATCATGTTCATCACGGATCGCTGATAAACGAAAGCGATCATGTTTTTCTTCAATAGTGGGGATCACTTGTTCATAAGCTTCCACTGCACTGATCTCACCTCTAATGATTTTATTTAAAAAAGCTGTCTTTTGTTCATCGATAAAGTTTCCGTAGACCTTATCGAAATCTTTAGGAACCTGTCCTGTAATTGGTGTGATGAATGTGTCTTGCATATCGCCTCCTCGTTTTTTCTTAAAAAACAAATTTATTAAAAAGGGAGCAAAAAAAAGACCAGGATCATCACAAAAATAAAACGCTCTTACCAAACAAAAAGGGTAAATTTCCGTCTCATATTACAGTTTCGCCTCAATAGTTTAGATTATCGAACAGAGTAAGAAATAAGATCATGTGAGACGGCATGGCAATTGCTCATTAATAATTGCAGGTCGGCATAAAACCGAGGAGCAGACTATGAACAAAACCACACAAGTCACTGAAAATAATTACACCGAAATAAAACCAGACATCGTCGATGATTTTTACCACAACAATTCAGATGAGTTTGAATGGGACAACAGTGACGACAGCTATTTTGATTTTGCGGATGTCATTCGAGATCAAGCAGGAGAAAAGGATCATGGAAAAAATAAAAACTCAACGAACAGAAGAGACGACGGATCAGAGCTTCCTGATCCCGTCTACGACGATTATAAAATCTATACTCCCGATGATGAAGATGAGAAAGATGTTAATTAATTCGACGGCTTTTGGGAAGCCCGAGGATCTAAAGAATGCGTAGATCGCTTTATTCGGATTGCTTTTCCAACAGATCTTAAACCTGATGCCCCTAGTGCAGTTGCAATCACCTCAATATTTCGGTTTTGTATTCTTTCACCGAGCGAGTGCAAATCTTCGCTGGACTTAGGGTCGAACCGTCCGAGTACGCGGTAACTTGCTTCTTGCACATGTTTTTGCTCGTTAAACGAAAGAACACCGCCAGCAGCAAGACCCATCACTGCAGTATAAGAAATCGGAACAAAAACCGAGGCCACCATGACTGGCGCAAATATCCCAACGTCAAAGCCTAAGCCTTTAGCGTCAGCAAGATGTTTTAAATCCCGCGCAACCCCACAGTACTCATTTTTTTCAAGAAGCGTTTCTTGAATTTCGTCTCTGTAATTTAGAATTCTAAGAAGGTCCTTATGAAGCGTTCCAGTTCCGATTGAGGATGTTACTTCATCTAGCCATTTTTCTTCTTCGTCAATTGACGCTAACATTTGATCAGCTGCAGAGGCGACCTCTTTTTTTTCCGGATTTAAATTTTTCACAAACTGAAGAATCGGATATCTTGCCATAATATCGGTATAGAATAACAAATGGGCTTGTCGGGCTTCCTTAACGGTTTGAGTAGCGAGATGACTATTTTTATAGTTTCGCGGATTCGGTTGGGTTGCCGCATCTTCTGAGGCCGCTTTATAGTAGTAATCGAGAGTTTCCTGTCCTCGCACCCTTTCCTCTGGAGTAAAACTACTCCAACGCTTCTTTTTGAAAACTCCGTAACTTCGCTGCGGCCAATTCAAAATGGAGACATCATCTCTTATTCCGCTTAAGAACCCCTCAGGATAAGATAAAAGCAGATGGCTACGGGCATCGACAATGAGATTATTAAATTTATAATTGTCTCCCACACCGAGCATTTCTTTGGTCTGAGAATCAATTTTGATGCAATCGTTACCACTTTTAGTGTTTAAACACTTTTTTACTTCTTGGATTTTTTGTCTTTCTCTGGCAATTCGCGCTTTAATCTTTTCTTTAGCGGATTGGAAAAACGTATTTAGATCTGCACCACCAGCGGTCTCTTTTGGCAAATGCCTCATATAAATATTTAAACCAGCTGTTTCTTCATCATTTGATTTGGCGGTAACAATTAATCCCTTTTCCATATCCACAAGGACACAAGCATCGACGTATGGATGCTTAGATGGTTCAGTGGCCTTCATCATGAGCTCTGAAAACCCTTCCATCAGTCGTGGCACAAACTCGCCCACGGGGTTATAACCCAAGAGGTTGCAATCCCGTCCAAAAGCTATGGAAGGTATAAATAGCATAAGAAATACGATATATCTCATCGCATTTCTTATCGGATTTATTGATGATGAACGATAGAAATCCTAGCTCGACAAATGTCTGTTTCTAGCGGATGCCCTGAGACTCCACTGTCTGGTATCTGCGAAGGAGAGATTTTTTTGAGTCGTAGTAGTCGTCCATTATCAAAGATTTATAATAGTTTGAAAATCGTGTAGATAGATCATCTGTTATACCTTGGTCTGGTATTAAGTGTTTAATATAGACCGTACCATCACGAGTGCGCTTGACCGAGACCGAATCTTGAACAAAAGACTTAAATGCAGAGTCGTTAACATCTATCTTTTCTAACTTGGTTTCTAGAAATGTGACGCGTTTTTTTCTAAAAAAGTCCACTCTGAGTTGTGCATCAATTTGGCTTCCGTTATCAAAACTATCTCGTACAATTCGGTTAACAGACCCAGAATGAGCAACTCTTGGATCAAGATGAAACCTCGAAAACATTTGTTTTATTTGTTTTGAAACAGGTAAATCGACCGTTCTAAGAGTTTGCTGGGATTTTGAAACTGTCGCACCCTCGTTTTTAAACAATACTTCAAGGGCCTTTGCTTTAAGGCTGGCGTGAGCCGGCAAAGTCATTGTCGTGATAAGAGATAAGATAATATATTTATACATAAAAAGTCCTTTACCTTGCGCCTGCGTTTGGCGCTTCATATACACTTCGTCTTGTTAAGAATGGTCGTAGTTTTGAACTATTGCCGCTATCGAGGGAAACACGTAGCACACCATCGACAAGCTTTTTAATTCCTCGGTAACTGTCATGATCAATTCTATTTAAAGAACTGACTTCAATGTTTAAAAGCAGGCTGTCGCCAGTTTCGGAATATTTAACAATGCGTTTCGAACTGAAGTGGCCGACAATATCCCAATCTGAATTTTTGACCATTGCCTTCACCCTGTTTCGAGTCACATGGTCCACTCCTCTAATATCTAATGAGAGCATCATGTTTTTATCTAATGTTTCTAAATTTTGAGAGACTGAAGCTCTAAAATAAAGATTTTCATTTTGCAGCTGTGATGTAGGTCTTGCAAAGACCATATCAATTTCGCCAGATTTTTCATTGAATAATCTTTGACGTGATCTTGCAAGAGCATCTGAAACATCTAACTCTGATAACAACGGTGCGTTTTTCTTATGCGAAGAGCTCAGCGCCGCTCGCAACGCTCGTGAAGTAACACCTGCTTCTGCGATAATTGAAACAAATAATGAAAATACTAAAGGTAGGCTGAAATATCTCATCTTGCACCTTCAATTCCATAGACGCTTTTTCTTGTTGCGATGACTTCGTTGACCATATTTTTGCTAGCATCAGTTCTTCTAAAAAAGTCAGCAAGCTTCTCTCCAATATCGTCCAAACGTTTATCTAACTGATTTGTGTTTTTTAAATCCTTTAAGAGATTGATCTCAAGGGATTTAGAGCCTGTGTTGAACCGTACAATGCCAGAATCGTGCAAATGCCTTGCGAGTAATCTGATTTCATCATCAGAGTAGCCATCAAGCTCTATTCTTAAATAATAATTTCTAAGACCGTTGTCGTAATAACCTGTGACGCCTCTGATTTCGGCATAACCACTTTGTCTTGTGAAAGCGACCTTTTCAAAAGTGTCATTTTTAAAAACTCTGTGTAACAATCCGCGATTTCGATTGTCCTCAACAAAGTCCAGACCGTCGATAATCTTAAGCTTAAGGGACCTAGGGGACTCGTGAGTTGAATTGACTACCTTTGCTGTCCTTCCCAAGAGATTGAGTTTTCCAGCAAATGCCCCGTCTGCGACAAGTAATACTGCTAATGCTATGATTAAAGACTTCATTGTTTCTCCTTCTTCCTTTTGCTCCATCTTTACTTAATGCCATTTTAAGACCAGCAACTGAAACATCGATATTTTTGAGAAGAAAGATCTGGGATTATGAAAATGAAAACACGGGTGTTTAAGAAGTACAGTGTTTGATCGCGTGGCAAACCAAAAACGTCACTCAACTGTTGCACAACTGTTGTTGTTTCAAAAAAAGCGTATCATTTTGAGACACTAAAGATACGATGGCCCAAGTGTTGCTTTTTAATACACTCAAGGGGATGAGAATCGATATAGCGACACTTAACAAAAACTATCTTTACATGTGTCTGATAGTTTGTGGTTTTTTGCTGATTTCAGCTCGTGAAAAGCATGATATTCAGTACGTTAATACCATAAATGACTTTAAGACTCATACAAACAATCACATTCAGAATGTGACCCGTCTAGGTATGTATCTTTATCACCAACATAAGCACACTTACTTTAAAGATATTCCTGAACACATAGTGAGAGAAAAACTTTTGTACCATGACTTTGAGAAAGTAGCTCATCTTGAAGCTCTTCAACAATTTGGTTATACAAACGAGCGCAATTTTTCCGAGCGCCTCTATGATCTTTACGGAAGATCCATCGGAAATACCAATTTTAAAGCAAAAGCTCTTATCCAGGAACTTAATGAATACGCAGACAAGTTTGAATCCGAACTCTTGGCAAAACACAACCTGATTGATCAATCTCCGCGGAGCCTGTCTGTGATCGAGAAAATCCAAAGAATTGAAAGAGTGGCGGATCTCGTAGAACGCCAGATGAACCCCGTATCCCCTGAAGAATTCGGGGTGCGCGAGATGAGAAGCGCAACACTATTTTTAAATAGTCAATTGGAAATGCAAATGGCCCGAGAGCTGACAAGAGCTTACCACCAGATAGTACGGCCAAACCCTCTAATCTACGTAGTAAAATCAAGTGTTTTAACCAAGACCTTACCCCGTGGCGCATGCTCTAGCTTATTTAATTAATATTGCTTTACCAGTTTAATATTAATAGCTATAAATCCGTGCGTGGATCACAAAAGTTTTAACAATCAATTTAATATCGAAAAACTAATAGACGTTTTAGAGCGACTAAATAACGACCCAGCCGAATTTGCAAAGCTTAAAGAAGACCATCGAAAAGCCCTACTCATCGCTGCTGGAAGGTTATCTCGCCCACATCGGAATGAACAACGGATTCGCCACAAAGCGATCGCCAGAGAAGTTCGTTTAAGTAAAGTTATCAAAGATCGTTTTCACCGTTCTCAAACGGGAATCAGAAAAGCCCGAGAAAATCCTGTCTTTGAAGCGCCAACGCAGCTCAATAGCTCTTATCAAAACGAAGAACGAGTCCTTGAGAGCTACCGGAACTGTTATGTCTGCAAGGCTGAGTTTAATACCCTTCACTTTTTTTATGATAGTATGTGCAAACGTTGTGGCGACTATAATTATAAAAAGCGTTTTCAAACAGCGAACCTTGATGGTCAGGTGGTGTTACTGACGGGATCGCGGGTTAAAATCGGATTCCATGTAGGGCTTATGCTTTTAAGAGCGGGAGCGCGAGTTATTGCAACCACCCGCTTTCCCGTAGATGCGGCCTTAAGGTATTCTCGGGAAGAGGATTATCATGTCTGGAAGGACCGTCTTGAAATTTATGGGTTAGACCTCAGACACACCCCGAGTGTAGAGATTTTTACTCGTTACCTTGAACAAAAGCTGAACCGTTTAGACCATCTCATTAACAATGCAGCTCAAACAGTTCGGCGCCCCCCAGGGTTTTATACTCACCTTCTCCCCAATGAACTGAAGGCCTTTGATGAACTTCCTAGCGAAGCTCAGCATTTGCTCAGTTCTTTTGAAAACTGTAAATCCGAACTCAGAACGATATCCGCCGCTGACAGTAGTGGAACCCTTCCTGTGAGCTGGAGCACCTCAATGAAGCCTGCCATTGGCATTAGCAGTTCAGCACAATTATCACAGATACCTTACAACTATGATCACTCTCTTAAGGTTGAAGAAATTTTTCCGAGTGGAGAGCTGGATGTTGATCTTCAGCAAGTGGATTTACGCACTACAAACAGTTGGCGTCTGAAACTTCAAGATGTTGAAGTGCCAGAAATGGTAGAAGTTCAGTTGGTGAATTCCGTCGCCCCGTTTGTGTTGTGTAGTAAGCTTGCGCCGATTATGAGACGAGATTTTACGGGACAAAAACACATTGTCAACGTGACTGCAATGGAAGGTAAGTTCTATCGTTTTAAAAAAGAGGACCGGCACCCGCACACAAATATGGCTAAAGCCGCATTAAACATGCTCACGCACACAATCTCTGGTGATCTAGTAAAGGACGGCATCTTTACTAATGCAGTTGATACTGGATGGGTCACAGACGAGGATCCCGTTACCTTAGCCAAGTACAAACAAACTGTTCATGACTTTCAACCACCGTTAGATATTGTCGACGGTGCGGCACGGATTTGCGATCCCATTTTTGATGGAATATTAACGGGTCACCATTGGTGTGGTAAGTTTTTAAAAGATTACCACCCCATCGATTGGTAAGATTATTTAAGCTGATAACTCACTTCGGACGCTCGATTTGAAATATTTGATGTCGACGCCCTTGTTGTTTTCGGCGCAGTCTTTTTTATTGGCGTTCTTGAGACGACGGTTGCTTTTGGTGCTGCCTTAACAATGACTTTTTTAACTGGTGCTTTGGCAACGGATTTTGCAACAACTGCTTTTGGTGTTGCTTTGACAGATTTTTGCGCTACTGCCTTTTTTGCTGGTGCTTTTGTAACAACTTTTGCTTTTGGCGCGGTCTTAACAGTGACTTTTTTAACTGGTGCTTTTGCAACAGATTTTGCAACAACTGCTTTTGGCGCTGCTTTGACTGATTTTTGCGCTACTGCCTTTGCTGGTGCTTTCGCTACGATGTTGGCCTTTTTTGCTTTCTCCTGGGCTTTAACAGGTGTCTTAACTATTGGATCCGATCTAATTGGCGCTCTTATAAACTCAATCTTTTTGTCATTAACACGCTCAGGTTGTTCGTTGTGCCTGACCACTCGGGTGCCAGAAGTGTTATTGTTGTTTAATGGAATATAAGCCGCAATAGAGGGTGTTTCTGGATTGCTTGAGTGAGGAGTGTTTGAACCTTCCGAGAGAGGCCACTGAAGAATGAACTGAAGGTTGAGTTTGCTCTTTGCGTTTCGGAAGTGTTTGGCCATATTTTCGCTGTTGTAATAGGTCTCTGTCACAATCACTGGATGTGAAGCTTTTCCGAACCTTCCGAGGGCTGACGCAAGATTACCTAGGTGTTTTGAAGGATCAGAGTAAATATCAACACCGATATACTTTGGCCACTGCCCTGAGGAATCATAAACCCGAAGCGAGTTTTCAACAGCTTTTCCGTGGGCATGATTAAACGTGAAACCCACGGTCTTATCTGTAGAGTATTTATTAATATAACGTCTCCAGATAGAATTTAAAAATTCTTGGGCGCCAGAACGATTGGAGAAAGGATGCCCCATGGTTTCCACGCCTAAATCATAGAGGATTTTTATCCTTTTACCCTTTGCTGCGGCTTCTACGATGGGAATGGTTTTATCTATCAGATTCCATGTGTCTTCGACTCTGTGGATTTGATAGTCTTCAGAGAGTGGATCGGCTTTGTGTTGAGCTGCAAATCTAAAAATTAAGGTGTCAAAATTCTCACTGTCAGCGTCTTCAATCAGTTTCTTTATATTTTCTTCGATATCCTTATGAATTTTTCCTTTTTGAGGACAGACGACGTGGGAGTAATAGGTACACTTTGCGCCATCTTCAATATACCAGAGCATGACCGCTAACTTGCTTTGCCCATTTTTGTACATTTCTCCCAGTCGCTTTTTAGCAATTGTTCTGTAAGTGTTGTAATGGAGCAAGGTGACCTTTACGTCAGTGTTCCACTTGCTATTATCATTGAGATAGTCACCTAAATCCAAAAAAACAAAGTTGGAGCCTGCTCCGTGTGGAAATGCGACTGTGTCTGATGGAGCATCTTTTTTGTTTTTACCACCCATGGAAAACGCATTTACAGAGAGTAAAAGGATTGAAGTCATTGTTAATAGAGTTTTAATTCCCATATTAGTTACCCTTTGTCTTTGAAGTTAGCCTCGTCTTTTAACTTGCAAAGACGATACCCATGTACTGCAATAGCGAAGACTTAAAATATAAAAATGTCGAATCCTTTGACAGCCGTTGAGCGGGAATTGGCCAGCCATTTTGTAGTTTTAAACAAGAGCCCAACTCTCCCCTTTTCCAAAGACAAACTCATGGTAGAACACATCCAACCAAAAAGAGGTTACCATGAGACTCAATTTCATCGGCAAGCTCATTATGAAGTGCTTAATTCTCGCTACCGCAACAGTAGCTTCAGCTAATTTTGGTGGATTTTCCATGACCGAAACACCTCTCAGCTCAATGGAAGTTTTAATCGATAAATTAATTCATGAAACGAAACTTGATCAGAGATATTTAAAAAGACCATCCCATCTTTACGGAATCAAAAAGGCACTCCTCAAAGGCTGCTCTCAAGATTACACACTTCTTCGTACGCTGAGTCAGCAAACACTGACAGCTTCTTCTGGAAATTCTAACGAAGAGAGCGATATCATTCGCCAAGATTTGGTTATCTCTACCGCAAGAATCTACGGCTATCTTGAGTAAACTTCTTAGTTCCCAAAACCGCTCATCTTTCATTTTGCGACGTTTTACGTCACCGTTGCGTAAAAATTATTCATCCATCATTTGCCTGTAATCAACCTAGGCGCTCGTTAACGCTGGCACTGGCCTTGCTCATAAGGTTGCCGGTGGATTCTTTTTTAAGGAAGAGATCCAAAAAGTTAATACACAAAAAAGAGGTATAAAATGGATTTCATTACAAATATTTCGAAAGCATTCGACCACGGTGGATTCGTTATGTGGATCATCTTCATTGGTCAAATCGTATCATTAGCAATTATTGCTGAAAGATTTAACGCGCTCTACTTAAAGCGCAGGTTGAAAAACAAGAAGTTAGCTAAGGCTTTCGAGGCTGACATAAAAAAAGGCAATATGACTACGGTTTTAAATAAAGCCAAAGCTCTTGGCGAGTCTCAAACCCTAGGAAGAGTCATTGAAGCTGGTGTTCAAGCAGCAATGGATATGGGTGGAAAAGAAGAAATCCAATCCAAAATGGATGAAGTTCTACTTTCTGAAAACTCTATCTTAGAAAAGCGTACTGGTTTCCTCGCAGCTATCGGTAACATCGGTACCCTTGCTGGATTATTGGGTACAATCATCGGTCTTATTGGATCGTTCAACGCGGTTGCAAACTCAAACCCTATTGAGAAAGCAACATTATTATCTCAAGGTATTTCAATGGCGATGTATGCAACAGCTTATGGTCTGTTAATGGCAATCCCTGCCCTTGTTATGTATGCAGTATACCAAAACCGCGCAACTTCGTTGCAAGAAGATATCAACCAAAGCTCTCTGATGATCTTTAACTGGTTAAGCTATGGTTACGAGCCAGTAACTAAAAAACGTATTCTGAAGTAATTAACTTTTAAGAAAAGCAAGGAACGTATTATGGGCGTCGTAGGCGAACAAAATAAAAAATCTCTTGATGTAGAAATGAACCTCTACCCTGTCTTTGACGTGTTAGCGGTATGTATCTGTTTTCTGTTGATGACAGTGGTATGGATACAAATCGGTCAAGTAAAGACTTCTCAAGCGGTCGGCGGACAAAGCCAAGAAGAAACAAAGAACCCACCATCTGTTTGGTTAACCGTCGATGAGAAATCTAACGTTATTCTTTCGTTTAAGAATACAAAGAAGTCTTTAAAGGATCAGGTTGTTTCATCAAGACGAGGTCAGCCGAACATAGATTTACTAAAGCAGAAAATGGAAGAGCTTGCCCAGACAAACGGGCTTGAAATCGCCCTCTTAATGCCAGCTCGTAATACTTCCTATGACAGTGTGATCCAAATTATGGACTCACTCAAAGCGGCTCAGATTAAAGATATCGGCTTATCGCCGTTATAAAAAGTTAGAGGTTTTTATGTCTAAAAGTATTTTGAATTCACAAGTTATGCGCGGACCTCTCGCCAATCAAGGCGCAGTGAAGAAAAAATCTACACGTGCGCAAAAGAATTTAGTGTTTTCAATCAATATGACTGCACTTATCGATGCTTTTGCAATCCTAGTTATCTTCTTATTGTCAAACTACAGTGGTGATTCGCATAGTGTGAACGCATCAAACAAAATTACTCTTCCAACCGCAACGCAGGCCGAAATCCTCACCATGGGTACCGTCGTAAAGCTTGAGGGAAACAAGATCTTCGTTGACGAAAAAGAAATAAGATTCAGAGATCTCGTCACCCAGCTCATCGAGGCTAGAAAATCAAAAGAGTCAGAGTCCGATGATATTAAAAACTCACTTATTATCCAGGCAGATAGAAGTATTGACTTTGATGTCCTTAGCCCAGTGATTCAAGCGGGTGGAAGCGCAGGATTTAATCAGTATAAGTTTGCAGCGATGCCAAAGTAAGGCCTAAGACAAAAGGATGTGTTATGAATAAACTTGTAATCGCGATCGTATCAATATTGATATCACACTCCACTACTGTAAGTGCTCAGCAGATGGACCTTGCAGCACATACAAGTTTGATTGAAAAGTTAACCCAAGTTATGGGTGTCTCCGAAGAGACTGTTTCACAACAAAATCTTCGAATCCGTTTAGCTGACCTTCACTCCGAAAGAGCTAGGCTCTACGCAATGGAAAACCAAGGAAAGGGCGAAGCAACTTACAAAAAAGAAATTGATAAGGACAGAAAAACTGCCCTATCGCTTTACGACAGAGCATTTAAAGTCGCAAAAGGTGAAACTCAGGGAAGAATTTTACTTCAAATGGCTCACCTCAACCGTCTTCTTGGGCAAAGTAGTAAATCTAAAAAACTTTTTGAACAAATTATTAAGGATAGAAAACGTTATAGTGGAGAAGTTGTTGCCGAAGCCTTTATTGAAGCTGGCGATATGGAATACAATAGCGGTCAGTTCAGTAAAGCCCTCCGTCATTTCAGAGCTTCTGCTAAGATTAAGGCGTCTAAACGTAAGTCCTATGCAAACTACAGAATTGCTTGGACGCAATTCCATCTAGGAAATACTAAAACCTCGATTCGACTGATGACTAACCTCCTTAAAGATACAAATTCCTTTAAAAGAATTGATGGCAGCCACGATAGTTCATTTCAAGAAGAAGCCTCTCGTGATCTTGCAACCTTCTTTGCTAGAAACGACATCAAAGCTGCTGATATCCAAACTCTTATCGAGGTATCCCCTGCAAATGTGAAAGAATCAAACCTCACTTATCTTGCTAACGAACTTGACCGCGGTGGAAAGAAACACAGCTCTCTTCAAGTTTGGTCTATTATTGGAAGCCAGAAAAACCGTGGCGATGAAAAAATCGAAGGTCAAATTAAAATCGCAAGAATTCAGTATGATCTTGGCAAAAAAACCGCCACAGTAAAAGAGATCGACATTGCAGCTAAAATGCTAAAAAGAGACTGCGAAGATGCAAAAAATTGTGAAGTCCTACAACAACAACTAAGAAAAATTATAACAGATTGGGGTAAAGCAGAAGAAGTTAATCCATCAGCTCAGCTTATCTCTGCATACCAGATCTACACGGATAATTTCGTTGATCTTGAACTGAGTTACTGGGCAGGTATTGCTGCTCACAAAAGGAAGCAATTTAAAGAAGCTTTTACTTTCTATAAAAAGTCTGCTGAACTTTCCTTTGAATACCTTAAAGATAAATCTAAAAAAACCAAAGATCGAAACATCAATACGATTTTTGAAGGATCACTTCTTGGGGCAATTGATGTGGCAGAGCAATCAAAGCTCGTTGACCTCAGAGACGAAGCCTACGCTCAATATATGAAATTAAACCCTGAAGGACAAAAAGCACTCGAAGTTGAGTATCAGATTGCGCATCTTCTTCTGGAAAAAAAGAAACACTCTGAAGCTGCTAACAAGTTTAGAGAAATCGCCTTAACATCTCGATCTGGCCCAAAATCAATTAAAGATAAGTCCGCAGATCTTAGTTTAGATACGTTGGTGATTATTAAAGACGATGAAAAGATCGAAAGCTGGGCCTTAGAATATGCCCAAAAAATTCCTAAACGAAGTTCCGAATTTTTAGTCATTGCTAGAAAATCGATTTTAAACCAAGCTGCAAATGCGATCAACAATGACAAAGCCTCTGACTCTGAACTTGAGCGCCAATATAAAAAGTTAGTTAACGCCAATTTAAAAGGCGCTACCAATGCTGACAAGATCAATTTCTACAAGCACAGATCCTTAATTGCCGTAAAAATTAAAGACGTCGAGGCGCTTATTGCTAGCTCAAACGCTATTTACAACGCCAAGGGCGTAACAGCTGAAGAGAAAAATGAAGCTCTCATTAAGCTCACATGGGCCAATGAAATGAAATTTCACTTCAAAAGCTCTTACTCAACATACAAACGTGTGAAACCTGCAAAAAACAAAACTGCTGATTACTACTTGAAACTAGGAACATTAGCAGAGCTTGCTGGTTACAGTGCTATTTCGCACTACGAGAAATTCATCTCTCATTCCCGAAACAAAACACTACAACGTGAGGTTGCCTTTAGTATTGTGAGGCTTTCAAAAAACAAAACAAAGGCCTTTAATAAGCATAGCTCACTTCTATCTGGAAACTTAAAGCTTTATATGCAGGCTGGCTTAATGGCCTATGAACATGGCCGCTCAGCGAGCATTAAAAAACAGCTTTTAAGAAAAAGAGGCTCAAGTGCCACTTTCGAAGGCCAGCAGATTGAACGCATTGACGCACTTGCTGATATGAATGCTGATATCAGAAAACTATCACGACACAAGTTGCGCTCTAGTGGTCCAAAAAATTTAAAAAACTCCATTCAAGAGAGAATTAATCTTATTGCAAAGGTTGAAAGAGCAACCGACCAAGCAATCCGTAAAAAAGATTTCACACTCCAGCTTGTGGGCCTCTCAAGTCTCAGCGCAGAGAACAAACGCTTAGCTCAAGACATTTTAAAACTTCCTACACCAAAAGGTTTAAAAGCTCAGCAAAGGGCTGAATACCGAAAGCTTATCGAAGCACAAGTTGCTCCTTACAACGAGAAGAGTCAGCTTCTTTTAAGCAAGACAGACGAGCTTTGGAACAAGCGTGAAGACTCTATCATCATGGATATTATGGATCTTTCAACTCAAACAAAGAGCGCGGGAAGCAAGTTAGCTACGGAAGAACTTGCCGCAGTTAACGCCGTTGCAAAGAAATTAAATTACAAGGCTTTGACTCTTACAAAAAAACGTCAACAACGCCAAAAATTGTCACAAGAACTCGATAGTGTAAGAAGTTTAGTAGCAAAAAATCCTTTTGATTCCAGACACTTAAAGAAGATGAAGGAAATAGAAACGAAGCTCAATGATGGTCCAATGGTTGCTTACTTAGACGCTAGGTTAAGTGACCTCAACACAGGAGCACGTAAGTAGATGAAAACACTAGCTATCGCATTTTCCATTCTATTTGCTCTTACAGTTTTTGCTGCACAAAACGCAATGGGCGCACCTAAAGGAAAATCTTCTAAGAAGCCTAAGCCAAAGCTCAGCACAAGCGTTGATTTTACAGACCGTACGGTTGGCGGGAAATATGTTTATTCCACTGAAGCAATTACTACAGTTGAGAGTGATAAAGCACTAGATGATCTCATTGGCGTAAGAAAAAACTTTAAAGATCGATTGGAACGATCTGGAAGTCTTAGGTAAGTTATGAAAAAGAAAACAAGTAAGAAACAAATTATCGAGGAAGGAAAGTTTGTTCTTGAAAATAAAAGCGGACAAGTTGTTCGTGTCATAGACTGGCAAGACAATGCTCCTCTTCATATAATTTACAGACTCGATACTCGCCGAATTGAAACCACGGACGACCTTGAATTCTTGGACCTTGAAAATATTGATTACACTCTTTTAGAAAAAGTAAAAAAATCTGACGTTATTGAAAAGCCAGTTAAGATAGGAAAAGTCGGACGACTCAAATATGTTAAAGAGATTAAAAAGTTTTCGACCTCAGCTGAGCACTCAAAAGACGATACGCAACCCTTCTTTCTTTTATCCCTTAAGTACATTGGCGGATATGCATCGGCCTTATTGGTGGTGTTATTAATTACTGGCCACTTCATTAAGCCAAAGGTTCAAGAGATCAGAGTCGTAGAAATCATTGAGCGACCAAAAGTTGAAAAGCCAAAGCCAATTCGACAAGCAAAACAACAACGAACAAAATCAAAAAGAAAAGTTGTCAAGGCCTCTAATAGAAAAACGGCGCCTCGTGCTGCTCGCACAGCAACTACACGAAAAGCAAAAGTAACGACTAAAGAAATGTCACTCAATCAGATGGGCGCTCTTGGCGCTTTAGGTTCTCTTTCAAAAGGGAGCCAAAAGGGCGGACTTAACTTAAATAATGTAGCGACATCAAAAGGTGTTGGTCGTGGCGGAAACGCTGGAAGCGGCGGAATGCAAGCCTCAATCTATGGTAAAGGCCTCACTGCGGCGCCAGTGGGCAAAGGGCAAAGAGCGGACGGCGGCGGCGGATACGGAACAAAAGGCAAAGGTGGCGGACAAGCTGGATACGGTCAGGTTTCTTTAGTTGGATCGTCTGGCTCGTTTTTCCAACCCGTGAAATCTGAGGCTTTAGTTGAAGGCGGCCTCACAAGAAACGAAATCTCGGCAGTCATCGAAAGACATATTGGTGAAATCAGATACTGTTACGAGCAAGGTCTTCAAACAAATCCAAAAATGGGTGGCCGCGTTTCCATGAAGTTTTTTATCGCAGCTAATGGTTATGTTTCTTCAGCGGATATCACAAACACAAGCTTACATTCAAAGATAGTTGAAGGATGTATCACTTCACGGCTCAAATCATGGAAGTTCCCAAATCCTCGCGGTGGAGTTGTCGTAAAAGTTAATTATCCATTCGTCTTAAGACGTGTTGGCACATAAAGGGCCAGGAGAAGTTTATGAAGAACGTTTTTGAAAACTTAATTAAAATGACGCTCACGATGGCGCTTGTCGCTTGTGCTGGACAAAGCTCAGATCCTCTTAAGGAATATGATGCAGTTAAAAGAGTCCCTCTACACGAAGAACCGTCAGATGGTAGCGTTTATGAAGCTCCCCTTTTACGCTTAGAAGTAATGGGTGGTAGTGAAGAAAACTATGGAGTTTTTGCAGTAAACAAACGCAGCCATTTTGATGTCAAAGCTGTTCAATTATCACAAGACAACCCAGCTAAAATTACATCGATGGGAATTGAAAATTTTAAAGGCTCAGACCAACCAACAGTACAACGAATTTCAAACGACACTTTAAGAATTAGCTGGAGCCCTAAAGAAACAAATATTCCAACTGGAAGAAATTCTACTCAAAAACGCTTTGACGTTGTTGCACTCTACGATGCTTTTGGTAAAAAAGGAGCGCGAGAAGTCAAAGAAATTACGGTTACCATAAACCGTGATCTTCAAACCCCACAAATCACAGGAACGTCAGGCTTAAAAGGGATAAAAGCACAGGAAGGCAAAAAAGTAGCCTTCTCAGTCACAGTTAAAGATCCAAACTATAATGGCTCAGGAATTCCGGAAATCATGTTCCCTAAGCAAATGTATACAAATACAGAAGCATTTATGGCTGATGCCTCCGTCTATGAAACCCAAAACTTAGCGATCAAACAAAATCCTGCTTATAATGGAGATGGTGTATTTACTTTCTTTCATGTTTTGGACTTAGAAAGACTCCCTGAACATCGAGACAGAAAAGGAAACATCGATCAAAACGCAGCAACAGTTAAGCTTTGTTTAAATATAAGAGTAAACAGCGTTGCAACCATTCTATCAGGGGTAACCCAAGAGTGCTTTGACGCCGAATACAGCTCACAACCTGCGGATGTTAAATTTGCATCTGCAGACAGGAAGATTATCGCTGGAAAAGAAAATAAAATAGCATTTAGCCTTGCGACTTCAAACTCTCTATCTGCCCTATCAATTAAAAATGAAAAGGAAATCGCAAACCTCGCAGGTGAAAAGTCTATAGAGTGTATCTCTGAAAACGAGAAAAACTCAAAACTAAATTGTCTATTAACTTGGACACCAACCTGTAATGCCAAAGCAAATACAGCAAAAGCATCTAAGCTAAACCTTAAAGTTGTTTCGACTTTAAACAATAAGTCTAAAGAAACAGCAATCGACGAGCAATTTGAAATTGACCACACAGATTGTGAAGCTAAAGCCGCAGCAGAAAAGGCTGAGAAAGCAGCCGCGGAAGAAAAGGCAGCACAAGAAAAAGCTGCCACTGAAGCGGCTAAAAAAGCTCAAGAGGCTGCAAACCAGTCCAAAGCTAACTCGGAGAATAAGTCATGAAAAAACTTACACTTTTAACATTGATCCTTTCGGTAGCATTCTCATCAGCGGCGTTTGCATCTCAAAAGAAATCACTTAAAAAAGATTTTGCAACCCTTGGTGATAATAAAGTTTTTGCTGAAAGAGTAAAAAATATCAGCCAAGATAAAAAAGTTCGAATTGTTCAGAACAGAATTGTGGACCTGCATAACCGCTTTGAACTCGCTGGTACTTATGGTTATAGCGCTGGCGGAGATAGTTATGTTACAACACAGCACCTTGGCGGAATACTGGATTTTCACTTCAGTCCAAGATTTGCCGTTGGCGTACGGTATCAACACTATTTCAATGAACTAACGAATGAAGGAAAAGCTCAATACGATGCTGCACGAAGAGCTCAAGCCATTGACCCTGCTGCTGCCAACCAAGTTCCTGATGTGGACTTCCCTGAAAATGTTGGTCTGGTGACATTCACCTATTCTCCCATTTACGGTAAACTAAATCTTTTTGATATGAGTGTGGCACATTTTGATATTTACACTCTTGCAGGATATGGAAAAATGATTCTTAATTCTGGAGAATCAGATGTTCTAACAGCAGGCCTTGGAATGGGAATATGGGTCACTCAGAACTTTTCAGCTCGCCTTGAAGCTCGATATGAAGCTTATCAAGACTTAATTGGTACCTATAACAGAAGTCAAAATAATATCCAAGGCATGCTCGCTGTCGGTATTTTATTATGATAAAGTATTTTGTACTCTACATTCTGCTTGGTCTTGCTATCATTAGCGGATCATCAACTGTTGCGGAAGCTAAGGCTTCTAAAAAAACAGTTCAGTCTGAAGATCTTAAAAACCTCAATAAAGCTCGAAAGCTTTACGGACAGAATAAATTAGTTGATGCTATCGAGTACTATGCGAAGGTTTCTAAAACTTCTGACTATTGGGTGGAGTCTGTAGAAGAAAAGGCATGGGCTTACACCAGACAAAAAGATTATGACAAAGCTCTTGCAGCACTGAAGTCTATTTTTAACCCCGTCTTTGCGCCTTTTATCGGTCCTGAAACCTATGTGCTAAGTGCATATTTAGATCTTAGAATATGCAATTACAAAGGCGCATTTGACAAGATTGCTTTATTTAAAGCCGAAATGCTTCCTCGAGTAGAAGCTCTAGAAGATATCGTAAATAACCCAAAATCTGAATTTGTTGCCCATTGGGTAAACCGATTTGCAAAAGAAGATATTAAAAGTTCGGAACAATTGGGTAAGGACCTAACTAAGCTTCCTCGATATATTCAAAAAGAAACGCGCAAGATCACTTACAACCGCATGAAGCAAATGGCGCAAGCGGATCTTAAAGAAATTGAAAGAAACTTAAACAAATTAAAAATTATCGAAGTGGAAGTTGCTCAGCGCTCATTTGTTTATGAAAAGCCTGAGAAAACCGCAAAGCTTAAGTTTGACAAAAGAAAAGCGTCAGACATTCTTATTTTTCCTGATGAACAAGGCAGCGGTGAAGTTTGGCTAGATGAAATCGGAAAGTATGAGGTTAGAACTAACCGCTGCAATCCGAACGGAGAAAAGTCATGAAGACACGAAGAATTACTTTAGGTGTTGCCGCATTGGCATTACTCACAATTGTTGCTTGCAATAAAAAATCCATAAACCCGCGTCTTCAAGCCCCTGCTGAAAAAATCGCAAAAGTGGAACTGACCGCGGGGCAAACCAAAACGATCTCTGAGCCGAAAGTAAATATTCTGTTTGTTGTCGACAACTCGGGATCAATGAAATCGCATCAAGAGAAGTTGAAAGCTAATATTGGATTATTTGCCGATAAATTTTTTAATAACCCTCGAATTGATTATAAGATTGGCGTAGTGCCTATTTACGATCGCGTGTATCTCAATGACAAACACAGTTATGGAACCTCAGGTGTTCGTAAGATGAACCCCTTAGGCGAGCTTATTCCACTGAAAGACAAGAATGGCAATCTCATCGAAGGTGCTCCGTATATTACAAGGGACACACCAGATGCGAAAAATGTCTTAAGAAACACTGTTGCCATTGGTATTCAGTGGGGTCCAGAAGCAGAAGAATCTTTTTCTCCCGTTATTGAAGTGATTTCAAACGAAGCGAAGAATCAAACTATTAATGGTGGGTTTTATGAGAAAGATGCTTACCTTGTGGTTATTTTCTTAACTGATGCCGATGACGTCACACCAAGTATGAGTTCTGATGATTTTTATGATTATCTTATTGATGCAAAAGGTGGGGACGAAAGCAAAGTTCTTATCGCAGCGGCTTTGCCGAGTGCAAAAAACAACTCAGCACGTTGTCGTGTGGATGGGAACGGTCCTCAATACAAATTCCCAGCTCTTATAGCACGCTCTGGAGCTATTATGGCAGATCTTTGTTCTAATACATTTGGACAAGCCTTAGCAATCTTTGGTGAGCAGTTAGTGCAACAAGTGGGATCACAGGTTATTCAATTAGATTTTATTCCCGACGTGAACTTTACGGTATCCTATGGAGCAAAAGGCTCAAAGCTTGAAGACCGACAGATCGTTCCGAGAGGGCCCAAGGGATATTCATTTAATCCGCGAACTCAGCAGATTGTTTTAAGCCCTGAGCTTGCAATACAGAGACTGCCAGACGGTCAGTTGTTTGTTGAAGCTCGTCCAGCAAAAATAAGAAACATCCAAAATGGACGGACAATGTCTCTTGCGGAAGAAGCCGCATTAAAGACTCAGAATAAATAGTTTTATAATTGACCCCGTAATTGCACTTTCGTAGCATTCCTTCAAAGGAGTGCTACATGTTTCATATTTTAAGCATAATAATAATATCTTTTTTCCTGAGTTCTTGCTCTGCCCCTTCAAAGACAAGCTACGATCTTGCTAAGCTTCAACCGAATGAAAGGGTTTATACAGGAAATATCCAAGTCACCCTTAATGGCAAAACGAACGCGGATTTAACCTGCGATCTTTTTTTAAACTCCGATATTGCTCCTATGGTTCGGTTAACACCTTCTGGAGATTATATATTTAAATCCAATCGCAAGACTCTTGCATTGACACGAATTGCCTGCATTCATAAAATCGGAAACAAATCGATCTGGGCCAAGCAGTCGTTAAATCTAAAAAGAATCGAACGACCTGCACAGTCCGATCACATACATCATTTAGATCATATTGTAATTCAGTGGACGATTCCTGAAGAAGAGCTTCAGGCTGACGATATCGATGTGTTTGGATCAAACACTCTTAAGAAGAATATCGGTACTATTGACGTTAAATCATTACCTTATTCAGAAACTCTCGATCAGCAATAATTTTCTCTCCGCCTTTTGCGATGGTCAAAAGCGGATCTTCAGCTAAGCGGATCGGTACCCGAATCTCGCGGCGGAGACGTTCATCAAGATCTCTAATCAAGGCTCCCCCACCTGCTAAGACAATCCCGTCTTCAATAATATCAGAGACAAGTTCTGGCGGGATATTTTCAAGCGTTCTATGAACAGCTTCAATGATCATAGAAAGTGAACCATTCATCGCTTTGCCGATATCTTTTGATGTCACTTCAATGGATTTAGGAAGGCCCGCTGTGGCGTCAATGCCTTTTAAGTTTGTCATAAGTACAGGGCGGTCTTCTAAGGCGGTTCCGACCTGTAGTTTTACTTTCTCTGCTGTTTGGTCACCAATGATTAAGTTAAAAGTTTTTTTGATATAATCCACAATGTCTCGGTCAAATCCGTGTCCCCCGACACGAACGGCTTCGCAATGAACAATTCCGTATAAAGAAATCACTGCAACCTCTGTTGTTCCGCCACCGATATCAATGATCATACTAGCTTTCGGCTGATCAACTCGTAAACCTGCGCCCACCGCTGAAGCCATCGGCTCATCAATAACAAAAACTTTTTTAGCACCAGCGGCTATACCAGCTTGAATGCAGGCCTTTTTCTCAACATCTGTCACTCCGTAAGGAAGTGAGACAACCACTGTGGGTTTTTTAAAAAATTTTACGACTCCTGGTTTTTGGAAAAAATATCGTAACATTGTCTCAGTCACATCAAGGTCTGCAATAACTCCATCAACCAACGGATGGGTGACAATCATATTACCTGGAGCTCGGCCCATCTTCTCTTTTGCTTCGGCACCGACTGCTAGGATTTTCTTTTTTCCGTGATTTTCTTTGTACGCTACAACTGAAGGTTCATTAACGATAAGACCGCGGCGATTAGCAACAACGAGAGTATTTGCGGTGCCTAAATCAATGTAGATATCTGCACCCGCATCTGACTTCTTAAAGGGAAAGATCATATTTTATCCTTAATTAGGCTTTAAGTAATGTGTTCAGTAATTATACTAACTGATAAAACAAAAGCGCAACCCAAACTACTTTAGCCGCAATGTGAAGAAACTGATCAACATGGAACCCATACCAGTTCTCAGACTTTCCATAGTCGGTTATCCAATGGACTACTGTTTCTGCTACTCCCAGCCAAATTCGTTGCGTGATGAGAAACACCATCAAGCCATGATGAAACGAATGAGCGCTAAGAACCCACGGCCATATCGTTTCAACCTGCCCCTTTCGTCCCAGCTGTGCGGTATCCTTATTGTGGCGGTTCTTGTAGGTTGCAATCCAATCTGTTTGGAGAGCAAAATCCGCGACCGCGTGTCCTGCGATCAGCAAGAAAAGTAATGTAAATATTGTTTCAAACATGCTTGATAAACCTCGCTTTCATAAAAGATAACCTTCTATTTTTACTTATGAAATAAAATTTTCACCCCAGCCTATCCTAAGGTCTATATTCATACTTGGAGCCCTCTTGAAAATAGTGGTATAAATGAAATCCTATGAGCCGCAAAGCCAACAAAGGCAACCGTTGTTTCAAGTGCAAAATGAAGGATACTCATTGTATTTGTGAGCACCTTGTTGGGATTAATAACCTCACGCCCGTCACAATCCTTATGCATTACCGAGAAGCCATCACCACGACTAACACAGGAAGAATTGCTAATTTTTTACTCAACAATAGCTCCGTTCACTATCGCGGTCTTATTGATCAAAAAATTGAAAGCCCCTTGCTTGCAAATCACACACCGCTTTATCTCTACCCTTCTGAGAACGCAGAGGTCCTTACGCATGAGCTTGTTCAAAAAATAGGCGGCAAAATTCAGCTCATTATTCCAGATGGAAGCTGGAGACAAGCACAGAAGGTTGCTAAGAGAGAGTCATTTTTAAAAGATACCTTACACATCAAGCTTCCTGATAGTCCCCCAGGAATTTTCTTTTTAAGACGTAAAATCAAGGATGAAGGTGTTTCCACGCTGGAGGCCATTGCTCGCGCGTTGGGAATTATTGAATCAAAAGAGCTACAAAATAATTTAGAAAGTGTTTTTAGAATAATGGTTGAAAAAACTCTCGACACTCGAGGAAAGAAATTAGCAAACTATGAATAACTCCAAACCTAGCAGTTTTAAAATGATAAACGTCGGTCAAATATTTATCCGAGGGACACTCGTGTTGCTCCCACTGTTTGTGAGTATTTACGCTGTCATTTGGCTCGGACAGACTATTGATAGAATTTTTGGAAAGATGTTAAATACTTTTTCTCCCGAGTATCAGCTTCCATCTGGCGTAGGCTTAGTAGTAGGTCTTGTTATTATATTTTTTATCGGAGTAACATCTGAATTTTTTATCGCAAAGTATATTAACGCCGTTATCCAACGTCTTATCAGTAGAATTCCACTGGTGAGCACGATATTTAATTCCTTAAAGAGTCTTGCAGATTATTTAAATCCACGAAATGAAACGGCCAGAGGAAAAACCGTCGTTGTACACTTTCCATCTCGTGATGAGGGTCCGAACAAAATTAAACTTGTTGGTTTTATGACTCAAAAGAGCGTAGCCGATATGCCGCCCGATCTTGCAGGGGCTTTAAACGATGATGAGCTTGTTGCAGTCTATCTCCCTATGAGCTACCAAGTGGGTGGATACACAGCCTTTGTCAAACGCAGTCAGGTAGAAGAGGTTAATATTTCTTTTGAGAAAGCAATGCAAGGGACTCTAACGAGCTGGATGCAGGTTAAATAGTAAAGGTACAGCCTTCCCTTTTGTTTCGCAGATGCTAAATGGATTTAGCCAGCCTCATCTGGTTAAGTAACTTTCAATTTTACTAAAACCAAACTGCTTGATGGCTGCACGCTGATTGTGGGCTCGACACAGATGGCGCATTACGTTGTGCCAGCGCTGGTAGTGAAATTTTAAGCGTTAGCAGTTTTTGTTTTCTGAGATTCTAGTTCTGCTCGGACTATTTTTGAAATTTCTGCGCTCATATAGACTGCGGGGTGAGTGCTGTATTGGGCAAATTGTTCTACGGAAAGCATGATTATCTTTAACCAGAATTCGGATTTCTGGAATGAGTCTTCTCCGAATTCTCTGTAGGTTTCAAACCAACCCTTGACCCATGATTGAACTTGTTTTTCGACTTCTCGTTTTAACTGTTCGATTCTGTATTTAATTCTAAGAATTAACAAATATGGCAGCACAACACCGAAGAGAATTGTTAGAGTTGCGGTGGTGATGAGTTCCCAATGGATCTCATTCATTGTTTGATAGAGCCTTACACTAAGGACGATCCCTGAAACGACAGAAAGGACATTAAGAAAATAAAATGCGTAGAGCAAGTTTTTATAGAATTTAATTTTTTCAAGCAACAATGATGCTGGCATTTTATCCTCTAGATGATGTAATAATCTTTTAACCCCTTAACGAGGGTTTCAACGGAAACCTTAATTACCACTATTGTTGGTATCGCCAATAAGATTCCAGCAAATCCAAACAATAGTGAGCCCCCCACCACACTTAAAACCACGACAATGGGATGAAGATTTACGGCAGAGCCTAAAATAATAGGTTGGTAGAAGGCATTGTCTAATAACTGAGTCAATAGAACCGTCGCTAAAATTCCGATCATGAGGTCATCGCCAGTCATAAACGGAATAAGAGGCGTAACATTTTCTGCAATAATCCCATAAGCAAGTCCCACAACAAGCCCTACAAACGGACCCACAAAAGGAATCGCATTGGTAACACCTGCAATCATTCCAATTAAAAACGCAGCTTGGATATCTAAGCCAACAAAGTATAAACCAATAAACATTGTTAGACCCACTAGTGAGCATTCAAGCACAGTACCTCTTAAGTACTTACCGATTGCGAGGTTCACTTGCTCAAAAACCGTCAAAGTAAGCTCAAAATAACGATTTGGAATAAACCGCACATAGTATCTGTGGATCTCGCCCTTATCAAAAAGCAGAAAGATAAAAACAAGGGGCATAACAATCCATATCGATAAGACATTTAAGATTCGCGCTAAGGTGAAGGATTTAATCGGTTCAGGCTTCGATACCGATGAGGAAGGTTCACGCTGCTCCTCTAAAATTTTATGATCAATATTTTTAAGATAGAACTGATAATACTGCTCTTTGAGTTGCCCTCTGGAATAAAACTCTTGAAGAGATTGTTGCTGAGACTGAGTTAGAGTGAGGTAGTTATTTATATCTTTTATCACGGGAGATAATTCTTTATGCAGGACCTTCGCAATGACCCCGCGTTCTTCCTTTGGCTTGTCGACTTGAAAATAGGTATCTGTTTTTTCATTGAGCTTATACTGAACACGTGTCAACAGCTCTAGCTTTTTTGCATCAGATGGCAGTGAGGATCGAACAAGCCAAATTGCACTGAATAAAAAACCAACAAATAAAATCGCGAGCCCAGAAACCCGAACCCCTTCGTGTAACCAGTGGTATTTAAATGAGTTGAGTAAGGGCTTACATAGGAACGCTAAGATTGCTCCCACTAGGACAGGAAGTATTAAATCCCTTAGTGCATAGAGGAGTCCGACGGCAGTCATAATGGATATTGCCGCCATGATAAGTTTAAAGATCGTTCCCCTTTGCTCTCTTGTCATTAAGCAACCTTTACGTCGGGGGAAACTCTAAGATCATTATTTAAGAGTTTATTTGTGGTCTTTAAACGCTCACCGATCATATTTGCTAAGATCTTATAGATCTCGCAAGCAATGTCGGGTCGACTGTCGGCAAGCTTAATTAGATCACTGCGAAACAGCGCCCACGCGTGGGTTCTTGAAATTGCGCGTGCACTGGCAGACCTCGGTGACTCGTCAAGAAGCGCCAGTTCTCCGAAGAATGATCGGTCTTTTAAAATCGCAATGGGCGTTACGCTCTCGTCGACGGGAACCTCAATACTCACCTCACCGGATTGGATAAGAAAAAGTGCTGCGCCTGGCTGATTCATCTCAAAGATAAACTCGTCTTCAGCGTAGGTTCTTTCATGAAGGATGCGAGAGACTTCTTCGAGCTGCTTGCGTTTTAGGCGTGAAAAAAAAGGAATGCTTTTTAAAAAAACCATTTTGCTCTGATGGGCCGATGCTCTGAAGTTGAAAATATTTTCCCATAAGATCTTGCTTGCCTTTAAATTCATTTTTCATGCTCCGAAAGTCTTAAATTTTTTTAGGTTTACCTATTTTTTTCGGTTATTTTGAGGGTTTAAATGAGTCCTGTTTGTAATTTGAAATCACCCATGCTATTTCCCAAAGGTCTATGTATAAGCTGTTAGATAGTGGAAATTT
>CAYXYF010000010.1:0-24466 GCA_964469265.1 uncultured Bdellovibrionales bacterium
TCTTTCACAAACTAAACAGGAGAAGCATGAACAACAATAATAGCTATCGCCCACCTATGGGACCACGACCACCAAGAAGAGATTTCGGCAATAAGAGTAAAAAAGACGGGTTCAAAATGAACTTTGAAATTAACGCCCCTGAAGTCCGAGTCATCGATGACGAAGGAGAAATGCTTGGAGTGATGTCGCCAAAAGAAGCCGTAGCAATGGCGCAGGCAAGAGGGTTAGATCTTATTGAAGTTGCTCCGAATGCAAAGCCGCCAACTTGCAAGATCATGGATTATGGCAAGTACAAGTACGAGCAAAAGAAGAAGGCTCAGGTTTCAAAGAAGAACCAAGTCACTATCGATGTTAAAGAAATCCAATTGCGCCCAAGAACTGAAGAACACGATTTAGAAACTAAACTTCGCCACGCAAAGCGCTTCTTAGAAAACGGAGACAAGGTCAAATTTAACCTCAGATTCCGTGGCCGAGAGATGGTTCACCAAGATTTAGGTAAATCCCTTATGGACAAAGTGGTGGAGCAACTTAAAGGAATTGGTATTGTCGAGACCCCACCGAAAATGGAAGGCCGCCAGTTTTTTTGCTTAATCCAGCCTGATCCTGCATACTTAAAGGAAGTTCAGAAGAAGAAAAAACAGGCCGAGAACGTAAAGCAAAAGGAGCAGAAGGCTGACTCCTCAGAAACTCCAAAAGATAAGTAATTTTCCCTTGTTCACCCAAGGGAAATGGGGTTATAAACGTTAGTTCGGAATAAACTTTTATATGGCTCCCAAAGTAGGACTGCGCAAGCTTGTAGACCTCGCCAATAAGGTTAGGAGATGAAATGAAAAACAAAACGAATTCTGGAGCGAAGAAGCGCTTCACGAAGACGCCATCGGGCAAAGTGAAAAGAAAAAATGCTCGTCGCCGCCATCTTATGAGTAGCAAATCACCTAAAGCGAAGAGACAACTTGCAGGTCCTGCATATGTTAATGATGCAAACATGCTTCAAGTTAAAAGATTATTAGTATTTTAATTTTACTTCGTATTTTTAGGAGATAGTTATGAGAGTTACTAGAGGCACAAAAGCCAGAAGAAGAAGAAATAAAACGTTAAAAAGAGCAAAAGGTTTTTACTCTGCAGGATCACGTTCTTTCACGATCGCACAAGAGAGAAGTGACAGAGCTTTACAATTTGCTTACAGAGACAGAAAAAACAGAAAGCGTGAGTTCCGCGCATTGTGGATTCAAAGAATCAACGCTGCTGTTAGACCATACGGTCTTAACTATTCAAGATTCATCAACGGTGTTCAGAATTTAAATCTTGGGTTTGATAGAAAGTCACTTTCGGAGATGGCGATCTTAGATCCAGCAGGTTTCAGAGCTATCGTTGAAATGGTTCAAAAAGCTTAAAAATTTTTGACCAAAGAATAAAGGAGGGTCATTCTGAAATGGCCCTTTTTTATGCCCTAACTACGACGCATCAAGGCATCATTCGGCTGTTAAATTAGGAATACAATGGATATACCTCAATTTGAAAACCGCAAGAAAAACCACATCGAGCTTTCGATGAATCCTGATAACCAGGCGGTGGGCTTTTCTGGCCTTGAGAACATCGAGCTCATCCATGAGGCTCTGCCTGATCTTGATTTTGAGCAAATATCTACTGAAACAAGCAACTTAAACAAAAAGCTTAAGACGCCTCTTTACGTCAACTCCATGACCGCAGGCCACGGGCAATCGACCTCTCTTAATGCAATGATTGCAGAAGTTTGCCAAGAGCGGGGATGGATGATGGGAGTGGGATCTCAGCGGCGTGAACTCCTTGATCCAGACTCTGCAAAAGAATGGAAGACGCTAAGAGAGTCTGCTCCCCAGGCCATGATCATCGGAAATATTGGGATTGCTCAGCTTATTCAATCTGAAACTGCCATGATCCAAAGACTTGTGGACAATATCCAAGCGCAGGCAATGTTTGTTCATCTAAACGCGTTACAAGAGTGTTTGCAACCCGAAGGTACACCTCAGTTTACTGGCGGCTATGCCGCTATCGAGCGCCTCTGTGAGAGTCTCTCAGTTCCTGTTGTGATTAAAGAAACGGGTTGCGGGTTTTCTGCTAAGACATTGAAAAAGCTTAGTAATCTAGGTGTCCATGCCGTTGATGTCAGTGGTTTGGGCGGAACCCATTGGGGACGCATTGAAGGCGCAAGATCAGGTGAGGAATCTTACCAATATCAGGCAGCAAAAACTTTTCAAAACTGGGGAATTGGTACTATGCAATCTCTCCTCAATGGATTAAAAAATACGTCTCAATTAAGGCTCTGGGCATCAGGTGGGGTTCGCACGGGTTTGGACGCAGCAAAGCTTTTAGCCGTTGGAGCACAGGCCGTTGGCTTTGCAAAACCCGCTCTAGAGCAGGCTTTAAAAAGCCAAAAAGACCTTGATAACTGGATGGCTAAGGTAGAGTTTGAACTCAAGGTTGCGATGTTTTGCACGGGTTCTAAAGACATCAATGAATTGAAAAACACAGACTGGCAAGTGAGTAGATAATGGAAGTTACAAAACAACAGAACAACGAGCCCACCGCTTCAAAAAAAACAAAAACCGCTTCCTTTGATGGTTTCTCAAAGCTCACCCGCGAGCAACGGTATCAACGGTTATTTGAGTTAGGGTATATTGATTCTGGAGAGCTGGATTACTTGATGAACGATATGCCCATGGATATGGGATTATCTGATCACTTTATCGAAAACTCCATTGGGTATTACAGAATGCCAATCGGTGTAGCCGTGCACTTTAAAATTAACGGCATCGACCGAGTGATTCCTATGGCTGTGGAAGAGACATCCATTATCGCAGCGGCCAGCAAAACTGCAAAATGGATTCGCAATAACGGGGAAATCTCAACAAAGATCATCGGAACCGATATCATTGGACAAATACAAATCGCACGGGCAAAAAATCCAGAGGCCACGGTAAAAGCAGTCACTGAGAACAAACATCTTTTAATTGCTAGGGCCAATGAAATTGCAGAAGGCATGGTGAAGCGTGGTGGCGGTGTTAGCGACATCACGGCACGAATTATCCCAAGGCAAGTGGATAACGATAGCATGGTCATCTTTCATGTGATGATGGATCCATGTGATGCCATGGGCGCAAATGTTATCAACCAAGTTTGTGAAGGTTTAAAACCACTGATTGAAGAACTCACTGGTGAATCGGTCAGCATGAGCATTCTTTCAAATCTGGTGGATACGAAGCTTACTCAGAGCCAAGTTATTATTAGAAATATTGATCCCGCTACTGGGAAAGGGATTGAAGAAGCATCGCTATTTGCACAACTTGATCCTTACAGAGCCGCTACAAATAACAAAGGCGTTATGAATGGTATTGATGCTGTACTGATTGCTACAGGAAATGATTGGAGAGCCGTTGAAGCTGGTGTACATGCCTATGCGGCACAGTCTGGCCGTTATAAGTCCATCACAGAGTGGAAAATGGTTGGTAACGACCTCGTCGGAACACTGACTGCACCAGTTGTTGTTGGTACCGTTGGGGGTGTGACACAGCTTCATCCCACTGCAAAACTCGCATTGAAGATTTTAAAAGTCACTCAAGCCGAAGAGCTAAGCCAGATTGCAGCTTCAGTCGGTCTTGTACAAAATCTTGGAGCGCTCAAAGCTTTATCTGGCGTGGGTATTGTACAAGGACATATGAGGCTTCATGCAGGAAACCTTGCACTTCAAGCAGGGTCAACTCGGAGCGAACTCCCAAAAGTTCAAAATATTTTACAAAAACTTTTAGATTCCCAAAAGAAGATCACCGTTCAAGATGCTAAAGAAGTCTTAGAAAAATTAAGACAAGGTCTTTTGTACTCGTGAACTGGGATGTGCAATGTCTTTTTCTTTAAACTGCCCCAGCAAAACATTTTTTAGTGGTGAGTATTTAGCATTGTTAGATGGTCCAGCCATTCTTTTAAACACTCATCCGAGATTTCAAAATCAGTTTGAGCTCAACACAGAGAAAGAATATTACAGTAATCCCATTGAAGACGAAGAAAATCCACTCCATAAGTTCTGGAACGACAACGAAGATTTTTTACTCGACTTTGATTATGAATTTATCGATCCGTTTGAAGGTTCTGGTGGTTTTGGTGCATCAAGTGCGCAGTGGGCTGCTTTTTATGCCTTTGTTAACCAGTATCACAAGTCTGTGGGACATTTTTTTGATAAGACACTCAATGAAAACGACTTTGTAAAAAAACTCGATTTTGGTTTTATCGAGCAGTTTTTAAGAACTTATCGTTCCTATTCGGGCGCAAAATTTCCGCCCAGTGGGTATGATGTGATTTCTCAGTGGGTTGGTAAGGTGGCCTATATTGACGTGGGTAAAAAGATCATTAAACGTTTTGATTGGCCGTTTGATGATTTATCTTTTGTTCTTATTAAAAGTTCAGAGAAAGTCGCAACACACAAGCACTTAAATGATTTATCCCAAGTCCCAGAAGTACCACTGCGAGAGTGCGTGGGTAAAGTGGTGAAGGCATTTGAAACTAAAAATGAAGGTTTGTTGTTTGAGGGTATCCGAGAGAATTTCGAAGTTCTGAAGAGTGCTGATTTAATCGCACCTCACTCCATCAAAACGGTGGATCATTTTTTGAAAAACAAAGATGTGCTAGCGGCAAAAGGTTGCGGAGCCTTGGGTGCTGATGTGTTTTGTGTTGTTGTCCGCGCAAAGAATCTGACCCAGTTTGCAAGTTTTTGTACGAGTCAAAATTTGAACATTATTGCCTCTGAAACAGAGCTATCTCATGGTCTTGAGGTGCAGTCCGACTTCAAGGCAGGCAATAACGTTGTCCACTAAGGTCACTTTGAAGCAATTTTCTTTGAAAAAACATCTTTAAAACGATATATGCATGGTTATGGTTTTTGAGGCATCTGCACCATCGAATATAGCGCTGATTAAATACATGGGAAAAATCGATTTCTCACGTAATATTCCGTCCAATGCCTCGCTCAGTTACACTCTTAATAAACTGCTGACAAAAGTAGAAATTGAAAAAATCGACGCCGCTCAAGACCAATGGAAGCCCCTTTCACAAAAAGGCTTTTTATCACCAATCTTTTCTGAAAAAGGGCAGCGACGCTTTTTGGATTATTTCAAAAAACTAAAAGACATCTACGGTGTTCAAGAGAATTTCTTAATAAGGTCAGCAAATAATTTTCCTTCAGACAGTGGTATGGCAAGTTCGGCTTCAAGTTTTGCTGCGTTGACAATGGCTGCAGATCAAGCCTTTATAAGTTTGGGCTATTCCAACCAGAGTGATCAATCTTTGTATCAACTGAGCCGTGAGGGTTCAGGGTCTTCTTGTCGAAGTTTTTTTGAGCCATGGGCTCTTTGGAAAAACACTGAAGTCTTTAAACCAGATATCAAACTTCAAAACTTACTTCATGATGTTGTCCTTGTGGATTCAACGGTCAAAGAAGTTTCCTCCGGGGATGCTCATAAAAGAATTGAAACGAGCCCCAACAATGAAGGGCGAGCGCAACGGGCTGAGGATCGCTTAGAAAAATTAATAGAAGCATTCAATACTGATGATTGGGCCACAGCGTTTCAAATATGTTGGGACGAGTTTATGGATATGCATGAGCTCTTTGAGACCTCCGAACCTTTGTTCTGTTACCGTACCGAAAAAAGCTACCAGTGTTTGCAAGCACTAAGAGGATTTTGGAGAATTCATAACGATGGGCCGATTGTTACAATGGATGCAGGACCAAACATTCATCTTCTTTGGAGAGCGGACCAAGTCGCACTTCGCGATACTCTACAGGTTCATCTTTCTGAGCAGGGCTTTTCTTATTTATGACACCTCATTTTTTAACTAAAATTTATGGAAAGTGTATCATTGCGGGTGAACACGCGGTGATAAGGGGGCGCCCTGCCATTGTTGTTCCAGTAAAAGAAAAATTCTTAGAGGTGCGTTATATCAAAACAGACGACGAGTTTAGTATTCAGTTCGACGGTTTGATGAAAAATGACCTTGCTTTAGTATTTTACGGCGTCCTTGAAAAAGCTTTATCCATTATAAAAAAAAGAAACAGTGACCTCAAAGGGACTTTGTATTTGAACAATTCCGTCCCAGTAGGCACTGGCCTTGGTGCTTCTGCCACTCTTTGTGTGGCACTGGGAAGATTTTTTGAATATCTAGGGTGGGTGAAGCCTGAGTTTTTATATGAATTTTGCAGACAGCTTGAAAACCTTTTCCACGGAGAGAGCAGCGGAGTGGACATTGCCTCAGGACTAATGGCAGCGCCCATCGAGTTCCAAAGACCCTCTCAGATTCAACCCATTGATTTAAATTGGTCACCGAAGCTTTATATCTCCTATTGCGGACAAAGAGGGATGACCTCAGAGTGCGTACAAAGAGTTAAAGAATTTTCAAGGACTAACTTTGAAGAAGGTCAACGCATCGATAGCGACATGGAAGAAAGTGTCCTTCTTGCAAAAAAATCTCTTATGAGCGGTGAAAATGATGGGCTGGTGGGTTTTATTGAATCGATTAATAAAGCTAAGTCTTGTTTTGAGCGTTGGTCTCTGATTTCTGAAGATCTTGATATACATATGAAAAAGCTCAGCGAGGAGGGCGCACTCGCTGTAAAACCAACGGGCTCTGGACGCGGCGGGTACGTGATCAGCCTTTGGAGAAGTGAACCGCAAAGTCAGTTTGATCTTATCCCGCTGAAATTCTAATTTTTTATTTTGTGATATTGCCTTTAGATACAACTTTTTTCGAATAGTCATAAAGTGCGATGCTTGCTGCTGCCATAACATTAAGAGACTCACACTCTGTAGAAATTGGAATAGCAACACTGTTCGTTTTAAGACTTTCTGGAAGCCCCATACCTTCTTCACCCACAACTAGAGAAATATTTTTTGGCCAATTAAAATTCTCAAGAGAGGCGCCTTCGCCATCTAATGAAACATAATCTTTGATCTGTTTATGAAGTTCATGGATTGAGGGGCCGACTTCAAATTTTGCTTTAAGAACCATACCACTGGAAGCCTTAATGGCTTTCGGATGGAAGGGGTGTGCTGCCTCTTTAAGAAGGACAACTTTTGAAACACCAAAACCCACAGCAGATCTCACTATGGCGCCAAGGTTTGCAGGATCTTGTGCAGGGACAAAAAGTTCTAAGCCCTGAGGTTTTTGTCCATTCCAAATAGAAATTTTAGGAAGCTCCATCACAAGAATAGGGGATTGAGTTTCGTAGATATCAAGTTCTTTAAATAGATCGTTAGAAAGCTGAACGACTTTTTTCTTTAATCGCGAGTCGACGGCGGTTGATTCTGCTGTAACAAGAATAGATTTGACCGTGTCCAAATGCATATATTCAGAAACGATCTTAGGCCCCATCACTAAAAACAGACGTTCCTTTTTAATGCCACTTGCTTTTACAAGCTTTTGAAGAACTTTAAAATAAGAGTTAGATCGGCTTTCTATTACTTTCATGCTGTCTCGGCTTACTTTGGAACGATCTCAGTGAGATTATGTGGAGTACTATCCACTAAAATATCATCTTCAATGCGAACTCCACCAATATCTTTCCACTTTTCAACCTCGTTCCAGTTGATTTGATCTTGGTATTGTTTTCTCTTCTCAGGATTTTCGATGATATTTTTAATAAAGTATAAACCTGGCTCAACCGTTACAAGGAAGTTCTTTTCAAGCTGAAGATCAACTCTTATACGCGCACCATAGTATTCTTTAACTGGCTTGTTAACGACTCCACCCACATCACGAACTCTTAAGCCCACAAGGTGCCCTACACCATGAGGAAAGAAAGCAGAAATTGCACCCGTTTCAAGTGCTGTATCTGCAGAGCATGTCATGATGTTTAAGTCTCTTAAGCCCTCGGCCATGATTCGAGCAGAGGCGGCGTGGACTTCGTGCCATTCCATTCCTGGCTGGCACATTGAAACAGATTTTTTCTGTGCGGCCTTAACAATGTCATAGATAACTTGTTGCCGCTTTGTGAATTGTCCCGAGGACGAAAACACTCTTGTGATATCCACGCAGTAATCAGCAATATCCGCACCAGCATCAATTAAAATAAACTCATTGTCTCCGATGACCTTATTTGTCGGTATGGCGTGCAGGATAGCAGCGTTTGTACCAGAGCCCACAATATTATCGTAGGGAAACTTATCAGCTCCTGCTCTTAGTACTGTCGATTCATATTCAATCTGAATATCACGTTCCGTAATTCCAGGGCGTATAAATTTGCTGATGGCTTCATAACCTTTTAGTGCAGCGCTAGCACACTGTTTGACAAGGGCGATTTCTGCTTCGTCTTTAACACGGCGAACTTGGTTAAAGGTTTCTAAAAGATCAAGTTCCTTTTTGCTATCAGCGCGCTTGATATTTCCAACGCTTTGATTGTTGTGAGCTCCAAACATAAAGACCTGTTGAAAGCCCTTTGACTTTGCCCATGACTCAAGTTCAGAAATATTTATTCCTTCGACGTCGCCTTCAACGCCTTCCCAGAGGCGTTCATCAAAACTTACAGGCTGTACGAAATCAACAAATCCATGATCTTTACCGTAGGCCACAGCACCCCATGGGCGTCTTAGACCTGAAAGCCAATAATATTCAGGGTGCGGTAGGAACGGATAAGTTTGGTCAAGCCCACCTGGCTTTGTAGGTGCTTCACCGCTAAATACTAAAACTAAAGATTTGTTATCAAGGACCGCATCAAAGGCCTGCTTTAAGCGGCTACGTCTATTGCTGATGATGTTTTGATCAAATATTTTCATACTCGGAATCTAAAAGAGAATTCGAGTAAAAACAAATACTTTACAAAGATTTTAGTGTCTCTTGGTTCTTTGTTGAAGTTGCCGCAACTGAAGGTGCTGGTTTTGCCAGATAGTTCACAAACTCCACTGGATTATGAAGCGGTGTGCGCTCTGCGAATAAAATCAGCGTGGCGACAGGGCCGACGTTAACGAAGCGGTTAATACTAAGATCTTTCACCGCAAACTGTAATGATCGCATCCAAAAAACTGTAGAGTTAAAATTATCGATCATGTCCTTAAGAAGTTCTTCTTTGGTCTCAATAACTTTAAGATGTGCGGAGGAAATCATTTTATATTTCCACTCAGATTCGGGCTTTAAGGTGTGCGCATAAAGATCGTAGGTTTCTTGAGTGATATGACTCATCATCGGAGAGTGAAGAGGCTTGTCATAGATGGGGTTGATTCGATAGCGCTTAAGCTCAAGCTCGTTTTTTCTCCATCTCTCAAGATTTTCAATAGTTCCTGTTACAAGAAAGTGTCGTGGTGTTTGCTCCACCGCATAGTATATTCCTGCATCAAAGATTTCTTGGATGCGTTCTTCGGTCATGGTGCCATCAATGACTTTGATATGATAAGCGCCACAGTCCTTCATTTCTTTTGTTTTAAGATGATAGTTCCAACTTGCAGCAATCACGACATCATAGTCTAAAGCTCCTGCAAGATAAGAGCGTGCAACATCTCCTAAGGAACATCCCATAAGATACTCAGGACGTTCGCCATTGGAAGTGAAGAAATCAAAAAGACCAATTTGTACAACGGTGACTGCAATGGCTTGGAGAGAAAATTCTTTTTTATAAAGTTCATCGGCACTTGAAATAAACTCTCTCAAATTAAAGTCGGGCGCAACTTTGTCTAGGACTTTTTGAGCCTGTTCAATGCGAGCTTTGACATGAGGAAATGTCAGCATCAAAAGGCGATCAGATAGATTGTCTAACCCATCAATTCCAGAGAACATGTATGCTGTTTTGGTCGTATTCATGGAGTCCCCCTCATGTTTTGTCCTCATGTTGCGATAAGGGTAAAGGGTAGCCGAAAAACCGTCCATCGGAGCCTATGGCTTTGTAATAACTAAGGCCTAGCGAGTGTGCAGGGCGTATAATTTCTTCTCAGGCAGCGGCTTAGGAAACAAGCGAGCTCCGTCCCCCATTTTTTATGGCTTTGTTTTGGGGGTGGGCGCGGTGTTTCTTTGTTGGATTAGTGTTTGATAAACTTTGGGTTTTATTAGATTATTTAAAGTTTGAATCATTACAAAATGGGATCATGATGAGCAGTCAAAATGAAATCGAAAAAATCAAGGACGAGGCCCTTAAAGCATTTGAGAGTGCAAAAAATCTCACAGAGCTTTACGATAAGAAGGTTCAGTTTTTAGGTAAGACTGGGAGCTTCTCAAAGATTATGCAGGGAATGAAAAACCTTGCGCCTGCGGAGCGACCCGTTTTCGGACAAAAGGTCAACGAGGCAAAAAAGGCCCTTGAAGCATCCTACGAAAGTTTTTTCCAAAAACTCACTGATAAAGAAATTGAAGACCGAGTATTAAAAGAAAAAATCGATATCACTCTTCCAGGTCCGAAATTAGACCGAGGAACAAAACATCCGATCACCATGGTGATTGATGAAGTTTCATCCATCTTATCTCGTATCGGTTATAGCGTTCGTTTGGGCCCATTGATTGAGTCTGACTTTTATAACTTCGAAGCCCTGAACGTTCCAAAGGATCATCCCGCGCGTGATGAACAAGACACCTTCTACATTGACGATACCCATGTCTTACGAACACAAACAAGTCCAATTCAGATTCGGACTATGCAAAATGAAAAGCCGCCTCTTCGAATTATCGGACCAGGTTCGGTATTTCGTTGCGACAGTGACATTTCTCACGCGCCAATGTTTCATCAGATTGAAGGACTATACATCGATAAAAAAGTTTCCATGTCTGAGCTCAAAGCGACTCTCACTTACTTTACTCGAGAATTCTTTGGTGGATCTGATTTAAAGACAAGATTTAGACCGAGCTTCTTTCCTTTCACTGAGCCCTCAGCAGAGTTTGATAGCTCATGTCCGTTCTGTAAGTCGAAGGGCTGCAGAATGTGTAAGCAGTCGGGCTGGATTGAATTGGGCGGTTGCGGCTTGGTCCATCCGAATGTGTTGCGGTCAGCGGGGCTTGATCCTGATCAATGGCAAGGCTTTGCCTTTGGATTTGGTATAGAACGAATGGCTGTTATCAAATACGGCGTTGAAGATATTCGTCTGCTTGCAGAAAACGACACAAGGTTTTTAGAGCAATTTTAAAGTTGCTGGAGATTATAGAATAATGAAAATTTCACTCAAATGGTTAAATGATTACGTTGATGTTTCTGAGTTCTTTACAGCTCCGAACAAGCTTGCAGATATTCTCACGCACAAAGGGCTCGAAGTTGAAGGAATTGAAGATAAGGCCCGCGACTTTGAAAACGTTGTGGTGGGACATATCCTTGAAAAAGATAAGCATCCCAATGCTGACAAATTAACTCTTTGCCAAGTCACAACTGGGGAAGGCAAAGTTCATCAAATTATTTGCGGCGCCAAAAACCATCAAAAAGGGGACAACGTTGTCGTGGCGCTCCCTGGTGCCATCCTACCTGGGAACTTTGCAATCAAACTTTCAAAAATTCGCGATGTAGAATCTCAAGGCATGCTTTGCTCAGAAAAGGAACTAGGTTTAAGTTCAGAGTCTGAAGGAATTGTTATTTTGCCAAGTGATGCACCTATCGGGAAATCTTTTGCAGAGTACAAAGGCATTGATGATGTTGTTTTTGAACTCAAGGTCACTCCCAATCGAGCGGATTGTCTAAGTCACTTTGGTTTAGCTAGAGAAATTGCATGTGTTTTAGATCGACCATTAAAAAAAGATTTTTCAAAGATTGATCCCCTTACTGAGATCAAAAGCCCGATCAGTGACAAATCAACAAAGAAAAAAGTTTCCCTTGAAGTTATCGACAATGATATGTGTCCTCGTTACTGCGGGCGTTTTGTTGAAGGGGTTAAAGTCGGTCCATCTCCGCAGTGGCTAAAGAGTCGCCTAGAATCTGTCGGAATGAACTCCATTAATAACATCGTTGATATTACAAACTATGTGATGATGGAGTTAGGACAGCCGCTTCACGCTTTTGATTCGGCACTCATTGGTGGAAATCGAATCATCGTTTCAAAGGCAAAGGCCGGGGAGAAGTTCACAACTCTTGATGATTCTGAGCTGACATTAGTGGGAACCGAACTTATGATCCGTGACGAAGATAAACCCGTAGCTCTTGCGGGCGTCATGGGCGGGCTCAACTCTGGGATTCAAGATTCAACAACCAATGTTTTTATTGAGAGCGCCTACTTTACAGCAGAATCAGTAAGAAAAAGCTCAAGACTTCACGGAATAACATCAGAGTCTTCCTACCGTTTTTCTAGAGGCGTTGATCCTGCAATGACCTATCCTGCAATGAACCGCTGTGCACAGCTGATCTGCGAACTTGCAGGTGGCACGGCCTACGGAGATCATCACGATACCAACCCTGAGATTTACCAAGAAAAAGCGATTCGTCTAAAAGTTTCAGATGTGAGTGGGCGTTTGGGTTATGAAGTTGAAACTGCTAGTGTCGAATCTTGGATGAAACGTCTTGTAGGAATGGAGAAAGTAAAAACTCTATCTGATGATGCTTTTGAAGTTATTCCGCCAAGCTACCGCGGTGATATTTCCATCAAGGAAGACCTCATCGAAGAATACGGAAGGCTCGAGGGTTACGAACATATCCCAGAACAACTTCCAACTATGGGCTTTGCCCCAAAACAACATGCAACACAGTACACACTAGGACTTCTTTTTAATGATCTTTTAAGAAGCGAAGGTTTTAGTGAAGGATTTAATTATGCCTTCGTGGATGGCAAGAAGCACTCTGAGTTTATCGGAGATATTGCAAACCTTGCACAAGTGGGTTTTCCAATAAAGAGTGAGCCAGTTCAAATCAAAAATCCTCTCTCAGAAGAAATGAACGTCATGAGACAACAAATTTGTTATGGCTTATTTGTAAACGCTCTTCACAATTTACGTCATGGTCAAGATCACGGAAAAATCTTCGAGTTAGGTTTTAACTTTGAAAAATCAGCGGAGAGTTATAATCAGATCTGGAGTGCGGGGCTCATTCAATGGGGGCTTCCTGATTCTTTATGGCAGAAGCAATTCTCACTAGAGTATTTATTTTTTGAAATGAAATCCAATATCGAAAACTTTTTATTAAACCTTTCCATAAAGTCATGGCAGTGGGAAGCATGTGACCAACTTCCATATCTTCACCCTGGACAATCCGCTATTTTAAAAGTTGAAGGACGGGTAGTGGGATATCTCGGAGCGATCCATCCAAAGCTTGCGGAAAAAGAGAAGGTTCGTGTTCCGTTGGTTCTAGGAGAGCTAAACCTAGATACTTTAAGCAAAGGACAGCCGCGCACAAAGAAGACCAAACATATTTCCAAAAGCCCAAGCGTTGAACGCGATCTAGCCTTCGTGATGCCAACGTCCTTAGAGGCTGGATTGGTTAGCGCCGAGATTAAAAAGGCTGCGGGGAATATCTTAAAATCTGTAACAATTTTTGATGTGTTCAAAGGTGATCCACTTCAGGCTGATGAAAAGAGCGTTGCCTACCGAATGATCTTTCAGGATGAAGACCGAACCCTCACTGATGAGGACCTAAAAGCTCTGGATAAAAAGATCATTGACGCGATCAATCAAAAATTCTCTATATCTGTCCGCTAAAAACTTGAAAGTTTTCAATACCTTGATACGCTTTATGTAACAGCGGCTTGGACCACAAGGAGGTAGAATGGGCGGGCAGAACGTAAGCTCTTCAACGATGACAAAGGCGGATATTGTCGAGAGAGTCTATCAAAAGTTAGGATTTTCCAAGAAGGAAGCATCAGAACTTGTCGAGTTGGTTTTTGATTCCTTAAAAGGCACGCTTCAAGAAGGTGAAAAGGTCAAAATCTCAGGCTTTGGTAACTTCATCGTTCGCGATAAAAAGGAACGTATCGGAAGAAACCCGCAAACTGGTGATCAAATTAAAATTAGCGCAAGACGTGTTTTGACTTTCAGACCAAGTCAAGTTTTGAAGGCTATTCTTAATGGTGAAGACATCACTAATCTCAAGGATGATGATTAATTTAAAAAAGGGGGTAACCCATGTCGATCGAATTTACGGAACATGTGTTAGGTCAAACTGAGCCAGTTCAAGAGGAACAGTCCATATTTGTTGATGAAACTCTTAAAAAAGAGTTAAGCCAGATCCCAGATAAAATGGCTTTTAAAATTGGTGAGGTTGCAGAACTTCTCAATATCAAAACCTACGTTTTAAGATATTGGGAAACAGAGTTTGAAGCTCTTAAACCAAAAAAATCCAATCGCAATCAAAGAATGTATTCTAAAAAAGATGTCGAGACCGCTCTCTTTATTAAGAAGCTATTGTATCGTGATCGCTTTTCAATTGAGGGTGCAAGAAAAGCTCTTCGTAAAGCAAAGAGCGAGGCAAAAATTGAAATTAAAAAAGATAAGGTTATTGGCGAGAAGATGGCCGTCTTCAGTGAGACCCTTGACGACGTCAAAATCTTACTTCGACAAATTCAAAATATTAAATCAAGATTTGAATAAAGAGAGAGTACCCGTGGCAATTCGTTTTATTGTTACCGCTATCGTGGCAGGTGTTTTATTTGGTGCAATGGGTAGCTTTGCTGCCGTTCAGCCAAAACCTCTTGAATATAAACATGGCGAAGCTATCTTAGAGGGCCAACTTGCCTTCAGCAAAAAAGGCCCCAAAAAAAAGCCCGCAGTCATAATCATTCATAACTGGGATGGTATTGATGATTATGAAAAAATGAGAACCAAGAAGATTGCAGAGCTGGGCTATGTTGCATTTGCGGCTGATATCTACGGAAAAGGCGTGCGACCAAAGGGTGAGGAAGCTAAAACATTATCAAGTTCCTATAAAAACAACGTCAAACTCTTACGAGAAAGAATTCAAGCTGCCTTCGACACCGTAGCAAAGCTTCCAAACGTTGATCCAAAGCGCATCGTTGTGATGGGGTATTGCTTCGGCGGAACTGGCGCATTGGAATTTGCTCGTAGTGGTGCCGATATTGTCGGTGCAATCAGTTTCCACGGTGGTCTTTCAACCCCAGATCCAGCCGACGCAAAAAACATTAAAGGAAAAGTGTTAGCTCTCCATGGTGCGGACGATCCTTTCGTCTCGGAGCGAGAGCTTCGCGGCTTCGAAAAAGAGATGAGAGATGCCCAAGTCGACTGGCAGATGATTTCCTACGGTGGCGCTGTTCATTCGTTCACCGAAGTAGGGCTTCATCAAGATAACTCTAAGGGTGCTGCCTACAATCCGAAAGCGGATAAACGCTCATGGGAAGCAATGAAGCAGTTTCTCGCTGAAGCTTTTAAAAAATAATTATAAATATTCTCGTATTTTGAGAGCTGCACTTCTGGCAGCCTCTGGCGATGTTTTATAATCTTTAAACTTATCCATTACAGCCCACGGCGGATTTGGCCAAGCCAAATCCGATGTATGTCGTGGAAAGATGTGCCAGTGAAGATGAGGCACTATATTTCCGTAACTTGAGATATTGATCTTATCCGTATTAAAAGCTTTTGAGAGTGCCTGGGAAGCTTTCGAAAGCTCATGGGTCAGTTCCGTTTGTACGGACGGTTTAAGGTCAAACAATTCAACGGCATGATCTTTTAAAACCAAGACACAGTAACCTGGTAGGATCTGGTGTTCTCCCATCATTAAAACTGAGTGTTGAAACTCGTAAACTAAGAAAGGATCTGAGGTCTTCAGCATATTTGGAACTTTGTTACAAAATAAACAATTCATTGGAATATTCTAGGTCGTGCGATTTGCAACGTCACGCATTGTTCTCATTTCTTTACCCCTTTAATAACTTTGCTATAATTAATCCATATAGAGGGAGACCACAATTATGGGCATACTGCTAAAGCAGATTTTCCAGTTTTTAAAGCTACTGAATTCGGACACTGGGACATTTCAAATTTCAGCTGGCATTGCTGCGGGTTTTATTCTCGGCATGACTCCAGTATTTTCTCTTCAAAGCTTGCTGGTTTTTTTATGTATATTCTTTTTTAGAATACAAATTGGAGCAGCACTGGTCTCAGCTTTCTTTTTTAAATTCGTAGCGTACTTATTAGATCCCGTATTTGATTCCGTTGGGCACTGGTTTCTTAATTTGGAAAGCCTCCAAGGTGTCTTTACCGCTCTTTATAATATGCCTATCGTACCGTTCACGCGTTTTTACAACACGATCGTTATGGGATCTGGGGTTTTATCAATCATTTTAAGCCCAGTGGTTTTTCTTGTTTCATGGTACATTGTGAGCCAATACCGAGTGCAAATCGTCTCTCGGTATAAGCAGACGAAGTTCTTTAAGGCAATTCAAGCGTCTTCAATCTATAAATGGTACTTTACGTACGATCAGTATTACGGAGGGTAAGATAATATGAAGACAAAGAAAAAAGGACTCATTCGAACAGAAGCAATCATACCCGTCGTAATTCTTTTAATTTTAATTGTAGCTTACTTTCGGTTTTTCTTTGATTCGCACTTAAGATCAGGGCTTGAATGGGGAGCAAGTTACGTTCACGGAGCGGAAGTAAATATCGGATCGATTCATTCAAGCGTTCTTGATTTATTTATTGAGATTGAGGATGTTCAGGTGACGGATAAAAACCAACCCTCTCGGAATATCGTTTCCGTCGGGACTATACGCTTTCACCTCCTACCAGATGCCATATTGCGCGCAAAGGGTGTCATTGAAGAAGCAAGCATTTTAAATATCCAGGCTTTTTCTCCACGACAAAGTCCTGGCTATGTGAGACCGCCATCTCAACAAGAAGGTGCCTCTATTGTGGATGATATTGAAGTTCGTGCTCAAGAACGTTTAGAGCAAAAATATTCAGCAACGATCATTTCAGATATTTTAGCCGTGGCAGGTGGAACGGATGTTGAAGAGCAGCTCAAAAATATTCAGGCGCAGCTTAAGTCTGAAGAAAAAATAAAAGAAGCTGAAGAGTTTATAAAAGCAAAAGAAGTGGAATGGAAAAGGCGCATTGAAGAACTTCCTCAGAAGAAAGATATAGATGCTCTACGAGCAAGGGCTGAAGCACTGAGCTTTGATACGAAAAAGCCTCTTCAATTTGCTCAAAGCCTTAAGGATGCCGAAGCTATTTATAAAGAGCTTGATCAGAAGCTCAACCTTATAAAAACAACAACCGCTGATCTGCAATCGGATGTGGCAACCACCGAAAAAACAATAAAAGATATTGAAAACTTTGTTCGTGAAGATGTGGCAGATCTTAAGAGAAAGTTTAAGATTCCGTCTCTTGATCCAAAGAGTTTTACGCAAGGGCTTTTTATGTCCATGCTCAACGAAAAGATTGCATCCACTGAAAAATATGTGGCCGTGGCAAGAGAGTATATGCCGACACGATCTAAAGAAGATCGGCAAACACTTGTTCCGCGGAAAAGAGGTGAGGGACAAAATATTCGCTTTCCAATTACAAAAGGCTATCCCTTGTTTTGGTTAAAGAAGGCTGCCGTTTCTTCACAAGCAAATACGAGCGAGTTTAGTGGTAATCTTTCTGGCGAGCTTACCAACGTGACATCCAGCCCGCGGTTAGTGGGCCAGCCTGCGATTCTTAAACTTGAGGGAGATTTTCCGTCACAAGAAATTCATGGGTTTAGTGGCGAGGTCACGGTGGATCATACTCAAGATAGTCCAAAAGAGTCATTTAACTTTAGGGTGGCATCGTATCCATTAAAGGGTTTAAAGCTTATTGAGAGTAGTGATTTGACTTTTAATATTACACAGTCCACTCCAAGGCTGAGTTTCGGTGGGGTGATTGAAGGCGGCAATATCAGCTTAGCCATTCAGAATGTTTTTAGAGAAAATAACTACGAAATTGATGCCGACAAAAAACTTGTAAAGGATATCTTTACCCGTGTGGTTGCAGGATTACCTGAAATTGACCTCAATGCGTCTTTTGAAGGTTCTTTTGAAAACTTTACCATGAGTTTAAATTCAAATTTGGGTTCCCACTTAGCCGATGGGTTTAAACGAGAAATCCAAGCCGAAATCGAAAATAAACAAAAAGAAGTTGAAGCATTTGTTCAAAATAAAGTGCGAGCACAGAAGCAAAAACTGAATTCTGAATTTGCAAATTTGAAAGATCGATTAATGGGAGATTTAGGACTTCGTCAAAAATCCGTCCAAGACGAAATCAATAAAGCCAAAGCCCAAATTACAAAACAAAAAAGTTCAGGTGGAGCAACTGACGGTGAAGCACCTAAGAGCGGCAACCCTCTTAAGGATGCCATTAAGGATCGTTTAAAGTTCTAAAAAGTTCTAAGACGAATGAGTCGCAAAGATCACTTTCAGATTTGTGAGGATCTCTTTCATTTGCTTTAACGGAATGGAAGTTGGCCCATCGCAAAGTGCTTCATCTGGGTTTGGATGGGTTTCAAAGAATAAACCATCAACTCCCACTGCAACGGCAGCTCTCGCTAATGGCCACGACATCTCTCGACGGCCACCACTTGAGTCGCCTTGAGCACCTGGTAGCTGTGTGGAGTGTGTGCAGTCCATAATTACTGGAAAGCCAAGCTTTCTCATCTCAACTAAGCCAGTCATATCATTTACCAAACGATTATAACCAAAGGTTGTTCCTCGCTCACAGAGTAAGATCTTATTATTACCTGCTTGTACAGCCTTGTTTGCAACGCTTTTCATATCCCAAGGCGCTAGGAACTGTCCTTTCTTAATGTGCAAGACCTTTCCTGTTTTAGCAGCGCTAATGATAAGATCAGTTTGTCGGCACAAGAATGCTGGAATTTGAATAACATCTGCATATTCAGAGACGTATTCCATTTGGTCGGTTTCATGAACGTCTGTTAAAAGAGGTGCATCCACAGCTTTTTTGATTTCATTTAAAATCTTTAAACCTTCCTTCATGCCGTGGCCGCGGAACTTATCGCCGCTTTGTCGATTGGCCTTGTCAAAGGAGCATTTTAAGATCCAAGGAATATTGAGTTCAGAAGTGATCTTTTTTAATTCTTGAGCGACTTCAATAACCATTCCTTTGTCTTCAACAATATCGGGCCCAGCAAAGAGAACAAGATTTTTTCCGTCACCCCAAGTGTAAGTCTTATTTCCGATTTTCATCTCGACTGTTTTTTGAAGAGGTTTAAAATCACTCATTTCCGTTTTCCTTTTTTCAGATTTAGCTTTTTAACAGTTTTAACTTTTTTAGAGCCTAAGAGAAGATCGCATATTTCTCTAACAGCGCCCATTCCGCCCGCTCGTTTTGTAATATATTTTGCGGCTTTTTTAGCCTCAGGGACAGCGCCTGGAACACTTGCAGAAAATCCAACCCGTTTTAATACGGGAACATCGGGAAGATCATCACCGATGTATGCGATTTCTTTTTCTTTCAGGCCAGTTTTTTTAAGAAAATCTTCAAAGCATGGAATTTTATCTTCTGCACCTTCATAAAGGTGTGCGATCGCAAATTTCTTGGCGCGCTCTCGAATGTCGTCAGAGTCTGAGCCCGTAATAATCCCAACGATGTAACCTTCTTTGATGAGCATCTTTAAACCCAATCCGTCGTAAATATTGAAGGTGCGCCGCCATTGACCAGGAGACTCCATCCAGATTTGTCCGTTGGTCATAATGCCATCGACATCAATTAAAAAAGCCTTAATGTTTTTAAGATTTTTAGGTTGTCCCAATCCTTTAAATCTAATCTTCGAGACGATGTGAGTCAAGCTGCCGCTTCGGTTTCCGCTTTTGCCTCAGGCTATTGGCTGATGAGGATGTGGTCAGTTGTGATTTTCGGCATAAACGTTGCTCCTAATAAGTCCATTGACGCGGAGGAAGAATGGCTCAAAACGACATCGTTAGTTCTGTAAAATCAGATCACAATGCGATTAAAGAGCTTTTGCAAAAAGCAATGAACGAAGAGCACTCCTTTGAAGAGAGTCTATCTCTTTATAAAGACCTATCTGTTTTGATTACTGCCCACATTAAGGCCGAAGAAGCAGTTCTTTACGTTAAGCTTGCGCAACATAACGAACATAAGAAGTACGCTTATCAGGGCTTTGAGGATCATGGTCTTGTCGAGCTTCTCATAGAGGAAATGAAATCGGAACGTAACCTTGATCGATGGCGAGCAAAATTTGAAACCCTTTGTAAGCTTATTGATCGTCATATTGATGAAGAAGAATCTGAATACTTTCCGAGAGTAAAAAGTACTTACTCTGACACCCAGCTTGTTGAGATGGGTACAGAGTATAAAGAAGTGTTTGAAAGCTTTCTACGATCTCAAAGTAGCTTTGCGTCTGAGATGAAGGATATGACCACTCATTAACAACGGAGGAAAAAGTTATGGCTCAGAAAAAGAAAACAACCCAGAAGGGAAAAAGCTCAGCAAAGAAGACTCAGACGAACAAAGATACAGAGAAGAAAATTCGCTATGCTGTTATGGGACTGGGTCATATTGCGCAGGTCGCGGTACTTCCAGCATTTAAAAATGCCGAAAACAGTGAGTTGGTCGCGTTGATATCAGAGGATCGAACAAAACTAAAAAAACTAGGTGATAAATATAAGGTTGATGAATCTTGCCGCTACTTTAACGATGAATTCCCGTGGTGTCTGCATGATGCTGATGTGGATGTTTTGTATCTTTGCACACCCAATGACCTTCATACGAAGTATGTGATGAGTGCACTCAATGAAGGCGTTCACGTCCTCTGTGAAAAACCTTTAACTATCACTGAAGGCGAGTGTTACGACATGATTGATGCAGCTGAAGAAAATGGTTGTCATCTCATGACCGCTTACCGGTTGCATTTTGAAGAGGCCAATCTTGACGCCATAAAGATTGCGGGTTCAGAATTAGGAGAATTAAGAATATTTAGTTCTGTTTTTTCAATGAATGTCACCGATAAGGACAACATTCGGCTCAATGAAACTTGGCGCGGTGGCGGGCCAATGTGGGATATCGGAATATACTGTATCAACGCAGTACGCGGAATTTTCCGAGACGAACCCATTGAGGTTTTTGCCATGGCTGAAAACAACGGAGATTCACGATTTAGCGTTACTGACGAAATGATCACTGTAAATATGAGATTCCCTAAAAATCGTCTGGCGACATTCACATGTAGTTTCGGTGCGGATTCCTGTTCAAAGTTTGATGTGGTGGGAACAAAGGGCCGCTTGCATCTTGAAAAGGCTTATGAGTATGCCGCTGACCGAGAACTAACAGTTTACAAGGACGACAAGAAAGCTCGAACCAAAAAATATAAAAAATCAGATCAATTTGCTCCTGAAATTCAGTATTTCTCAGAGTGCATTTTGAAAAATCGAGTTCCTGAGCCATCAGCCCATGAAGGATTAGCGGATGTTCGTATTATCCAAGCTATTTTGCAATCGTTAGACTACGGACAAGCTGTTTTACTCGATCAGGATAAGGAGCCTTCGGTGCGCTATCCTCAATTTAAACAAAAAATGAGAAAGCCTCCAGTTCGTAAACCCGACACAGTCCACGTCACAGGGCCCACGAATTAGCATTTGATTTTAAACTTGGAAATCCGTACCATGTCCCTATGGTGGTCGGAAAAAAAGCAATTGGTTATGCATTCGCAGGGGCAGTCTTTACGGTATTTTTAATCTGGCTTTTTGAAGGTCGAAGGATTGTCGCAAAAGTTGGAGATTTTAAAATCTACAGTGAGGACGTCGAGTACCGCAATAGACTCATTAAGCATAGTTATCCTCAAGAGAAATCTACCCCTGGTTACGATCAACTGGTAAGGGCCTACACCAAATATCAAATCATGCGAAACAACGGATATGACCGAATTGATAAGCGTCTTGAGACCGAACTTGAAAGAATGGAAAAAGAGACGCGAGATCCCTCGGCTCTTCAGCGAATCAAAGAAGAGGTTTTTGACGGGAAGGTTTCCGTATTTAAACGAGCCCTTGTTATTCCTGCGGCCGTCGAAGAAGAAATTTATTTTGGTTTTTTCGATGGAAACAATTCGCTTCACAAAAATACTCAAAAAACCACACAAAGTTATTATGAAGAAATCAAATCTACCAATAAAGACCTAAAAGCCTTTGCTGAAGAAAAAGGTCTCATTTATCGCAAGTTTCAGATTTCAAAAAAATTTGGAGTTCTTCCAATCAATATAAAGACGAACAAAGTTGATGGTGATTTTATGATGGAAGCACGAAGCAGACGGCCCGATGACGAAATGGTCAAGTATTGGTTTGAGGTGATTCTAAAAGAACTAAAGCCTGGCGATCTTATATCCCAGCCTATTGACAATAAAGAATCATGGCAGATCGGAAAGCTTGTGTCTCAGAAAGGGAAGGATGAAAAGGTTGTTGAGGTTATCATTGTTCCAAAACGATCCTTTTCAGATTTCATTGAGGCAGAAAAAGATCGTGTCCCCGTACGGACAGGTTTTTTTCTGTTTTAGTGCGGGCCAACAGGCATGGAATTTGAGTGTATTTAGATCAAACCATTAGGCTCCGATAAATACTATAGCACGTTTATGTATGCGGTATGTATGTGGGTACATTATGTTAAAAATGAATTTTCTTAAATTCTGTTTAATACTCTTGGGAATTCTATTCTTACCCGCCCTTTCCTATGCCCAATTTTTTAATCTTGGCGCATTTTGGAAAAACGCTAAAGTTGAAGAAGCCCATCCAGGTGAATGGTCTGTAAGGATGCATGCTCCAGAGCCGACTAGTCGTGCGTCGGCAGTTTGGACGGGTACTGAGATGATTATCTTTGGTGGTTTCATTCACTCAACCCAAACTACGGATAAAGGATACCGTTACAATCCCACGACGGACACATGGGCGTTGTTGCCTTTAGAAAATGGGCCTAGTTCTAGAGGACGTCATACGATGACATGGACTGGGACGGAAGCAATCGTTTGGGGTGGAGTTCAATATAACGGCACTTGGTGGAGCGTCTTAAATACAGGAGCAAAATACAATCCAGCAACAGATACGTGGATAGCGATGCCTACAACGGGAGCCCCAGCAGCGGTTTATAATCATACGGCGGTGTGGACAGACTCGCAGGTGATTGTTTGGGGAGGTAATCTCGACGGTTCAGATACAAGCCGAAGCGGAGGGGTTTACGACCCGTCAACAAATACTTGGATTAGAAATACTTCCGAAGGGTCAGGTGTTCCTGTAGCTAGAGAAGGTCACGGCGCAGTCTGGGATGGTTCGTCAATGATTGTTTGGGGTGGAAGTGTGAGCAGTTACTGGGTCAATAAATATGATCCTACTACCGATAGCTGGACATATATTGCCGCTGCCGACTACCCCGCGCTTCGAAAATTTTACCAATATGTTTGGACGGGAACAGAGTTTGTAGTTTTTGGTGGACAAGCTTGGAATTCAGCAACAGCCCAAGCTGGTGGAGCAAAGTTTAATCCGACGACGAACACTTGGTCTCCTATTGAAACAGCGGGAGCACCTTCTGCTCGGTACGGTCACTCTATGGAGTGGGATGGAACGAACATCATCATTTGGGGTGGGACTCCATATGACCTCGGTGAGACTTATAAATACAACCCCTCAACCGACACTTGGTCGCAAAGTTATTACTTAAATACGCCGTCTGTTCGACACAATGCTGCCACGGTATGGACTGGTACTGAAATGATCGTTTGGGGTGGTAATGGTTCCATTGGTTATTTAAAAGATGGAGGTAAATTTAATCCTTCAACAGATACATGGACACAAATTACTTCAGGGCGGTCGGCTCCTTACATCCCAGGTTATGCAACTGCAGTTTGGACTGGCAGTGAAGTTCTTTTTTTTGGGGGATCAAACGGAACTGCATCGAACCAAGGTTATCGGTACAATTATGCGACTGATACTTGGTCTGCTATGGATACAACGAATGCTTATGCAAAAATTTATCATACGGCAGTTTGGACTGGGACGGAGATGATAGTATGGGGAGGCGATAACGCGACTTCAGTGTCTCGGGCGGGCGCAGCTTATAATCCTACAACAGACACTTGGACCCAAATCACAACAACAAGTGCGCCTACGGCAAGACGACGTCATGTCGCTGTTTGGACGGGATCACAAATGATTGTTTGGGGTGGGTGGGATAACACTGATGTTCTAGATACAGGGGCAAGGCTGACTTGGCCAGCTGGTGGCACGGGCTCATGGGCGGCAACGTCAACGACCAACCGGCCAGGGGCTGTTAATTATCATGAAGCCGTTTGGACTGGAACGGAAATGTATGTCATGGGCGGACTGCACTACCTTTGTAGCGGAACATGTAATCAAAATACGCGAGTAACTGTAAAAAGTTATAATCCCAGCTCAGACACTTGGACAACAAGAGCGGATATGAATGAGTCCCGTTATCGTCAGGCTGCTGTATGGACAGGAGATAAGATCCTTGTTTGGGGCGGAACAGTTGGCACGGGGACTAGTGTTATCGGTTATAGCTATAGCTATAGAGACTCTGGCGAAGTCTACAATCCTGCGACAGACAC
>CAYXYF010000010.1:24566-49736 GCA_964469265.1 uncultured Bdellovibrionales bacterium
GTTTTAACAGATTGCGCGAAAAAATTAAATTCAGGAACTTGTGAAGCAGTTACGGGTTGTGATTGGTCAGGTGGTTCGTGTGCTAGTAATTGTTCAGAACCCCTCACTCAGTCCGCCTGTGAAAAGATTTATACATGCGAATGGAGTGGTGGTAGCTGTCAGTCTGAGTAGGTGAGGCATTGCGGGTTAGGTGCGTGAGGACTTAACGAGTTTCTTTTTTTGGTTTTCTTTATAAACCTGAAAGTAAAGCATCAGTGAGGAGAGAAGGCCTGATGTGAGCACTGGAATTATAAAGCCCCAAAACTGAAAGTGTATAAATGCAAAACCAGAGACGACGGAGCCAAAAATAAAAAATGCAATAATACCCAAGCGCATAACGTTGGCGCGCTCGTCGTCAGGTGTAAATACGGTTTTGTCATGGAATAAATCTCTATGGATTTGTCGAACTAATCCGATACCAAGGTCAGTTGTAATTCCCGTAAGATGAGTTGTTCTAACGACGGATCTTGAAACCGTTGTGATCGTTCCGTTCTGGATTCCGCAGATCAAACACAAAAGACCTAAAAGAACATAATCACGTGTTAAAGCAAGAGGCTCTCCGAACTTTCCAAATTCTCCGAGAAGACCACCAACAAATACAATCAAGGTAAGAATAAAAATAATCCCGAAGCTCATGTAGTAGCGAGGTTTTTTGTGAAGTTGCAATCTAAGATCAACTAAAAAGCCGCTGATCATAACACCAAATAAGAAAAATAAAGGAACCGCTAGCATCCCGATAGCTTCATTGCCAGAAGTTTGATTGATCTCATAACCAAAAAAAGTTGCAAATCCTGTGACGTGGGAGACAAACCTATGACATGCAAGAAATCCTCCCATATTCAAAACGCCACCTTGGAATGCCATGGACATCCAAATTGCGATATTATGTCTGTTGTAATGGGAAATGGACTCGTTTCCAAATAACACAAAGAACCTCTGACTATGATGGTAGGAAACTTATATCTTAAAGTAAACTGAAGTTTTTCCAATATCCTGATGGACCTATTTTAAGTTTTTAATAAACTAATGTTTAGAACTGTCAGCAGCAGTTGAATATACTTGATCGCTAAGTCCATGGGTGTTGCAATTACCTAATGGGAATAATTGGAAAAACAATGGTGGCCTTAAGCTATTTAACGGGCTTCCTCGTTAGCTTACAGTTCATCAAAGCGCAGGCCGTCTTCCTCTCGCATTATAGTGCTAAGCAGTTGGTTTTTGCGATAATCTATCCCGTAGCCGCGTGGTTCTTTGTTTCCTTTGCTTTAAAACGCTTTGAATTTCGGAACCGTTTTGTAAAGACTTTTATCCCGATCTTTGTGTGTGCCATGGTCGTTTTAGTCTCTGCGATTGCACAAGTCGAACGTAACATAATTTATGTATTTATCTGGATATTTATGGCAGGTCTTGTTTCCGAGGTCATGAGATGGGGCCTCTATGAAATGCTTGAACGATACGTTAGCCCTTCTAAAATTGGCTCAGTCTTTTCCTATCAAGCCATGGCCCAAGAAGTCGGTGTGCTTTCGGCGGTGGGGTTGTATGCGTTTTTTCCACTCATTACCTTAGGTCACATAGAGGTCGTCTCCGCTGCCATCGGCGGAGTCATGCTTTTGGTCTTACTGACTTTTCTAAACAAACGCCGCTTGGAGTTTCACTTTATTGCAAGAAAATCGAAGGACTTTAAGTTTTTCGACAAAGCCTATCAGCCCATATTTTTTAGTTTTCTTTTAATGGGATTGTTCACTGGCGTGTTCCGAATGTCTCAAGATAATCTTGTTAATGCCTTTTACAAAGACTATGCGATTGATCAAATTCAGCTTCAAAGCATAATTTCTCGTGCCATGTTGATCGGTAGTTGTCTTCAAATGATGGCTGCCTTTATCAACGGACGATTTGTTGAGCGCTTTAGAGTATCTCCTATTAAGGTCATTGGTTCTGCTTGGACTATTCATATTATCGTCGGATTTATCGCTATTTTATCAAACAGTCTTTGGGGGCATATTCTTTTTATGAGTATGTCGAAGGGCCTTGCAGGGTTCTATTATCCAGCGCTAAATAGATTATCGGGATCGTTTAAATATCTCAGTGGTTTGACTTTCCGATCAAACCATATTTTTGGAACAATTATTTTTGCAGCCCTTGTTTTTGCGCTGATACCTGAAGACTCGGTTCCGTTACCAGTTCTTTTGATCTCAACCTTTGTTTTGATCATTATTCAACTTTTTAGACTAAAAACCAGAATGGTTCCAATTCTTGAAGAAAACATTCGATCCAAACACATTGATGAATCAGTAAGAGCGGCGATTGGTCTTTCTTATCTTAAGCCCGATGACTTTGTGGAGCGCATGTCTGAGGTTTTGCATGAAAATCCCCATCAGCTTTTAAAAAAGCAAATCATCTTGGGCTTAGGATATTCTAATGATCCTAAATCCTATGAGGTACTTCTGCATGAGTTTAGATCAGATAAAGAAGAAATTCAGATTACAGTTTTAGAAGCCCTAAGGGTTGCCAAGTCTTATCGTGCAACAAAATTTGCTTTAGATCTTGTTTTGTCTAATCGTAAAGCTTTGACTCCGCGAGTTCGTCTTAATGCTGCACAAATGATTGCTGCTCTTTACGGGGAAAAGAGTATTCCCATACTGATGTTGGGTTTGCAGCTTGAAGATCCCCGGCAGTTGGCAAATGTTCTTGAGGCGTTGTCGCAATTTAAACATCCCGAGCTTATTGAAGTTTTTAAAAGCTATGTCAATTCACCGACGCCGCGAATTCGCGCCAACGCTCTCATGGGGCTTTTTCAGTTTCCGTCACAACGGGAACTTTACCGTTCCGAAATCTATAAGTCCCTGAGTATTCCTGAGATGCAAGAAGTTGGACAGAAGATTTCAATTTTCTATCTCATAGGAAAAAATAAGAACAAAGAGTTCGCCGATACTTTAACGGATATGTTGGAGAAGCATGTAGGTGGCGTGAAGAACTTTGAAAAATTAGACTCTCTATCGCTTTCATATCTTCAAACGCTATCTTGGGCTTTACTAAGGCTGGGAGTTAAAGAGGGTAGAGATGTCTTTTTTGAATTACTCAAAACGACCTTCAAACAGCCCAAGGCCATGTCCCTTCTTCACTTCCTGTTACAGCTGGATCAAGAAGAACGTTACGATGCCATTGACCAGTGGATCAGTGGGTCTGATAACCCGTCAACCACACGAGAAATGCTGATAGAATATTTTGAAAAATCAGGTCTTAATTTGCAAGAAGAAGTGGAATATCTAAAATCAATGAATTTGGTAAAGTTCTAAAGAGTCTCCGTGATAAATATTTATCACGGAGTGATCTTTAACGGGTTATTATCCGCAGTGGCCAGTGTAAGTGTAAACTCTTTGAACAGTCTCTTCGACGCTTGAGAATTTTGCTGCTTGAACCGTTTTATTTGAACGGAATAAGCTGATATTTGTTTCTCGCGTTGTTGTTCTGACAAAGAATCGTACATCTCTCCAGCCGCTCATAGTGTAAGTGACGATACGGCAGACGTGTTGGTAGCCGTTATAGTAGCACTCTTGTCTTTGAACTTGGTAAGAGCAAGTTTCTGTCTTCCATGTTTCTTGTGAATCCACATGGTTTGCTTGAACTTTGCCTTCGATGTCGTAGTGTTGGCCGCTTTGCGTGCTGTTAAGATAGAACTCACCAGAACCCTCAGGAAATACGGTTCCCTTTGGAACTTTGAAAGAAGCCTTCATAACATCTTTTTTGTTGTCTGAAAGAGGAACAACTAATCGAACTTCTTTTTTGTTCGGAATCTCAATGACTGCATGCCATTTTCCAGCAGGAACTTGGTTTGGTCCTTTTTTAGTATTGAAAGTCAGTGTTTCATTGCTGTGAAGTTGGCCAGTGATCGTGTCTTTACACGCTGTCAATGCAAACGCACAAAGCACAACTAATGATAGTTTACGTAACATGATTACCTCCCCGGTGAGACAATCACATTACATTTAGACACCCATGTCAGCTGTTTTTTGGCCAATAACGCGGCATTGCTGCGAGGAGATTAGTCCTCACAGGTTGCTTTTAGATATTCTGATTTCATACGGGCGATATGTATAATAGAGATGTCCTTAGGACATGCGGCATGACATTCGCCGATATTTGTACAGTTCCCAAAGCCTTCTAAGTCGTGTTGTTTTACCATCTGGACGGCGCGGCTTTTGGCTTCAACTTGTCCTTGTGGTAAATAGGCGAGATGGCTCACTTTTGCCGCAGTAAATAGGGAAGCTGAAGCATTCGGGCAAGCGGCAACGCAAGCACCGCATCCGATACATTGAGCAGCGTCCATGGCCTTATCTGCAATTTCTTTTCCGATAAGGATTGAATTGGCATCAGGTTGCGGGCCTGTTTTGACATTAACATATCCACCAGCTTGTTGAATGCGATCAAAAGCGGTGCGATCCACAACAAGATCCTTTATCACAGGGAATGCTTTTGCTCTAAATGGTTCAATAACGATCGTATCACCATCTTTAAAAGATCTCATATGAAGTTGGCAAACGGTGATCTCTCTTAAGGGACCGTGGGCCTGACCGTTGATCATACACCCACAAGTTCCGCAAATGCCCTCTCGGCAATCACTATCAAACTCAATGGGTCTCTCGTTTTTCTTTGTCAAAGTTTCATTTACAAAATCCAACATTTCTAAAAAAGACATATCAGGAGAGATATCCTCGGCTCTATAGGTTACAAATTTTCCTTCTTTGTCTTTAGACTCTTGTCGCCATACCACGAGATTTAAGTTCATTGTTGTCTTCCTTATTTGTAGCTACGTTCAGCAAGTTTTACGTTTTCGAATGTGAGTTCTTCTTTATGAAGAACTTGGGGTTGGTTTGCGCCCTTGTACTCCCAAGCTGCGACATAACTAAAGTTCTTATCATCTCTCTTTGCTTCACCCTCTTGTGTTTGGCTTTCGTCTCTGAAGTGACCACCACAAGATTCGGCCCTATGAAGAGCATCACGAGCAATAAGTTCGGAGAGTTCAAAGAAGTCCTCGACTCTACCAGCCATTTCTAAGGCTTTATTGAGTTCTTCACCAGTTCCAGTCAGCTTGAGATTGGTATAAAATTCTTCTTTGAGTTTTGGAATTCTCTCAAGGGCTTCTTTTAGGCCAGCTTCATTTCTTGCCATGCCAACTTTATCCCAATTGAGCTTGCCCAGCTCTCGGTAAAACTCCATGACAGTTTTTTTACCCTTTGAGCCAACCTCAACAAGACGAGAAATTCCAGCTTTCACTTGCTTTTCTGTTTCAACAAACTCTGGTGTATCTGTTGTGATTGCAGAGAATTTCTCTGAAGCAATGTAGTCTCCCAAAGTATAAGGGATCACAAAGTATCCATCAGCAAGACCTTGCATCAGAGCTGAAGCCCCAAGTCTATTAGCTCCATGATCTGAGAAGTTTGCTTCCCCAAGAGCATAAAGCCCTGGAACAGTGGTCATTAAGTTGTAATCCACCCATAAACCACCCATTGTGTAATGAATTGCAGGGTAGATCTTCATAGGTGTTGTGTATGGATCCTCGCCAGTGATTTGTTTGTACATATCAAAAAGATTTCCATAGCGGTCTTTAATAGCCTGTAAACCATCTCGTTTAATGGCATCTTTAAAATCAAGATAGACAGCTTGTCCCGTAGGACCCACACCTAAACCATTATCACAGACTTCCTTGGCATTTCTTGAAGCCACGTCACGCGGAACGAGGTTCCCAAAGCTTGGGTATTTTTCTTCAAGATAGTAGTAGCGCTCTGACTCTGGAATTTGAGCTGGATCTTTTTTTGAATCTTCTTTCTTTTTTGGAACCCACACACGTCCATCGTTTCTTAAAGATTCACTCATCAAGGTGAGCTTAGATTGATGGTGCCCTGAAACAGGAATGCAGGTTGGGTGAATCTGTATATAGCAAGGATTTGCAAAATAGGCACCACGCTTGTGGGCTCTCCACGTTGCTGTCGCATTGGAGTTATGTGCGTTTGTTGATAGGAAGTACGCACGGCCATACCCACCAGTACAAAGAAGGACTGCATCACCTGCGTAGCGCTCAATTTCTCCAGTCACTAAGTTTCTGCAAATAATTCCACGAGCTTTTCCGTCGACGATAACAAGATCAAGCATCTCTCTTCTGGAATAGTTTTGAACTTTTCCGGAAGCGATATTTTTCATAAGTGCACTGTAGGCGCCTAAAAGAAGTTGTTGGCCAGTTTGCCCTCTTGCATAGAAGGTTCTTGAAAGTTGTGCACCACCAAATGATCTATTCGCTAGAGCGCCACCATATTCCCGAGCAAAGGGAACACCTTGAGCGACACACTGATCGATAATATTTGCGCTGACTTGAGCTAAACGGTAAACGTTGGCCTCACGCGCGCGATAGTCACCACCTTTAATTGTGTCGTAGAAAAGTTTTTGAATGCTATCGCCATCATTTGGATAGTTTTTTGCCGCATTAATCCCGCCCTGAGCCGCAATGGAGTGCGCGCGGCGTGGACTATCCTGGATACAAAACGTTTTTACATTATAGCCAAGCTCTGCAAGGGAAGCTGCTGCGGATGCGCCAGCAAGGCCTGTACCGACAACAAGAATAGTGTGCTTTCTTTTGTTATTGGGGTTGACCAATTTGATATTGAATTTGTGGTTGTCCCATTTATCTTTTAGAGGACCATCAGGGATTTTCGAATTGAGTGCCATTGTTGAAAGCTCCTAACTATCTAAAGTAAATCCAAACTGGAATTCCTAAAAAGCCCAGGGAAATAACGATTGCTAAAATAATGGAAAGTTTTTGTAAAAGACCGTGGAGGCTCGGGTTGCGCAGCCCTAAAGACTGAAATGCGCTCCAAAAACCATGCTTCATGTGTATGCCCAGAATAATCATGCTGAAACTATAAATCACGACGTAAACCGGATTTTGAAAGGTTTCAATGACAAGACGGTGAAGATCGCGGATCTGTTGTCCGTCGAGATCAACGATATACCCGTCAATGATTCCCGCACCAAAACGAAATTGCCAGACGTGTAAAAGGATAAATAAAAGTAATAACGCTCCTGTTATGGGCATAAAGCGAGATGAAATATCAGCGCGGCTTGGGCCACCTTTACTCTGATAGTTTTTGTAGGGAACAGGGCGCGCAGCGCGGTTTGCCCGAGTAATAGCAATGGCCGTAGCAATGTGTGCCACAAACAAAAAAACCAAACCTATTTCTGCAGCGATGTAGAGCGGTCCCATGGACGTCAGCATATTTGCGTAGGCATTAAAAGACTGACCCTCAGGCAAATAGAGGGACAGGTTTCCTAACAGATGGGTTATGACAAAAAGAATGAGTAAAAGTCCTGTCAGCGCCATAGTGTATTTTTGAAATACACTCGAACGCAGAATATGATTCCAGTGGGCCATGCTGCTCCTATCTTAGTTGACTCCGAATGGGTTATTATCAGTTGGATTTCATTAAATAAAATCGCACGAACTTAGGGTGAGATCAACTAATTACGCGACCTTGGATCTGAGCAGGTCAATAATATAAATAATGTACGGCGTTAAATGGTCAGCTATTTCATGTTGTTGTTTGGCTAATGTCCTTAAGATGGGGTATTTATTCGGGTCTTGAATAAGGAGCGGAATTTGACCGATCTACTGTCGCCTGTGAAAAACTCAATCGAGAATCTTGATCTCGTCCTGCGGACCAAACATTCGGTACCTGAAATCCCCGAGCTCCTAAACCGAACAGTTTTAGTCGGTGGAAAGCGATTAAGGCCAGCACTTTGCTTTTTAATGGGACAAGCGCTTGGAGTTTCCATTGAGAAAATGGAACCTTTCGCTCGCGCAGCCGAGTTCACACACTCTGCATCTCTTGCTCATGATGATGTTGTTGATAATGCCACAACTCGTAGAAGCTTCCGTACGATCAATGCAGAGTCTTCAAGCAAAAGAGCAGTTCTTGCTGGAGATCTTCTTTTAGCAAGGGTCATGGTTGAGCTTTCGCTCCAAGGCGACATTGATATTATTCATGACTTGGCTCGAGTCGTTGAAGATCTTGTCAACGGGGAGTGGTTACAAATCGATATTCGTGGAAACATCAACACCACTCAAGAAGAGCTTATTGAAGTTTCAAAACGAAAAACTGCAAGCCTTATGAGTTGGTGTTGTGCCGTGGCTGCAAGAAAGTCTGAGAAGAACTCAGCGGACCTACGTCAATTATGCGCAGATTTTGGAGAAAATCTGGGTATTGCATTTCAAATGATTGACGATGTGATTGATTTTGCCCAAGAGGGTGAAAAAGATTTTGCAAAAGATCTTAAAGAAGCCATCGTTAACTATGTCATTAGTGACTTGTTAAAAAGAAAGCCTGAGTACAAAGAAGAGACACAAAAGCTTTTAGGTCAGAGCGAGATTGAAGTATTCCCATGGACAGAAGCTGATTTGGCCCAGTCCATGGAAAACATCCGAAGTCTTTCCAATGTTTATTTAACTAGAGCCAACGCTAAATTAACTGAAATTCGAAAAATCGTAAATCCGACAACATCATCAGAACTTGATAGTTTTAAATCTCTTGAAAACCTTATTCAGTTCTTAAGTATAAGGGGGCACTGATGGAATTTCCGTTAAGCGCGCAAACCCCCGATAAAGAAAAAACATGTATTCAAGTGGGACCCGTTGAGTTTAAACCAAATTCTTTTATCGTTATAGCAGGACCATGTTCTATTGAGAGTGAAGAGCAAGCCTTTGAGATTGCAACAGCTGTAAAGAAGTCTGGAGCTAACATCTTACGAGGCGGAGCTTTTAAACCGAGGACATCTCCTTATTCCTTTCAAGGTTTAGGGAAGGAAGGTCTAAAGATACTTGCAAACGTCAAACGAGAACTCAATATTCCGATCATTACAGAAGTTTTGGATGTACGTGATATTGAAGCCGTTGCAGAAGTTGCTGACATTGTGCAGATTGGAACGCGCAATATGCAAAACTTTGCTCTACTTAAAGAAATCGGCAACATCCGAAAACCAGTATTACTGAAGCGCGGACTCTCCGCCACGATTAAAGAATGGCTCTTAAGTGCTGAGTATATTTTAAAACAAGGCAACGATCAGGTCATATTATGTGAAAGAGGAATTCGTTCCTTTGATCCCGAGACAAGAAATTTATTAGATCTTTCAGCGGTTGCCCTTATTAAAGAAATGAGTCACTTGCCAGTTATCGTGGACCCTAGCCATGCTCTAGGCCGTAGAGATCTTATTGAACCAATGAGCCGTGCAGCACTTGCTTGTGGAAGTTACGGCGTTATGGTTGAAGTCCATGACCGACCAGAAAACGCACTCTCTGATGGCGCTCAAGCCATTAACTATGAACAATTTGATCACTTATTTAAAAATTTAAAGAAAGTCGCAACGGCGTTAGACATCCAAATCCCTTAATGAGAAGAGGTCTCTATGAGATTTCAATCTAAATCAACAATCCACGGCAGTCCGAAGTTGCCAGGTGATAAATCGATATCCCATCGATGTTTGATTATGGCTTCGCTGGCTCAGGGGAAATCCACATTCAAAAATTTATCGCAAGCTGAAGATGTTCTTTCGACGCAAAAACTTTTAATGGACCTTGGCGTAGAAATCATTAGCTCTGGCCAAGACGTTCAAGTGTTTTCAAATGGCACTTATCTGAACCCCAAAAAAACTCTAGACTGCGGCAACGCGGGCACCTTAATGAGACTTATGATGGGAGTACTTTGCGGAAAAAAAATTTCTGCAACTCTTGTAGGAGATGAATCTCTATCTGCGCGCCCTATGAAAAGAGTTTCAGAGCCGCTTCTTAAGATGGGAGCAGCTCTTAAGTTAGAAAACAATGAGTTTTCGCCCGTACAAATTGAACCATCTGAGTTAACCGCCACATCCTATGAGCTTCAGGTGCCATCGGCTCAAGTGAAATCTGCAATCCTCTTTGCAGCGCTAAACGCAGTCGGGGAAACTCGACTGACGGGAAAAATTCAATCCCGCGATCATACGGAACGGCTTTTAAAACTCTTTGGTGTGGATCTTAAAGTCTCAAACGAAGAAATATTAATTTCTGGAAATCAAAGCTTAAAACCTATTCATTACACTGTTCCAAAAGATATTTCAGCGGCAAGTTTTTGGATCGCAGCCACACTCTTATCTAAAAGCGGCGAGAGCCTACTACGTGAGGTTGGAGTAAACCCCACACGCACAGGTTTTGTCGACGTGTTAAAGTCTGCGGGCGCTGATATAAAGATCGATGTCACTATCGATAGCCCAGAACCCATGGCCGACATTAGAGCCAAGAACTCTCGACTATCGGGCTTTCATATTCGATCACATCAAATCGCGACATTGGTAGATGAAGTTCCATTACTTGCATTGATTGCAACTCAGTGTGAAGGAGATACAATCATTGAAGGTGTCGAAGAACTCCGATACAAAGAAACAGATAGAGTCCAGGCGACCGTTGAAGCCATAGAAGCTTTAGGTGGAGTTGTGGAAGTGCGCGGAAAAGATCTTTATATTCGGGGCAGACAGACGTTGCGTGGCGGCCGAGTGAATTCTTATGGTGATCATCGGATTGCAATGATGGCAGCAGTTGCACGTTATTGCGTGACAAGTTCTGTCGAGGTTTCAAATATAGATTGCGTGAGAATTTCTGATCCGTATTTTATTCAAAACATGCATGAACTGGAGATGCAGTGAAAAAATTTGGTGTTCTGGGTTACCCAGTAAAACATTCGAAATCACCAATTATCTTTACTTATCTAAAAAATAAGTTCGACTTAAATTTTAATTATTATTCACTTGAAATTTCACCAGACGAATTTAATCAGTCACTTGATATGTTAATGAGCTTTGATGGGCTTAATGTGACATCCCCTTACAAAAAATCAGTTTTGGACTACTGTGAAGCACAATCCCCTGAAGTTCAATCTCTTCAGGCTGCAAACGTTTTAGTCAAAAGCCAAACAGACTTTTATGCGCACAATACGGATGTCTATGGATTTATAGAAAGTTTAAATGAATTTCACCTTAAGGGTAGGTCTGCTCTGGTTTTTGGCTCCTCGGGCGGGGCGCGTGCAGTAGCATTAGCGCTTTCTCAAATGGGAGTTGAAGACATTTCTATCAAAGCTCGACGATATGATGAGCTTGCAGACCTTTCATTTAAAGAATTTAATATTAACGAGTGTGAGCCTGATATTGTTATTAATGCAACGACCATTGGCTTTGGACAAGAAAATTTAGCTCAAGACCACCATCAATTTTTTGATGCGAACTATTCAAAAACTCAACTTGCCTATGATTTAATTTATAACCCGCTTGAAACTCCGTTTTGTCGGTTTGCAAAGGAAAAAGAAATTCCGCACACCAAGAACGGACTGGATATGTTAATTTATCAAGCGCTAAAAACTTTTGAAATTTGGTTTGATATCAAAGTGGATAAAACAAGACTGCTGGTCCCTGAAATTAAGGAGATACTATGAGATATTTAACCGCAGGCGAATCTCACGGAAAAGCTCTTGTTGGCATCCTAGAGGGTTGTCCTTCACAACTTGAGATCAGTGTTTCAGAAATAAAAGCGCAAATGTTTCGACGAAAACTCGGATACGGACGCGGCGACAGACAAAAAATTGAGACAGAGGAATTAGAAATTCTCTCAGGAGTTCGTTTTGGTAAAACTCTTGGCTCACCTATAGCTATTATGATCGAAAACAAGGACTGGATGAATTGGCAAAAGACCATGGCCGTGGAAGGGCCTGAGGTTTCTGATCGCGAAGTGGAAGTTCCAAGACCTGGGCACGCAGATTATGTTGGTGCCATAAAGTATGATCACTCAGATATGAGAAATGTGTTAGAGCGGGCCTCTGCCCGGGAGACTGCCATGAGAGTGGCCATTGCAAGTATTGCGCGTAAGTTCTTATCCGAGCTTAATATTCATGTTTTGAGTCGTGTCGTACAGATCGGAAACGTCAAAGATACTTCGACGTGGAATCTCTCTGAGAGCTTCGACCGTATTGATAACAGTCCTGTCCGTGCTACTGATGAGAACGCTACAAAAGCTATGGTCGAGCATATTGATCAAAGCGCACAGGAAGGCAATACTCTTGGAGGGGTATTTGAAGTTGTTGCAACAGGTTTACCGATCGGACTTGGAAGTTATTCGCAGTGGGATCGTAGAATCGAGGGAGAAATTGCAAAAGCATTTATGAGTTTAAATGCCATAAAGGGTGTCGAAGTTGGAGAGGGCTTTGTATCTGGAACGGTAAAAGGCTCTGAAGCCCACGACGAAATCATTTTAAATGAAAACAAAAATGGAATCGCATATAAGACCAACCGCACAGGCGGTATCACGGGTGGAATGACTACAGGACAGCCGCTTTTAGTGAGAGCCGCTATGAAACCGCTTTCAACCCTCAAAAAACCTTTGCAATCCGTTTTACTCAAGGAGCAAAAACCTTCTTCAGCACATTTTGAAAGATCCGATGTGTGTGCAGTTCCTGCAGCTGCCGTCATTGGTGAGTCATTATTGTGTTTAACTCTTATGGAAGAAGTGCTTGAAAAATTTGGCGGTGATTCTATGAATGAGATTAAAAAAAGATATGGAGAATGGATTGAAGTCGAAAGCCGTAGATTCCAAAAATAAAAATATCTTTCTAACGGGTTTTATGGGCTGTGGAAAAACCACCGTCGGAAAGGCGTTGGGAAATCTACTCCAAAAAGAGTTTTATGATCTTGATCATTTCATTCAGGTGTCTGTGGGCGAGTCTGTTTCCGATATCATTAATAATCGAGGAATTGAGTATTTCAGGCAGGTGGAATCTGAGGTGTTGCATGACATCTCTAAAAAACAGGGTGCTGTCATCGCCCTCGGTGGCGGAAGTTTGATGGATTCCAAAAATCAAACGGCTGTGAAGCAATCAGGTATTTTGGTGTATCTTATGGCCGATGAAATGACACTCATGAAAAGACTTGAGGGTTCTTATCAAAGACCGCTACTTCAGCTCGATTCCTATGAGAACTTACTCAGTGAAAGAAACAAAGGCTATATGAGCGCTGAACTTATAATTAGAACTGATGCGATAAAGCCTGAAGATCTCGCTCGTATGATTCAGTCTGAAGTTGTGAACCTATGAAGTCTTTTAAGAACGGTAACATAATATTTGGATCTGCGCAGAACCTGAGCTCTTATTCACACGCTGTTATGATTTATGATAAAGCGCTTACGCAATATAAAAACGAACTTATAAAAAAAACAAAATTAAAAAAAGAAAACGTCACCTTGGTTCCTCTGAAAGCCACTGAAGAAAGTAAATCTTTAAAGCAGGCCCAGAAGATCTTTGAACTTTTGGCAAAATCCAACGTGGATAAAAAATCTGTTATCATCGGTCTTGGCGGTGGCGTGATCGGAGATATTGCAGGATTCATAGCCTCAACCTATTTGCGCGGATTAAGCTACGTAGCGATACCAACAACGATTTTATCTCAGGTGGATTCAAGTATTGGCGGCAAAAACGGCGTTAATCTTAGTGCTGGTAAAAATTTGATAGGCACAATCACGCAACCTACTATGGTTATTATAAATCATAACTACATAAAGACCCTGCCAGAGCGGGAGTTAATCAGCGGTTTAGGTGAGATATTAAAGTACTCGTTACTCACACCAAAAATTAAATTTCCAGTTTTTAAAGAGGTTTCTCAAACTCGCTTTTTAAAAACTATCAAGGCGCTAACACCACTATGTGTAGAATACAAAATGTCTTTAGTTCAAAAAGACGAGTTTGATGTCAAAGGAATTAGGCAGCGGTTAAACCTTGGCCATACGTTTGGACACGCCTTAGAGTCACTTACGGAATACAAAAGATATAAGCATGGAGAGGCTGTTATTTGGGGTATTAAGTTTGCGTGCATTGTGTCCTACACGAAAGGGCTTTTAAGTTTTTCAGATTTTCGGACGGTAATGAATCTTGCTAATAAACTTCCTGTGCCAGCATTGCCGAAAAATTTAAGTGCATTAAAATGTTACAAGCTTGCTTTGAAAGATAAAAAATCTGAAAACCTGAATGTCCGCATGGTTTTATTAAAAGCTCCTGGACGAACGCTCACCAACCAATCGGTGAGCCAAGCGGAGTTTATGGAAGCTGTAAAGCTTATAAAGGATTTCTCATGAGAAAGATATTGGTTATCCATGGTCCAAATATGAATCTACTTGGTGAACGAGAGCCCGAGATCTATGGGCGAACGACACTAGATGAGCTTAACGAAATCCTAGAGGACGCTGCCGATGCCAAAGCTAAGCTTATATTTTTTCAATCTAACCACGAGGGCGCTTTAATTGATTGTCTTCATAACCACCGCAAAACGGTTGATGCGGTTGTCATTAACCCAGGTGGGTTTACACACACATCGGTGGCTTTACGTGATGCGATTTCTGCTGTGAATTTGCCAACGGTTGAGGTTCATCTTACAGATATTTATAAGCGTGAAGATTTTAGAAAAGTTTCTATTATCAAAGGCGTATGTCTTGCTCAATTTGTAGGCGAGGGGACGCAGTCCTATGTGAACGCTCTCAAAATGATTTTATCTACATTTTCTTAAGCTGTATTCGTTACTTACTTTTATGTTGGTCTTTGTAGTTTTGTTCGCAAGTGAGCGGGCACCTTGTGGTAGTATGGGAGTTTACGCCATAAGTGACCCATGGTTTTGTTCATCGTTTTAATCTTGGTATTTTCTGTTGAGCTTCACGCACGACCAGAATATGCCGTCCGTCACGGCGTTGTTAGCTGCACAGCTTGTCACGCAAGTCCTACAGGCGGCGGTATCAGAAATCCCTACGGCAAACAGTATGGGACTCACGGTTTTAAAATTTCAAAAGCTTCTGATAAGGCCAAGTGGTTTCAAGTCGATTACCGATCAGAGGCATTTCAATCTAAAAATACCGCCACTCGAAAAGGTCTTTTTACAATGACTACGATTCCTTCGGCAAATATTCCAATTCAAGCCGTTGATGAGGATTTGCCTTCCATGAACTTTGTTATGAGTTATGGGTTGGGTCGGTTAGATACCGCTTTAGGCAACGCTTATGTTTTGTATAACTTAAAAGATGATTATGGATATGATTGGAAAGAGCATATTTCTGTCGGACGATTTAATCGTCCTTTTGGTTTAATGACCGACGAGCACAGAAACTTTACTAAACTTTCAGTTCCAAGTTCCACTCGCGATTATGAAACAGGTGTGATGTTGAGCGGAACGCCATCGTTGAGTTTCCATTACGATATTGCAGCAACAAATGGTTTGCAGGGGGATATGCCCTCCGTGAATGATTCACCGTGGGCGCTGTATGCCAACACACGTTTTATTCCACATCTTGGGCCTATGATGATAGGTGCAAGTTATGCAAAGCACGGAACAAGCAGCGTTGAAGTAAGACCTGAGGCCATAAACTTCTATGCACTTTTTAGTGTTCAGAAGATTAAACCATCGTGGCCTTTAGTATTTATTGCAGAAGTGCAATCCGCTCGGGGTTGGAATAATTCATCGATCAACTCAAATATGTCTCATTTTTTCTCCAGTACTTTTGCGCCTTGGCAAAACTCGGTCCGAGACACAAGATCACAAACTCTAATGGGAGAAGTGGATTGGTACTTTAATCGCCATTGGATCGGGTTGTATCGGTATGAGCAGTATACACCAGACTCCGATTTTACTGGAGATCGGTTTGTACGGCATACCTATGGGCTAAGGTGGATTATGAACGCGCATTCTAATTTGATCGCAAGATATGAGAGAGGTTATTCAACAAGGCCAGGAGTGACGGAAGAAGGTGATGTTCGCACAGTCGGAGATACTTCCTTTTTAATGCTTCATCTATGGCTCTAAAAGATGGCTACGAGGTATTTATGAAATATTTTATTATTCTGCTTTATTCCATTTTATTTATTTGGTCATCCTATGTTTCAGCCGCCGAGTTTGAAAGGTTAGTGACATCTTGTAATGTCTGTCATGGTGAAGGCGGAGTGAGCATAAATGATTTGTGGCCTAACTTGCGTGGTCAGAAAAAATCTTACTTTATAAAACAAATGAAAGATTACCAGTCGGGCTTAAGAAAAGATCCACTGATGTCACCACAGGCAATGAACTTAACTGATGAGCAAATAGAAAAGTTAGCGGAATATTTTTCTAAATTAGAATAGGGATATGAATGAATCTTCGGTTTGCAGTGATAGTATGTATGAGTATGTTGCTTCTCCAGTGTGGTGGAGGAGAACATAAACCCGTCACCGAAGAACCTCGTCCGACGGTCGGACAAACATCACAGCCACAACAACCTCAAACAGGGCCCCCCAGCGGGGACGGAGCACCAGCTTACACAGGCCCCACCTTTGAAGACGTAAAACCAGTCTTTGAATCCAAATGCCAAGCCTGCCATGTGCGGGGAAGTGGTCTTCCCGTATGGACAAACTATGTGGACGCGTTTTCAAAAAGTGGCCGAATCCACGACCGAACCCTCGTTAAAAAAGATATGCCACCCGCAGGAACCCCTCAGTTGAGCGCAGAGGAGTTAGCACTCATAGATGAATGGATAGAAAATGGCTCCCCCGAAACACCCCAAATCATCGCCCACTCGGGGGACGGAGCCCAAAATCAAGACCAAGTTAGCCCTCCAATCCAAGGAGCAGTCGATGGGAGAGCAGTCGAAGGGGACGGAGCAACCACTATGAGTGCTCCGTCCCCCGTTGTGCTTCCAGAGGAGCTTACGGGCACGAAAATTTATTGCCGAAACTCGGAAAAACATCCGACGGGTGGAGTTGCAAAAAATAGGTATTTTTCAGCTATTCTCGGAGAGGATTTACTGAGCTCGCGAGTTTATTCGACAACGGTTCACCTTGATCTTTTTGGAAGAATTCAGACAACAGAAAATATTGGATATTTAAAATCTCTTGATCGAACCACCATGGAGATTTGTCATTCCGCGGTTTTAGATTATTACCGTTGTGCTATTTCGAAAAAAATTGTTCGCATAGATTACGGCGAAGTCAGCATCGATTGTGGGTTTCCTCATAATTCGACGACATTAAGTATTCGTGTGTGGGGTGGGCGTGGAATTGTGCAGTGTCATGGTCCAGATGTACATACGGAAGCCGAATACAGAAATTGCCGAATCACCGAGTAAAATACTTAGTACAGTATCAATTATTGCCTAATACCTTTTAATAGTTTTGTTAGACCTTTGTACCTCCTGGTCTCTTGCACTCATCTCTCTGTGATAATCTTGATGGATACTAGGAGGGGAGATGAAACTATTTTTACTATCATGTGTAGTGCTCGTTTCTATGACGGGCTGTCTGAGTGGGTTGGTATCAAGTACTTTATATCAGTACAGTCGAGCCAACAACGACGCTAAAGTCCCAGAGGACCCTCCAGCTCCGATGAAAAAAATGGACCTAGTCGATGAAGACGGCAATCGCACGGTGGGATGGTACTATGAGTACTCACAAACCGCTCCGACGGTGATTTACTTTCATGGAAATGCATCTAACATAAAAAGTAATTACGACGGAATCGGAGAGCTTCTTCAAAGCTTTAAAATAAACTATGTTATATTTGATTATCCGAAGTACGGTTTGAGCACTGGTGATCTTAATCAAAGTACTGTCATTAAGGGTGCACAGGCTGTCTTTGACTATATGAAGGCGAAGTTTCCGCGTTCTAAATTTATCCTGTGGGGCCGCTCACTCGGCTGCGCTCCCGCAACCCTTATAGCGAAGAACAATCAAGACGCTATCTCAAAATTAATTTTAATTTCGCCTTGGGACGCGTTTTGGAAGATGGTTCAGTACCGTTCAAATATGTCTGAGAAGAGCTGTCGTAAAGCGACAAGAGGAAATGAATGGGAAACAGAAGTTCATGCCCAAAGTATTACAAAGCCTGTTTTGATTTATCATGGAACAGAAGACAATGTGGTGCCTTGGAAAATGGGTAAAAACTTATCGACCCAGTTTGCAAGCAGCCAAGTTAATTTTGTCTCTATTGAAGGAGCTGATCACAATAATCTACTCACCCTCGAGGATTGGGAAGATATAAGGCGGTTTATAGTGCACTAAGAAACGACAACAGTTCAAATAAAAAAAAGCTCATGACTTCTCATGAGCTTTTTTTATTTGTATGGTGAGATAGATTATTTCTTTAAAAGATACTCAGCCATTTCGATGTAAGATCTTGCCATTGAACGTAAATCTTCCATTGTTTCAGCATCAGCATGCTCAACAGCTGTTAAGTAGTTGCCTAGCATCGCGGTGATCATTTCAACATATCCATTCTCTACATCAAGGCTCATTCGACCAGTAAAAGTGATACCGTCTTTTGTGATATTTAAAGAAAGATTTGAAACGACAACGTCGTCGAACTCAACTGTTTTAGTTGTTTTAAGCATAACGCCGATAGTTTGGTAGTTTTGAATCTGTGTATCTACCACGAGGCTATCCATAAGTTGCGCCCACTTTTTCATATCCACGCTGTCGTCTTCTTTTGAGTCTTCTAAGAGAGCCTTTTTAATAAGAACAACTAGTGTTTCAAGTTGCGGAGCGATCTCTTCAAGCTTTTGAGTTTGAGCTACAGCTTGTGCCCATGCAAGAAACTCCTTATCAAGATCAGTTTCTGTCTCAGTTTCGATCTCAACCAACGACGCACCAATAAATCTGTAAAGAGCGACCGCATCTGTTTTTGACCCCATGGATCCAGAGAACTCAACGTGAGAGTTTGTTTCTTCTAACTTCAGATTTTTAACTCGGAGAGCAAGATCAATTGACGATGGCGCATCACTCCACTTGGAGTTCATAGCTACGGCACTTGCTTTTACTCCAGCTACTGTATTTTGAAGGTTTTCAAGTTCAAGATTTGTATCTTCATCAAATGCGATAGACAGTTGTGGAATGAACTCAGTCACTTCCTGTTTCAAAACATCGCTGATAGTTTTATTGACTTTAGTGATGTTGATGGAAGCGGCTAGCGCAACGGTAGCAGTGAGAGCAACGGCTGCGGATAAGATATACTTTTTCATTTTTATTACCCCTTTAAGGTTAGTTTTGTTTTCGATGGGTGCAATAGACACTATGACAGCTAGGTTGTCAATATGACAAGAGGACTGTAATAATATTTTTTTGGCCCCCTCAAGCTCTATTTCGCTAAAATTTAATGTTTTTAACCTCTTGCATCGCAACGAATCGCGCAATAAAATTGAATGAAGAGGGGGACGGACCCCATTAATTTGTAAAATAGAGGTATGAGGTAAGGTCAGGTATCCGTAAAAAGGATATCAATTTGTGAAGTGGCTTCTATTTCCAAGTTCTTTTTGGAGAGTCGGCCCACGGAAGGTAGGCGACGGGACGATGAAAGCCATAAAGCTGCTTTTCCAGTAGTGCTTGAACCTCCAGGCTTGTAATCTTTGGAGTTGTTTCCATATAGGCAACGGGTCTTAGTCCATACTGTAAATCTTCTTTTGGAATCACATAAGCTTTCAAAACTCCATCAATCTTCAACAGCTCCCGCTCGATGGTTTCAGGTGAAATATTCTCGCCACCGCACTGAAATACACGATCGCTTCGGCCAGAAACAAAAAGCTCACCTTCTCGGAGATATCCCAAATCTCTTGTGTCAAACCAACCATCCTCTAGTGGAAGATTGATTTTGTTATTTTCAAGGTAGCCTTTAAATAGACAGGGACCTTTGACATAAATTTTTCCATCAGAAATTTTTAAGTCACGAAATGGCAAGACTGGTCCAGAAGATCCAAGGTTAGAATCCTCTGTGAGAATAGCAGTGGTGGAGATCTGTGTTGCCATTTCAGTCATACCGAAGGACTTATGAATAGAGTAGCCCTTCGATATTCCTTTTTTCAGATACGTTTCAGGGATTGCACTTCCGCCGAGCAAAATATGCTTCATACTTTTAAGATTAATATCAGATTCCAACGCACGAATAAATTGCGTGGAGACAAGTGATGCGTGGGTGATTGATTTGTTTTCTAAATCACTTAATCCACTAATGCAAAACACAGAACCCTTGGCGACTAGGGCCCGAATAAAAATCGAAAACCCACCCACATGAAAGTGCGGAAGACAAAGGGCCCAAACGTCTTCAGCGTTAAAAGCGATATTCTCATGGGACCCAATGGCGTTCATTGCAAATTGCTTTAAAGTTAGTAAGCATGGCTTTATACGTACACTTCCAGAACTAAAAAATATCACTTCACTCTCTGGTTGAATATGAAGAGGTTTTCCTTTAGGAGTAGTAATTTTTTTCGATGAATCTATTTTAATCGTTTTTAGATTTATACGTTTTTCTTGATCCGTAATGAAAGCAGAATAGGTATTATGCTGAAGTAAATCTGCGATCTGACTATCACTAAAATACCAATTTAGCAGCGCAGGCCTTAAATTCTTAGATAGGCAAGCAAGAAGCATCCCAAAAAAATAAATAGGATCGCGCACGTCCATTAGCACGGTTGACCCATCAGAAATCTCAAAATCCTGAGCTAAGCTTCTGGCAAAAGCCCCCATCTGCTTAAAAGTGACTTCTCGAGTTCGATCTTTTAGAAAAACATTATCAGACTCAAAGTCCAAAAAGTCCTTAGACATAGATAGGACCTTTAAGCTCTATAGGACCCTCAATGATAATTTGACCAGATTTAGTTTTAATTTCGACAAGTTCTTCGAGGAAAGCGTTTATAGTTCCAAGACCATGAGTCTCTCGGGGGTTAAGCGCCAGAGCTAGTTCTGCAATTTGATAAAGTCCAAGGTGTGATTCAAAGCTTGAACTTAAAACTGGCGACATTCCACGTCTATGAAACTTTTCGATAATCCGTTTTAAGCTGTAATAGTCGCCGACGAGCGTAGGTTTTAGAATAATAGTATTCACTCCGTCTAATACAATATCCTTCATGAGTGTCATGTTCTCATCAATAGCAACATTAAGACCGTGAGTATTCGTAAACTTTAAAAGATCGGGGGAATGTCTTAGTGGCTCTTCCACGTACTCAATTCGATCAAGATCTAAATCCTTTAAAAGAATTTCATAGTCATCAAGATGAAGCTTTCGGTTGGCATCAAGGCGAAGGGAAAGATCGGTTTGTCGAATAATTTCTTTTAAGGCTTTGTTTTCAATTTCTAGGTCATGCTGAGGATAACCTGCTCCAATTTTAACTTTTACTTTTTCAAAGCCCCGTTCACTTAATTCCTTAGCAGTGTTGATGGCATCTTGTGTAGAACTGAGATCAGTAATCAGTCCTTGATATAAAACAACGCCGTTTAAATTCAGATTGAATTTCTGGCGATAATAATAAGAGAACAAACAACTTAAAGCAAACTTCAGTGCGGTGGAATTGCAATAAGACGAGAAATCGATATCTAAAAACTTTTCTTCTAAGAATTGGCTCTTGTGCTTTTTAAGATACTTTTCAATGTCAGCAAAAATCGAAGTTGTGTTGATATTTTTACATTCTGCTAGCACATCTTTATATAGTCGGGAGTTTTGACCTACTAGTGGGCTGACATCGCCATAAGATATGATACCATCTCGTTCAATTTTGACGATGAATCCGCTCTTTGATTCTAAGCGAAACGGAACATCACCCCGAAACACATCTATGGGAACTACTAGTGTTAAATCATAGGGCAAAATAACCATGCTTTAAACGTATGCGCTAAAATGAAAGTTGTACAGAAATTTTAAGGGCCTTAATGAAAATTTACTTAATCCCATTTCTATTGTTAGCCATGAGCTGTTCACGCGGCAGTAATCCATATCAGTTCTCAAAGGTTGAGAAGAAAGCAGTGGAGCCTGCGCCACAAGTAGAGACTCAAGTCGCTCCAAGGTCGTATACGCTTCTCGAGCAATATCTTGAGGAACTCATTTCCGTAAATGATTTCGTTGCATGGTTCTTCCAAGACCAGAGCGGTTATCGAGGTCGTCTTTACGATATCAAATCTGAGATTAAAACAAAAGTCCCGCTATCGGATGGTGACACAAATAGGATTCTTGTTCTTGAGTATCGCATGAACCGTATTATTCGGGAATATAATGAGAGAAGTTTATTCAAGCGCGCTGCCGATTTTAGATCGGCTGTGATCGACAGCTATAATAATAACAAAAAAAGAAACAAAGAGAACCTTGCTAAAATTATCTCAGACAACCCTCTTGGATTTTTAAATTCATTTTTCAAACATGGTTATAAAATTGAAGAGGTCGACTTTTTCTCAGAAGTAGATACTAGCTACTAAGCCTACGCACAGTAAAAGACCATAGACGACATAATATTTTGCAGTGAGTACAAGTAAGTTAATTATGTTATCCCTCTTGAGATGCCTTAGCGTCTTTAAAATGGGTATCGCAACGGCGGCCGAAACTAAAGCGACAAGGGCACCTACTGGAAGCCATTTAATGCTTACAAAAAACGGAAGCAAAATAAGACTAAGGCTGATGCAAATGGTGTAGAGCTTCTTCCCGAACGAAATTCCAAAGCGAACGACGAGAGTTTTTTTATTGGCTTTTTTATCTTGCTCATAATCCCTGATGTTATTTGAATTCAGTAAGCAAACAGCGAGAAGTCCGAAGAGGGATCCTGCTGCTAAAGAAGAATAAGACCAGTACTGTGTTTGAAGATAGAAACTTCCTGCACAGGCCACTGGCCCAAAGAAAATGAATGCAAAAATATCACCCAGTCCAATGTAGGCGAGCGGGAAAGGACCTGTTGTATAAAGAATTGCGAATGCAATGGATAATAAACCAATTAAGAGAATCGGAAATCCTCCCTGGATCACTAGATAAACACCAAGAAGAAATGAAATTGAAACATTAATAAGTATAGCTTGCTTCATTTGAGTCGGAGTGACCAAGCCTGCCGATGTGACCCGAAGAGGGCCAACTCTTTCGCTATTGTCTGCGCCTTTTTGGAAATCAAAGTAGTCATTACTAATGTTAGTCAAAATTTGAAGACTTAAGGCGCAGCCCAAGGTCGCAGCGGCAATCAGCAGATTGAACTCGCCAATATTTGCCGCAAGAAATATTCCTGCCAGTGCAGGAAAGAAGGATGAAACTAATGTTTTAGGCCGGATGGCCTGCAACCATATAGAAATCACGGAAGTCTTGTAAACTTATCGAACTCAGGCTTTCGTTTTTCTACGAAGGCTTTTTTACCTTCTTGTGCTTCTTCACTCATGTAATAAAGAAGTGTCGCATTTCCAGCAAGCTCTTGGAGCCCCGATTGTCCGTCACAGTCTGCATTGAGTGCAGCCTTCAGACAGCGGATAGAAAGAGGTGACTTCTCTAAAATTTCATTACACCATTTGATTGTTTCAGCTTCGAGGTCTTTGTAAGGCACGACGGTATTAATAAGGCCCATATCCAAGGCTTCTTTGGCATTGTACTGTCGACATAGGAACCAGATTTCACGGGCTTTCTTTTGTCCTACGATTCTTGCCATGTAGGAAGCACCCCATCCGCCATCAAACGATCCAACTTTAGGACCCGTCTGACCAAAGATAGCATTGTCTGCGGCAATTGTTAAATCACACATCATATGAAGGACGTGTCCACCTCCCACTGCATATCCAGCAACCATAGCAATCACTGGTTTAGGGCAAGTTCTAATTTGACGTTGAAAATCTAAAACGTTGAGACGGTTAAATCCTGTAGTTGGATCGTTGTAACCTGAATCTCCACGGATGCGCTGATCGCCACCAGAGCAAAAAGCTTTTTCACCTTCACCAGTTAAGATAATTACGCCGATGTTTTTATCGAATCTCGCATCTTCTAGGGCTTTCATCATGGAGTCCACAGTCTGTGGACGGAATGCGTTTCTGCTTTCAGGCCTGTTGATTGTGATTTTGGCGATGCCCTTCATTTTTTCGTATTTAATATCTTCAAAGTTTCCAGCGTTAACCCAATCAAAAGTAGACATAGCCTTTTACTCCTTTTTATTTATGGAAATTTAAAAACTCTAAAACGGCCTGTTGAGGATTTTCTAGGTGAACAACATGGCCCGAGTTTGGAATTACTTTTACATTGATTTTGGGGTTGGATTCAACGACCTTTTCCCATATCCCGCGGTATGTAATATCCTTTTCTCCTACCAAAGCCAAACATGGCACCTCTATATTGCGGATTACGTCACAATGGTGCTCATTGTTTCCAGGAGAAGCCTCTAAGATCATTTGGGCGTGCTTTTGACTGAGGTTTTTCTGTCGGGTTGCGAGAATCTGCTCAAAGTTTTGATGGCCCTTGATGGAAGAAAACAGCTCCTGAGAATACCATTCCTCAAGAAAACTCCCAGAATCGTTTAAAATTTTGATCGCCCACTTTTGATCTTGCTTCATGCGCTTCAAGCACTGATTGGTGTCTGTGAGTCCAAGACCAGTGGATTCTAAGGTGAGAGTGATGCAATTATCAGGAAACTGTTTGTAAAACTCTAACAGGACACGTCCACCCATAGAGTAGCCCCAGAAGTGAGCTTTCTTTATCTCAAGATTCTCTAAAGTTTTTTTAATATTTTGGGCTTGGGAACTGAGATCAAAAGACTCAGAAGAATTCAAATCGACAAGAACGCAATTGAATTTTTCTTTCAAGGCTTGACTGAGACATCCGAAGTCATAGGGTGTTCCAAGAAATCCATGAAGAAAAACCAAGGCATTATTCATAGAGGCTCTTTAGCTTCTTTGTGAATTCTCGATGGGCCCTCACATTATCTTGGATATTTGTTTGTACCTCTATCACTGAAGAATTCTTTGACTGAATTGCGGCAATGAAATCCTCTGGAGTTTTCACAAGAACGTAATTTAAATGAAAAGCTTCGCTAGCAGACCGTATGCTCCACTCATGGGGATGGGTAAAATATTTATCCATAATGGATTTCTCAATATTGGCAATTGGTAAGAACGAAAATATCCCACCACCTTGGTTATTAATAACAACCGTATGAAACGTTTTTGGACAGGACTTAACAAGAGACAGAGAATTCAAATCATAAAAGAAGGCCTGATCACCGAGGATACAAATAACATTCTTATTGCTTTCAAGAGAAGCTCCAGCCGCAGTTGCGATATTTCCGTCAATACCACTAGC
>CAYXYF010000010.1:49836-70679 GCA_964469265.1 uncultured Bdellovibrionales bacterium
TTTTATGCATAAAATCTAGTCGCGAAGGCTTATCGTGAATTTGAACATAGTGCGCAGGAGATGCTTCAATAAACTTATTGAGGCCCTTAGACGTGAGGGGTCCACCAAAATGAATGATCGTGTCTGGCTGTTCGAGATCCATAGCTTCAAGAAGAAGATCAAATCTTAAAATATTCTGTTTAAAATCGCTAAATCTCAGTGAGCTTTGAATGTCGCAAAAAACAGGTGCATCAAAATACTCCGCAATTTTAAGAAGATTCTCAGATTCTTCTTTATCAATCATTGAGCCAAAGATGAGTAGAGTTTTCTGAGCCTGATCAAATAAATTTTTATCAAGTTCAAGTTGTGTTGTTGCATGGACATAGTGAGTGTATGGCATATCAGATTTTAACCAGGTTGCGATGGACTCTGGAGTCTCAACGTTAAAATCTTTCAAACCAGTTGCGCTGATGGGTGCTAAGGGTTCCCGAAACATCCAATTGACGTGAATGGGTTGTTTTTTTTCTTTTGCCGTCATTGCAAGATGGCTTGCAGAAGTTAAAATACTCTCAAGGGATGTCTGAGTGTCTACTGGCTGAATTTCGAGATATTCAGAAACGAAGTTTGAAAAAATATTTTTTTGGTTTATCGCTTGATTTGCGCCGACATTGATAAGCTCTGGGGGTCTATCGGCCGAACAAATAATCATCGGTGTGTAGCTCAAATGCGCCTCAACAATTGCAGGAAGTAAGTTTGCAACTGCTGTGCCTGAAGTCGTCACGACAAGAGCTGGTTTTTTGGAACTTTTTGACCAACCCAAAGCAAAAAAACCAAGACCTCTTTCATCAAGGTGTGTGTGAATTTTAATTTTTGAATTGTTCGCACAAGCAATAACAAGGGGACTTGAACGAGAACCTGGAGCTATAAAAACATCTTCAATACCTTGTCTGCAAAGCTCTTCAACGAAGATCGAGGTGGCAAGTTCGTTGAGGGATCTCATAGGTCACTAGAACCTTCAGAGTAGAAAATATCAAGGTACGGTTGAATTTTGTATTCAAGTTCATTCCATTCATTTTCGGGGTTACTCTGCGGCACGACGCCTACGCCAGAGAAAAGTTCTACCTTTGTTTTTTCAACATGGCAGCACCGAATAGCAACGGCAATATCAGCAAACTCTCGGTTAAAAATTCCAAACGGCGACGCAAATAATCCGCGATCAAAAGGCTCAACGTCTCTTAGGAAGTTCATTGTTTCACGCTTTGGCATTCCGCAAACCGCCGATGTCGGGTGAAGAGCATCGATGATCTGAATAATATTTTTTCCCTCGGGTGTTGCGGTAATCTTAGTTTTTAAATGACAAAGATTTTTTGCTTCAACCAGGCCCACTTTTTCAGACTTTACACTTTTAGAGAACGCATCAAGCTTAGATACAATGTCTTCAACTACGAGTTGGTGTTCGTAAAGCTCTTTTTCGCTTTCGAGCAATTCGTGGCCACGGTCTAAGGGGCGCGTTCCTGCTATGGCTTCGGTGATAAGGTTTGTGTCCTCAAGATGCACAAGACGTTCTGGCGTGGAACCAAAGAAGGCAGAATGCTCTGATGTACGAATCATGTAATTATAGTTGGATTCTTTTCTAGCTTTTTTAAAAACCTCGACAATATTCACGTTCTCTTCAAGATTGAGGGTGACCTTCCTTGATGGAACAATTTTTCTGAAAGTTCCTTCAATAAATCCTTCACCAATCCCTTCAAAAAGGTCAATCCAATCTGCTTTCTTCGGCTTATCAAATCGACTTGCAACAACAGGTGCAGAATATTCTGATTTGAGTGTCTCCGTGGGTAGTTTTTCTTTAAGAATGGAGAGAACCTTTGTTGCGCCATTTTCAATTTCAATCTGAAATCGTGGAAGCGTGATGTAGGGTTTGTTTCCATGAAAGAGTTGGTTATAAAAAAACACATACTCCGTAGGGAGCGTCTGAAATCGAGCAAAGAAGTCTTGAGAGAGCGGAATCTCTCCTAAGCCGATGACTACTTTTCCAGAGTCCCTTTGCTGAAAGAAGAACTGAGGAAAAATATTAAGGTTAAGGTAAGATTCAATTTCCATCGAGTTTCCATTAATTTGTATGTTGTTTCTTTCCTTTATAAATCGTAGCGATCCCAAACGTGAGAGGTGTTGCTGTCACATCTGTGAACCCAGCTTCTTCCATTAACCGACAGAAGTCATCCCCGTATGGAAAATCTTCAACAGACTTATTGAGGTAAGTATAAGCAGAAGCGTCCCCAGAAATTGCTGATCCGATTTTTGGAAGTACGTTTCTAAAGTAGAAAAGGTAAGGCTTTTTGATCAGTTTGCTTTTCGGAAGAGAGAACTCCAGAATAAGAGTACAGCCGCCTGGTTTTAACACGCGGTAATTTTCTTTTAACGCCTGGAGAACATTGTTGACGTTACGAATTCCAAAACTCATGGTGGTGACATCAAACTCGCCATTTTTAAACGGGATCTCTGTGGCATCGCCAACTCGCAAGTTCACCTTATCGCTTAAGTTGAGTTGATCTACTTTCTTTTGTCCAACGGCTAACATGTTTTCAGACATATCAATTCCCACGGCCTTTTCAATTTTCTCTGTTTCTTCAAAAAGGTGTAGGATTTGATCGGCGGTTCCCGTGGCGATGTCTAGTAAGTGAAGAGAGTCAGAGTCAGGCAGAAGTTCTAAGAGTTTTTTTCTCCAGAGAACATCTTGCCGCATTGAAAGTAATCTGTTGAGAAGGTCATATCGGCCAGCGATACGGTCAAACATTTTCCAAACTTCAACTTTGCTTTCCACAGTAACTCCATTGGTTTAATGTCTCTGACACGGAAAGTACCTTCGACTACTTGTATTCGTCAAGGCTTGCCTTTTCGATTTTAAATGAGGACGGTCCGTGCACACTGGTGGTAGTTTCTATCTCAAATCGGCCCTCTATCCATGCAGGATTGTGGACCTTTTCAATGGGCAGGGCATTTTTGAGTTTCACGTGGACAATGAGGTTCGGAGGCGGGGGCGGTACGTGTATGCACGCTTGCGCGTTGGGAACCAGCAGGAACTCTTTGACTGTCCGAATATCATCAACGAGCGGAACCACGTAACCTGCAATTTTGACCCTCTTGGCATCAGCGGATTTTAATTTATCTGTGGTTTTCCCAGTTTTGTAATCGTGTTCATACAAATCACGCCACGTCAAAACAAGGCCACTAGAGTCTGTTGAAGAAGATGGATTTTTAATCATATCTGCAATGAACGCGAAGAATGCAAGACCGATTAGAACTCCTAAAGCTGCGATACCCTGTTTCTTTTGGCTCATACTTATACCTTTATCGTTAAACCATCTGCTAAGGTATTTCTATAAGCCATAATAGCGGGAATGATACCTACGACAATTGAAATTCCAAAAATTCCTGCCATATATATAAGATCATTGGCGGACCAGTTGTAGAGATTAATAGTCAATCCAAACCTCTGAATTAACGGCTCAGCTAAAATTTTGCTCAATACCAAAGTTAAAAGACCCCCAGAGAGAATTCCTAAAACCGTAATAAAGCATGACTCAAATACAAAAAGCGAGAATATAAATCTTGGCCGTGCGCCAACGGATCTTAAAATCGCCATCTCACGCCGGCGCTCTTTCAAGCTCGTCAAGAGAACTAAAAACAAACTCATAAGGCTTGATAAAAAGACCAACATCATCAGCACCGATAATAAACGTTCAATAAAACTCAAGTTCTTCCAAAGGGAAGTTAAGACGATGCCAGGAAGTGCTGCGGTTAAGGCTTCATTGGAGTAATCGTTGATGAACCTTTGCACTTCAAAAACACTAATTTTTGATTTGAGCTTAATAAAAAAAGCTGAGACCTGCGTAGGATTTAAATCTTTTGGCGTTGCAACTGGTTCCTTTGAAGGCGCTCCAGATTCCCATCCCACATGAATGGCTTCGATGGCCTCCAAACTGACATAAAGTGACTGATCCACTGGCGTGAGAGTGCGGTTCAGAATCCCCGTAATTGTAAAAGGCATATCGGAGTGATCTTGGAACGAGACTCCCGTTCCATGGGCCAAAATGATCTGGTCACCCACTTTATAATTTAGTTTTTGTGCAACCTCAGCGCCAATAACAACTTCAAAGGTGTTTTCAAAGGCGTTACCCGTACGAAGCGACAAGTGTTTTTCACTTCCGTATTTATAATGTTCAAAGAAGCTTTCATTTGTTCCGATCACACGATGTTCGCGATGAGAGTCTCCAAGTGAAATGGGAATTGTCCACTCCACTTCGGCGTGATCTTTGACCTGCTGATAACTGTCCCAAGATATACTGTTGATCGGATCTCCGATGTGAAACACCGAATAAAGTAGGAGTTGAAGAGGGGAGGTGCGGGCACCAGCAATTAAATCAACGCCCGCGATGGTACTATTAAAACTATCCTTCGCGCCAGTTCGGATGCGTTCAAAGGAGAGTAAGAGCAAAACGCTCAAGGTAATCGATGCAATTGTAAGTAGGGTAGTCAATTTGCGGTTAAGTAAGCTTTTAAGGGTGAGTTTTAGAATTGTCATGTTCGGTCCCTTAGAGTTTCAACACGATCAAAATGATCGGTTAGCGTCGGATCATGACTAACGAAAAGCACGGCAGAGTTGGACCGCGCAGTTTCTTTAAGAAGCAATTCAATAAAGCGGTTTCGGGTATTATGATCGAGGGCAGATGTTGGTTCGTCGGCGATGAGAATTTCAGGAGATCCGTACATGGCTCTTGCTACAGCAACGCGCTGTTGCTGTCCCACACTCAACTCCGTGACTGGCTTTTGCATATACACCTTTGGATCAAGCTCTAAGCTCTCAAGGAGTCTGCTGACTTCTTCCGTGGGGTCTGAAACTTTAGCTGCGCGAATTTTTGAAAAGTCGGCCGAAAGGTATATGTTTTCGAAAACATTTAAAAATGGAATCAAATTGAACTGCTGAAAAACAAACCCGATATGATCTCCACGAAAAACATCCCGCTGGGATTGTGACATTTCAGAAAAATTATGATTTAGGAGTTTGATCTTTCCACTGCTGGGTGAAAGCACCCCAGAGATCAGATTAAGTAGCGTTGATTTACCCGAACCTGAGCTTCCTTGAATAAATATTTTCTCTCCGCGGTGGCATTTGAGTTCTGGAAGGTTGATAAGAGGGTCTTCTTGCAAGCTCCAGCGGAATTTTAAATTTTCAATATGAATGGCAGAGTCTTGCATTTTAAAGTCAACTTCTAGAGTTGGAATTTGGAATCAGTAGGTTTGAGTTTAATCTCTTTCTGGGTCTTTCCGCTCACAACGTGAACAGTGACCTCTTTAAAGCTATCAATATCGCGAAACAAATTAACGTCGATACTTTTTATGGAAGTCACGTCTTTACATTTGTATGTTGTCTGGTAAGCGTAGTCCGTGTGTCCCTTAGATTGGGTAGCGGTTTCAAGGGTTCTATTTGTGATACTGCAGTGACCCTCGGGTTCAAGGGTCAGAATAATGTATTCTTCTTTAAGAAGTTTGCTAACTTGCTCAAGCTTTTCCTTATGGTCCTTAGTTTTTGGTTCACCTTCAAATCCGAAGAGATCCATTCCGGGAGCTACAAGTTTTGCTTTTAGAACATCCTTATCAGCAACGATTTCAAGTTTTGCACTGCTGTGCTTATGAGCATGTGCCCACAAGCCTGTTGCCAAAATAAGGGAAACGATTAGTATCTTCATGAAAGTTCCATTTTCGCAATTGTTTGCAATTGCATGTTGCTTGTGCCCTCATAAATTTGCCCAATTTTTGCATCACGGAAGAATTTTTCCACAGGATACTCTTTTGTAAATCCGTTTCCGCCAAAAAGATCAACAGCCATGGAGCTAATTTTTTCAGCGGCTTTCGATGCATAGTATTTTGCGATAGCTGCCTCTTTAACAAAGTCTTTTCCGCTATCCTTTAAGCGGGCAGCGTTGTAAACGAGGAGTCTTGAAGCTTCAAGCTCGATGCGCATCTCTGCGATCTGAAATTGCACACCTTGAAACTTAGCAATAGGTGCACCAAATTGCTCCCGCGTCTGAACATACTTTACCGCGGCTTCGTAGGCACCTTGGGCAATTCCTACCATTTGTGCGCCAATTCCGATGCGGCCTTCGTTGAGAGTTTCGATTGCAACTTTATAACCTTTTCCGATTTCACCAAGAACATTCTCTTTAGGTACTTTGCAGTTTTCAAAAAGAAGTTCGCAAGTTGAAGACGCTCTAATCCCAAGCTTGTCCTCTTTTTTCCCGACGGTAAATCCTTCAAAGCCTTTTTCAACAAGGAAGCACGTAATACCTTTGTAGCCCTTTGAAGGATCAAGGTTTGCAAAACACAAAAAGAGGGACGCTTCATTGGCGTTTGTAATCCAAAGTTTGTTTCCGTTTAAAACATAGTGATCGCCTTTATCTTCGGCGCGGAGTTTTAAAGCAAAAGCATCACTTCCGCTTCCTGATTCAGAAAGTGCGTAAGCCCCAACCCACTCTTGCGCAAGTTTTGGAAGATATTTTTCTTTGATGGCTTCGCTTCCCCATTTTAGGAAAGCGTTTGTAACGAGAGTATTTTGGACATCAAGTAAAACACTGACGGATCCATCAACTCTTGCAAGTTCTTCTACTGCAAGACATGCCATGGTGAGAGTGCTTGCTGCTCCTCCATATTGCTCTGGAGACTCAATGCCCATGAGGCCCATTTCAAAAAGCTTTTGAACGATCTCAGGTTTCATCTCAGCTTTTTCATCCATCTCGGTGACATAAGGTTTGATTTCGTTTTCAGCAAAAGATCGGACCGCATCTTTGAATGCTAATTCATCTTCAGTAAAATCAGAGAGGGCTGGCTGGTGTGTGCTCACAAAAATCTCCTAAGTTCAATGGTAAAGCATGAGTGCTTAAATGACTTTAAAACTGTAAATGACTTACATTATCAAGGGCAAATCGTCATCAAACCATTTTTGATCACGCTCTGCATCTATGCTGTTCTTTCCATCTGATAAAAGCTACTTTTAAAATATGTCGAATAAAATTATCCGAGTACTTATAGCAAAGCCAGGGCTTGATGGTCACGATCGCGGCGCAAAAGTTGTTGCGCGCGGTCTACGTGATGCGGGCTTTGAAGTGATCTATACAGGCCTTCACCAAACTCCAGAAATGATTGTGCAATCTGCTCTGCAGGAGGACGTCGACGTCCTCGGCTTATCGATTCTCTCTGGCGCACATATTCCGCTGGTCAAAGCCATCTTAGCACTTATGAAAAAAGAAAAGCTCAGTACTCCAGTTTTTGTTGGTGGAATCATCCCTCAAGACGACGGTAAACTTCTTATGAAAAGTGGTGTTCAAGCAGTGTTTGGTCCCGGGTCTACCATGGCAGAAATTTCTGAGAGAATTAAAAACTTTCTTTCAACGCCAAAAAAATCAAGCGCTTCAAAAAAGAAAGTCGCAACTAACGCAACTAAAAAGAAAGCTAAAAAAACTACGAAGAGAGCGACCTCACCGAAGAAAAAATCAAAAAAGAAAAAGGTAAGAAGATAATGGATTTACATGAGTATGGTGCGCGCATCGCCCTGATCTATGTTCCGCTTCTTTTTTCACTCTGTGTTCATGAGTATGCCCATGGTTTGGTAGCAAAATGGAAAGGCGATAATACCGCTGATCTTCAGGGCCGTTTAAATCTAAATCCAGTCTCCCATGCTGATCCCATCGGAACACTGGTTCTACCTCTATCGATGCTCTATTTTAACGGCCCTATTATTGGTTGGGGTAAACCCGTTCCTGTGGATGAGCGCAATTTAAAAAATCCACGTTCGGATATGTTTTGGGTGGCATTTGCGGGACCAATTTCGAACGTGATCATGGCAATTTTCGGAGCTTTTTTAGCGGCTGTGGTAATGACATACTTTAATACTCAAACCTACTCTAGTGCGCTCCATAATTTTTCAATCGCCTTTGTTCGCATCAATCTTTTATTGGCGATTTTTAATATGATTCCAGTTCATCCGCTGGATGGTGGTAAGGTTTTAGCCCGCTTCCTTCCGCAGCATGTGAATGACAAACTTGAAGCCAACCAAACCATGTCAGGAATGATATTGATGTTCCTAATGTTATCGGGAATGTTGGCGTTTTTATTCCAACCCATCGGCATAATCTCGTATTACCTCGTGGCGTTCATGCAGGTGTTGATCGCTTAAATGTTTAGAAATTTAAGCAACTTGCATCTCTATTGCGATACGTCAACGTCTGAGCTATAAACGAGGTAATGAAAAACTTATTACTACTGACCTTTTTCGTATTAACAACGGCCTGTTCTAAGCAGGGCGAAAACCCCCTTGATGATTTTGACCCGAAGGCTCCCGATGCTGCAGAAAAACTTGAGGAGATGGATCGAGAGTACCGTGAAGACACGGGTGAGAGCCCATTTATTCCAACCAACCCAGGAAACTGTTACCAAATGGAATGTCCGTTGTTTGTCTACGTCAATAAAGACGCCCAAACGCTTTACCTCTACAATCGAGGCGAGTTAATAGGTGAGTGGGACGTTTCCAGTGGCGAGGGACAATATGAAACTCCTGACTTTGATCGTCGTCCTAATGGTCGAATATATAATGCCTACACTTCAAAACGATTTCCTGGCGGTAACTATCAGGGCTTGGGCAATATGCCGTATGCAGTGTTTATTGAGGGCGGTTATGCCATCCATGGAACCACCGTCGGAAACTGGGAGAAACTTGGCCAAAAAGCTTCCCACGGCTGCATAAGAATCCACCCCGACAATGCAAAATTTTTGAATTCTTTGGTTCGTCAGTATGGCATCTCCAACACATGGATATTGGTGGATTAGTCAGCTCAAAATTAGGGCATGTTTGCGAGTTGTTTTCTGAAAAAATAGCTATAACCTGTGATAAATCAAAAATTTACGATTTAACGCTTAAAAAGTGCTTGAAGCGGGGTGAAAAAACCACTTCAATGGTAGTTAATGTCAGGCCTACACGTAAGTATAGAACAATTTGAAGGTCCATTAGCGCTCTTGCTTTACCTTATTCGTAAAGAGGAGATGGATATTTATGATATTCCGATTCATCGGATCACTCAGAAGTATCTTGAGCATATCAAGATGTTAAAGAAGCTCGATCTTGAGGGAGCTGGTGACTTTATCACCATGGCCGCAACGCTGATCCACATTAAATCAAAGATGCTTTTACCTCAGTACGATCAAGAAAATGAGGAAATGCCCGAGGACCCACGCAAAGAACTTGTTCAACGCCTGGTTGAATACCAACGCTACCAAAATGCTTCAAAGGAAATGTTGAATCGTTCGATTTTAAATCGGGATGTTTGGAGACGCGGTTTTAAAGAAGATATCGTCTTAGAGCAAAACCAAGATGTGGAGCTTGATGAAAGTGGTCTTTTTGGCTTAATTGCAGCCTATCGTTCGACTGTACGAGCGGCAATGAAGCGTGTCCACCGTGTTGCAAAGAAGGGGCAATCCATTGCTTCTCGAATTCTTGAGATAAGGGATCTTCTTATCCCAGGTGAGCGCCGAGTGATGAAAGATCTTATTGCTGCCGACGAAATGTCTAAGAACAAACTTTTAGTTACTTTTTTAAGTATGCTAGAACTTGCGAAGATGGGTTTTGTGAGAGTATTCCAGTCTGAACCTTATGCAGATATCCATGTAGAACCTCTGCGAGCGATTGACCGTGATGTCATCCAGAGAGCGGAATCCTATGAGTCTGACGATGCCGATGGAGCTGCAAATGCAATCCTATCAAAAGGTGAAGAGATTTTAAAAGCCGAGGCCGAAAGAATTGCCCAAGTTGTTGAGCAGCCTGCTAACAATGAGCAGCTTACGCTTTCTCCAGAGGCGACAATTAAACGAGTTGATGAATTAATTCGTGAAGACGAATCTGCAACAGACGAGGATATTATGTCAGCAGAAAAAGAATTGGGATTTGAATCCCCAGAAGGTGGCTTCGACGGTGAAGTTGTGACGTCAATGGAACCCATCGAAGATATTATTAAGGAAAGCTTACTCAAGGAAGAAGAAGTTGAGCTTTTAGAGACGGAAGAAATTAAAGACGCCGAGTTATAAAGGGAATCATGTCAGATAACGAGATTCAAAACGACGAAATAGCAAATGAAGTTAATGTTGAAGCTGATGCAGAGGAAACTGAGTTCGCTCAGAATCAAACTGATGAAGAAGTCGCTGCGCTGATGGAGAAGGAGGGCCTTCATGCCGCTCCTGAAGAGAAAGAAGAAGAAGTCTTTATTGAAGAAGACCGCTTAAAATCTCTTCTTGAGAGTATTTTATTTTCATCTCCGAAGCCTATGACCTTTGATACAATTAAATCTGTATTTAAAGGGACAAGTGTTTCCACTAAGCAGCTTCGCCGTGCGATGGAAAGTTATGCGTCGGACTTAGCAAGTTTTGATCGTGGAGTTTACATTGAAGAAATCGCTGGTGGATACCAGTTACGAACAAAACTTGAGAACGCAGATTTTCTAAAAAACGTGGTGAAGCAAAAACCATTTAGAATCTCTGGCCCAAGTATGGAAGTTCTTGCCATCGTGGCATACAAACAGCCTTGCATTAAAGCGGAGGTGGATACCATCCGTGGTGTGGAGTCTGGCCACCTTATCCGTGTTTTGATGGACAAAGGGCTTCTGCAATTTGACGGAAAGTCGGATCTACCTGGAAAGCCAATGCTTTACAAAACGACGAAAAAATTCCTAGAGGTATTTGGTCTAAGAAACATTCGCGAACTCCCATCTCTTGAGGAAATCGATCAATTGATTCCAGAGGGCATCGGTGGCGAAGAAGAAGACACAAAAACCCTAGATATTTTAACTGGGGAATTGTCTTTAGATTACGGCGCACGTGATGCTGAAGCAGAAGAGGAATTCAGTAAGATTACTGACCGTCTCTCAGAGATTTCGACTTCCAGTGAATACTTTGAAAAAGAAAAAGAGCGCCTTCGTTTACAAAAAGAAAAAGATAAAGCCGACGATATTCGCGAACGAATTATCATGGGTCAATCTGTTGAAGAGCGTGAAATCAACTGGCTTAAAAAATTTGAAGACCGCTTAGCCGCTTTAGAGCAGGGCGAAGTCGCGCCAGCTGAAGTCGAAGCGCAAGCGTCTGAAGAAGCTGAAGCTGTTGCTCCTGCAGCTGAAACAGCTGAAGCAGTTAAAGCATCTGGACAACCTGAAGAAGTAAAAAAAGAAAATGTTTCAACTCTTGCTTCTGCCGCATCGGATGCTTTTAAAGCCTTTGATGACGCTGACGATGCAAAAAATAAAATCGACGTTTAAAATTCCTCAGCGATGGCATCAGCAATTCGAATGCCATCGACGGCAGCGGATGTAATACCGCCTGCATACCCCGCACCTTCTCCTGCGGGATAAAGACCACTGTGTGAGACAGACTGAAAGGTTTCGCGATTTCGTAGAACACGCACTGGACATGAGGTACGAGATTCCACTCCGTGTAGTTGTGACTGATCAGAGATAAATCCGGGCATTTTTTTATCAAAGTCTTTAAGACCCTCTATCAAAGGTTTTAAAACAAAATCGGGCAAAATATCATGGAAGTTCACTGGCAAGACACCAGACGGCGATGAGCTTTTTAAAGCGACACCTGTCTTCTTTTTAATAAAATCAAGAGTGGTTTGAACGGGTATTTCTTTAGTGCCGCCAGCTTTTCGGACTTCTTCAAAGCATTTCTTTTCGATATCTCGTCTAAGTTTGAGACCGCCAAAGATATTATCTTTAAAAAGTTTTTGATGATCGATTGTCACAACGATTGCTGAATTTGCAAATTCTCCGTTGCGATTGTAGTTACTCATTCCATTACAGACAACTCCGTCTGGCTCTGTACCGCTGGATAGTACATATCCACCAGGGCACATACAAAAACTATAAACTCCAACGCCTTCGCCAGTGTTGTAAGTGATTTTGTAATTTGCTGATTTGAGTTTGGGATGGTCAGAGAGTTTTCTGTATTGAATTTTGTTGATAAACTCTTGAGGATGTTCCACACGCAGGCCCAGCGCAAAAGACTTTCCCTCGAGGGCCACATTCAGCTCTAAAAGATGCTCTAACATATCTGATGCCGAGTGACCTGAAGCCAAGATCACATGGTTTGTAGAGTAGGTTGTGCCATCTTGAGTTTCTACACCAGTGACCTTTGAGTCTTGTGTAAGGATTTGACTTACTTTGGTGTTAAATAGGATTTTACATCCTAGGGCTTCAAGATGCTTTCGCATTTTAGGAATAATTCTTCGGATTTTGTCTGAGCCCACATGGGGGTTTGAGAGATATTCGATCTCTTCCGGCGCGCCAAATTCCACAAGTCTTCTCATCACATAGGGAATATGATCGGATTTGATTCTTGTTACCAACTTTCCGTCACTAAAAAAACCAGCTCCGCCTTCGCCAAAACAAACATTATCTTCTGGATCAAACTCACCATATCTCCAAAAGCGGTTGATCTTAAAAATTCTTTTTTCGGTGGCAGAGCCGCGCTCAATAAGAATTGGGGAAATACCGCGTTCGATAAGACGGAGTGCGCAGAAAAGTCCGGCGGGACCTGCGCCAACGATGACGGGCGGAGGGCCTTGAATATTGACCTTATTGAAATTGAATTCTGTTTTTTGGGGAGATTCGCCTTCAAAATAAACTTCGACGGTGTAAATCTCATGAACGGAGTGTCGTTTTCGTGCATCGATTGATTTTTTAAGCACTCGATAGGTCGAAAAATTAGGCGCTTTCTGACGAAGAACATCTTCAAGTTCTTCGTTTAAGGAAACCTTAATATCTTTTAATAACTTCATTTTGACCTATGGGCCCATTGATATTGGGCAACGTGCGAATCGACGCAAAGTGTATGACTTAGAATAATAATTCAGGCTATATTTGGAAAGATGTTTTACTCAATACTGTACGTTTTACCTAAGAATCTGTTGAGCTACTTATTTGGCCGTATTGCCCTTATTAGCTGGCCTGGCTTTATAGTCAGGGAGGTCGTAAGGGGGTTTGCTAAGATCTATAAGATTGATCTTTACGAGGCCGAGAAGCCAATTGAAGAATACAAAAACCTCGATAGCTTTTTTACCCGCAAACTGAAAGTTGGAATTCGCCCCATTGGTCCTGGAGTTGTTCATCCGTCGGACTCTGACCTGACTCAGTATGGACCTATTCATGACGGCACTCTGATACAAGCTAAAGGTAAAAACTATTCGCTAAAAGAGTTTTTACAAATCGATGAGGTGAGTGAGGAATTAAGCGAGGGTTATTTCTTTACGTATTATCTTTGCCCAACGGACTACCATCGTGTTCATAGCCCCGTTGATGGCAAGATCACGCAAATCCACTATATCCCTGGAAAGCTTTGGCCTGTGAACAGTTGGAGCGTGAATAACATTAAAAACTTATTTGCTATTAATGAACGAGTCGTGGTGATTATTGAAACTTCAAAGGGCAAATGCGCTCTTGTTATGGTAGGTGCAACAAACGTCGGGAAGATGACAGTAACCTTTGATAAAGACATTATGACTAATAATTTCTTTAACAGAAATCCTGTGCGCAAAACCTATTCGCCATCCATCGAAGTCCAAAAAGGCGAAGACCTCGGTGCATTCCATATGGGCTCAACAGTAGTTATGGTTTACAACAAATCCTTCTTCGACCCCACCAAAAAATTCAACACCGGCAAAGTCCGCCTAGGCGACCCCCTATAGGTACGCCGTACCTTTTTATAGGTACGCCGTACCTTTTTGTCTAGCAACGCATCACACGGGCAGTTAAGTATACCAGAATCTGGATGCGACTCACGGATTCCGTACGTTTATGCTTTCAAAATAATTTCATTTACATCTGGTTGGCACAGGAAGTTTGCATACGAATGATATGCCTCGTGCCTTAAGAATCTTGACATCAGAGTATCCCTACCACGTCACCGCTCGCTGCATTAATAAAGAGTGGTTTCAGCTCCCGCTCTCATTGGTATGGAGAATATTTTCGGACTATCTTTATCTTATACGAATTATCTATGGCGTTGAGATTCATTCATTTGTACTTATGCGAAACCATTTTCACCTAATTATTAAAACACCAGATGCGAATCTTAGCGAAGTAATGAACTACTTCATGCGTGAGGTGAGTAAGGAAATTGGTCGGTTCACTGGCCGAATAAATCAAATCTTCGGCGGCCCTTACCACTCGAGTGTAATTGTCCGTGATACATATTACATGCACGCATACAAATACGTTTATCGAAACCCTGTTGAAGCGGGTATTTCGGAATCAGTTGAAACTTATCCCTACTCAACACTTCACGGACTCTTAGGCTTTTCGAAATTGGTAATTCCAGTTGTACTCGACGATGTTTTATTCTCCGATATGGAATCAACCTTAGCGTGGTTAAATACAGATTACAAAGCGGACCATAAGTGCCAAATTAAGAACGCTCTAAGGAAGGTCAAATACTCACTGCCTGCGGATCCAGTTCATAGACATAAAAGTGAGTTAGAAAATGAGAATTCCTAAGAATGGAACGGTGCTAGACAAAAAGGTACGGCGTACCTTTAGAAGAGTTTTGAGTAGGAGAGGTAGAGGGCTTTGTAGGTTTGGGTGTGTCGGTCGCGTGCTTCGAAGGAAGGCGCGCTGTATTTGTTGAAGAAGGCATAAATGCCGTAGCCTAAACCAAGGCGAGACACTTTTGTTAAGTTGTAAAAGGCGTCGGCTTTAAGTTGTAAGCCGTTACCTTGCTTTTTGAAATCAAGAATACTTTCTGTTTTCACATCGGTAATATAAACAAAGTCAAAGCTTCCGCGAATATCGATCAAATCTGTAGCGGGAAGTCCGCGCTCAATGCCTAGAAGCACTCCCGACTCTGATTGGATATAAAAATCTTGCGGATGGTTGAGTTTAAAGTTGTTGTTCATGCCGTAATACTGAAACTTAAAAGAAACGTAATTTTTGATTTGGGTCTCATCTAGGGCGACTCTATATATACCGCCGATCTGATACATTTGCTGAAATGCACTGGCATCATTGAGTGTCCCTGAGCCCAATGCATTTTGTGCATGAAGAAAGCTTGTTGAAAGTCCCCAACGCTTATGGATGCGTCTTTCAAAGGTGAACTCAACAAAAGGCATCTCGTTTCTCGCGTTGAGCTTTAGTGGATCAGAAGGTTTATTTGCAGAGACCTGTATTAACCCAGTTCGGATATCAAAAGCTCCAGTTTTGAAGTGGTTTTCTTTTTGAATCTCTCCTAAGATGACCTTGGACTCATTATAATTCTGCTCGAAGGTATCGATTTGAGAATAGGCATTATGGCTGAAGATCAAAGTGGCTAGCACTAAAAACAATTTCATAAAACAATTCTAGAAAGCCACAGAGAGGGAATCAAGGCGTTTATTGAAAATTAGTCTCTTAGAGCTTGAAGGCTAGACTTACTGACATAATTTAGAGGGTTCACTGCGACCTCTGCAATACGAAGCTCAAAGTGCAGATGCACACCCGTCGCTCTTCCAGTTCGTCCCATGCGACCAATTTGTTCTCCAGTGGTCACCCAACGGCCTTCTCTTGTTTCAATCTTATTAAGGTGGGCATAAAAAGTTGCGTAGCCGCTCGGGTGCTCCACGATAACTAGATTTCCGTATCCAGTAAACCCGCTTCCTGTATATATGACTTTGCCCTCATGAGCAGCATAGATGGGTGTGTTTTTCCGACCACCAAAATCGATTCCTTGATGGCGGGACTTTCTTGAGCCAGGTTTGAAGTGTTGAGTGACCCGAAGGTTTTTAACGGGCCATTGGATTTGAATGTTGTCCACGATAGAAACGGGTCGATTGCGTTTCGTAGAACTGATAAGTTCGCCAGGCCCACGGAACTGAGGTTTGTGGAATGTTCCGCAAGAAACAACAAAACTCAGAGAGGTAACTAATAAAAAAAGTCGAAGTAATGTCACACTTCTATGGTGACATTACTTACGGGATTTTTCAATTCTCTAAGGACTTAAGTCGACTCAAAATGAGGCTAGTAAATAGGAAAACTAGTACAAAGATCTTTGATCTCGCCACGGATTTTTTCAAGCGTGCTCATATCGTCTTTATTTGAGAGAACTTGATGAATCCACTTTGCAATCTGCTTCATTTCGGACTCTTTCATACCTCGAGACGTTAAAGCGGGAGAACCAATACGTATACCGCTCGTCACAAATGGACTGCGTTTCTCGTTCGGGACGGTGTTTTTGTTTACCGTGATTCCTGCTTTGTCTAAAGATTCCTCGGCCTCTTTCCCAGTAAGGTCCTTGTTTGAAAGATCTAAAAGTAAAAGGTGATTATCTGTTCCGCTGGTGACTAAATCATAACCCTGACTAAGAAGTGAGTCTGCTAAGGCTTGAGCATTTTTAATAACTTGTTGGGAGTATTCTTTAAACTCGGGCTTTAACGCTTCTCCAAATGCAACGGCTTTTGCTGCAATCACGTGTTCAAGGGGGCCACCTTGAATACCTGGGAAGATTTTTGAATTGATCTTCTTTGCTTGGGCTTCGTCATTGGTAAGAATCATCCCACCGCGCGGACCACGCAAAGTTTTATGCGTCGTTGTTGTTGTAAAGTGTGCATAAGGAATAGAAGACGGAAGAAGGCCCGATGCAACCAAGCCCGCGATGTGTGCAATGTCGGCAACTAAAGTTGCGCCCACTTCATCAGCGATTTCCCTAAATTTTGCAAAATCAAGCGTACGCGGGTAGGCACTAAAACCTGCCACCATAATTTGCGGTTTTACCTCATGCGCTTTTTTCCTTACAGTGTCGTAGTTTATCAAGCTGGTTTTTTCATCTAATCCATAGAAGTGAGCATCAAACAAAAATCCACTGAAGTTAACAGGGGAGCCGTGGGTCAGGTGACCACCATGAGATAAATCCATTCCTAAAATTCGGTCTCCAGCTTTTGCGCAGGCGAAAAAAGTTCCCATGTTGGCTTGTGATCCTGAGTGCGGCTGAACGTTAACATATTTTGCACCAAAGAGCTCTTTGGCGCGTTCAATAGCAAGAGTCTCAATTTCATCAACAACTTCGCAGCCACCATAGTAGCGTTTGCCAGGATACCCTTCTGCATATTTATTTGTCAGAATCGAACCTTGAGCCTCAAGAACACTAGGGCTCACGTAGTTTTCAGAGGCAATCATCTCTAATCCAAACTTCTGACGTTGGTTTTCTTGTTCTATAAGATCTGCAATTTTGGGATCGGTTTTTTGTAGCATCAGTGCTCCTATGAAATGTAAAGATGTCTCGGTGTCATCGCCAAGCAATAGATAAAAACTTCTAGCTCTTCAATTTAGCATAACTTGTGAAATCTTCAATGTTATAGATTTCTTAAATTAAACTAAGGAGTGGGCTATGCGTGGGTTAGTTTTATTGGTTTTAATGATATCTGTAACGATGAGTCAGCACGTTTTTGCGAGTTCGGCTTTAATTCAGTTTAACAAAAGCACCATCCTCCCAGCGGATGTCCAAGTTTCCATTGAAAAACAGTATCAACAAAACTGTGAATACATGTGGTCCCAGGGCTGGAAGGCTGAAGAGCTTCGCTCAGAAATGCGCTTGGAGCCCATGGATCAAATTCCATATTATGTGATTTATACATCTTATTTTACGGTCCGTGCCTATGATCTAGATGGAATGCATCCGTTTACTTTTTCCATGGAGATGGAAACCGTTGTTGAAAAACCATACAGTAAAAGTGGACGCACTGTAAGTGTGACAAAACTCGATGCTGGAAGTTCGTGCAGTCTGTAATTTTCTTTTTTTGAGGTGACTAGCAGAGTTTTTTAACTCTGTTGGTGTGCCGACCCTCTGCAAATTTCGTCGATAAAAAAGTCTGAACCATATCCCTTGCTAAAGCATAAGGAAGGATTCTCTCGCCTAAGCAGAGGATATTGGCATTGTTGTGTTCACGAGCAAGCCTTGCTGTTGTAATACTATGGCAAAGTGCTGCACGGATGTGGGAGTACTTGTTCGCCTTCATTGCCATCCCTTGACCAGAGCCGCAAATGAGTATGCCGAATTGTTCTGGGTTTTCTTCAAGTCCGCCAGCTGGAAGAGCCTTACAAAGTTTTTCTGCAAAGTCTGGGTAGTCGACACTTGAATCATCGAAGGTTCCCATGTCTTCAAAATGGATTTCTTTGAAACTATCAATAAGATATTTTTTTAGATTGTAGCCAGCATGGTCAGCAGCAATAAGAACTTTCATGAAAAACCCCTAAAAAATTACACTTTCGAAAACAGGACGGATGCGTTCGTTCCCCCGAATCCGAAGCTGTTATTTATAACATGATTGATGGCAGTCTTTCTTGCAATTTTTGGCACATAATCAAGGTCGCAATCTTCAGACGGGTTTTCAAGATTGATCGTTGGCGGAGCCACTTGGTCATGGATCGCAAGAGCACAAAACGCACTCTCCAATGCACCAGCAGCGCCAAGTAAGTGTCCTGTCATGCTCTTTGTTGAAGAGACCATTAGTTTGTTAGCGTGATCTTTAAAGACTTTTTTAATTGCCGTTGTTTCTAAGCCGTCTCCCACAGGAGTTGATGTTCCGTGGGCGTTTATATATTGGATGTCTTCAGGGTTCAGACGAGCATCGGCAAGAGCCGCTCTCATTGCTGTTTGTGCACCCAAATGTTCAGGTGCAGGTGAGGTGATATGATAAGCATCGCTACTTAATCCATACCCAGTGATCTCAGCATAGATTTTAGCTCCACGCTTTGAAGCCGCCTCATAGCTTTCTAAAATTAAAACTGCAGCACCTTCACTTAAGACAAAGCCGTCTCTGTCTTTATCAAAGGGTCTTGATGCTTTTTTAGGATCATCGTTTCGTGTTGAAAGTGCTTTCATGTTCTCAAAGCCTGCAATAGCCATGGGGACAACTGCGCTCTCAGCGCCGCCCGCAATCATCATATCCACGTAACCTGAACGGATATATCGAACGGCTTCACCGATAGCGTGTGCACCAGAGGAGCATGCCGAGGTGATGCAGTAACTTGGCCCCTGTGCGCCCACTCTCATACTTAGATATCCCGCGGCCATATTTGCGATGACCATCGGAATAAAGAAAGGCGACACTCGAGTGTGACCCTTTTCCATGAGAATTGAGTGTTGAGTTTCAATAGCTGGTAAGCCACCAATTCCGACACCAATGAAACAACCAACCTTAGCTCTGTTATGGTCATCGATGGTAAATCCAGAATCTTTTAGAGCGTCTTGTCCAGCGACCATCGTCAGTTGAATAAAGCGATCCATCTTCTTGATTTCTTTTTTCTCTATGTAACCTTCGGTCTTAAAGTTTTTAACTTCGCCCGCAATTTGGCAGTCATAGGTGGAAGCATCAAAGTTTGTGATCTTGTCGATTCCAGAGACACCCTCAAGGATGTTACCCCACGCCTCACGGGTCGTATTGCCAGTAGGGCATAAGATTCCAATGCCTGTGACAACGACGCGTTTTTCAGATGAAGGTGTTGCTCTGGTGAATTGACTCATTAAAGTTGAATGCCTTTCGCTTCAAGATAGTCTTGAACGTTTTTTACTGACGCAAGCTTTTCAGCGTCTTCATCAGGAATTTCAATATCAAATTCTTCTTCCATTGCCATGATAAGCTCAACGATATCTAAGCTATCCGCGCCCAAATCGTCGATGAATTTTGCTTCAAATTTTACTCTCTCTGGATCAACACCGAGTTGTTCAACGATGATATCTTTGATCTTTGGTTTTACAGCCATTTTAGCTACTCCTTCGTAATTTGTTACTCGGTCTTTTTTGACTCAGCAAAAAATCCCTTTGTAATTGTTATTTCTTAAAAACCTAATTCATATAAAGGCCGCCGTTAACATGTAACGTATGACCTGTAATATAACTGCTATTATCACTTAATAAAAACGCAACCGCGTTTGCAATATCTTGTGCGCTTCCAATCTTACCCAATGGTATTTTATCAAACAATGCTTGCTTCTGAGCATCAGAGAGTTCATGAGTCATATCCGACTCAATAAATCCAGGAGCAACACAGTTTGAACGAATGTTTCGGCTCGAAAGTTCAAGTGCAAGAGATCTACTAAAACCTTCGATACCCGCTTTTGTAGCAGTGTAGTTTGTTTGTCCAGGATTTCCCGTAGAGCCGACAACGCTCGAGATATTTACGATGCTGCCTCTACGGGCCTTCATCATCGGCTTAAGAACAAGCTTCGTGCAGTAAAATGCTCCACGTAGATTAACTTGGTAAACCTTATCAAAATCTTCAAGACCCATACGTAGAATCAGTTGATCTTTAGTAATACCAGCGTTGTTCACAAGGCCATCTAGTCCTTGAAATCGCTCCATGACTTCAGTAATGGCAGAATTCATGGATTGCTCACTGGTCACATCCATTTGTACAATCATATGTTGGCTAACGTTTTTAAGAGATTGGAGGATTTTTTCCGCAGATTCTTTGTTGTTAGAGTAGGTGAAGGCAACTTGTGCACCAAGATCAGCCAAGTGCTTAACGATACCTGCTCCAATGCCTCGGCTCCCGCCTGTAACTAAAATTTTTCGGCCATCCAAGCCCATTGTCGAATCCATGTTTTTTCCTTAGAGTTCTGCCTCTAATTTTTTGAAATCCTCAATAGATTCAACATTGAATGTTGAGAGTGCGTCGCTGTCAATTTTTTTCACTAAACCGCTCAACACTTTGCCCGGTCCGACCTCAATACAACGCGTGACACCTAATTCTTTGAGTCTTTTAACGCTTTGTACCCACTTTACTGGGGCAGAAATTTGCGAAA
>CAYXYF010000011.1:0-42342 GCA_964469265.1 uncultured Bdellovibrionales bacterium
ACGGCGTACCTTTAGAAGGGTAGTGCTGAGGTGAAGCCTAGTTTTTTGTGGGTTGGTTCTATGACTTGATATGGGTTTGGGGTGTTTTCTATTAGGTAGAGTGCTGGTTTTAGGTTTTTTGCAAAAACACTGTCAATCACTCCTTGGCCTGGGTAGAAGCCGCCTTCCCACATCGTTGAAGGATCAAGTTCGAATGTAAATGAGATAATCTTATGTTCTCCATAAGACCAATCTGTTGTGTCACCTGATGCGATGTAAAGCGCCGAGATTTCTTGCGGTTTGTATCCGTTCCACTGAGCCATGGTTCTTGCCATAGTTTCATGAACCTTTCTATCTGCTTCATCTTGAATACTTTCGTATTTGTGTCCCCATGGGTACAAAATAAGTTTTGAAAAAGTATGGAAGCTTAAAAGAGTAGTAATGTTTTTTCTGCTCTCTACAAAATCTTTAATAGCTTGAGTTTCTGGCTCACTGAACGCTTCAGGACCGCGATAAGTGTCGCTACCAGGGCTTGCGCTCGCGCCTTCTCCGCCCCAACCGTAGCCATAGTTTCTGTTCAGGTCCACACCGAATGTTCCATTGCTATTGACCGAACGGTTTTTACGCCACATTTTGTATCTGCCGTCGGCAATGTCATATTCTGAACCATCTGGGTTAACTAATGGAATAATATTTACGACTGTGGACTCTAATAGCTTGATGACGTGGTCATTGCCAGCAAGGTATTCCGCAACGAGGTACTGAGCTAGCATTAAAGGAATTTCAGTAGAAAGATGCTCTCGTGCATGGTGAGTTCCTGTAAACAGAATTGCAGGCTTTGCTATTTCTTTAATATCAGAAGGCGCCGTTAATTTAATATTGGTGATATCGCGACCTTCAACCGATTTTCCGATAACTTCGATTTCAACGATATCGCTCGCCTTAGTCTTCATCTCTGTAATAGCTGCATGAAGCTCATCATAATTATGGAATCTTGAATCCTTTTCAGGAAAATCAAACATCTCAGGAGTGAGCGCAAAACTCATTCTTACATTTCTTAGTTTCTCCAAAAGAGCTTTTTCAGTAGCGTTTGCAACGACCACAACATAGTCATCCATCACGGACTCGATCACCGCACCTGTGTTGGCGATGAGTGTTCTTTCCTCTTTGTTATTGGCATCAATCTTCATCCAATACAGTGTGTCTTCAGATCGTGCGGTAATTGTAAAAAGCAATCCGGCGAACATAATCGCCAACAGAATTTTTGTCATAATCCCCCCCTAGGTCCTAAAATCATAGCACTCTCAAAGGATTTTCATAGAACTTTATACAAATATCGCTCTGCAATTAAAATAAATATTTTCCAAAGATACCCAGTTTAATATTCTGGTAGCTTGCAATGGGGTCGATGGGGGTTGTATCTGGATTGACAGCATCGGAGGTCAAAGCGTCAAACATGAGGGTCCCCTCAATCTTCAACTCATTAGAACAGGAGATCTCAACTCGGGTATCAAAAATAAATCTTTGATCATCTCGCCTTCGTGGCCTTGAATAAGTTCTATAAAGATACTCCGCCTTAGAGACCCACAAAACCCGATCTCCAATAAAACGACCATATCCCACATAGACTTTTTGATCACTCTGGTAGTTTGTAAAATAAGAATCAGCGGCAAGATTTGAGAGGCCTAATAGTAAAAAGTCTTTCGGCGATATTTCCTCTTCAAGTTCTAAAATATAAACAGGATCACGATAGTTAATATCTTTTTCATATTGGATAAACGCATAGCCTAAGTAAGATCTAATCTTAAAGTACCTTGTCAATCGGCCCTCAAGCCCCACACCTGGCTCTATTCTCTGACTGTCGTATTTTATATAACGATTTACTGGTGTAGTTATCTTTGTCCCATCGGGGAAAATCCGCGTATCCCCCTTCGCGCCTAAATAAACAAAAGTTTCCGGAAGGAAATACTTTTTATAATATAAACTCGCCTCAAATGTATGGTTGTTTAAGAAATCGTACTGCGATTGGCTCATACTTTCTTGTAGATACAGCGCCTCGAAAATATACTGCCGTCTGGAATCCTTGTTAATTTTAAATCCTAAACCCGCCCCCATATATTGGCGATCAAGACGTTTTTCCGTTTTGCCCAATGCAGGCTCGCTCAATAACTTCACCGCAGGAGTGATATGCATTTCAAAGTATCTTGAAAATCGAAGAGCGTTTCTAAGAGAAATATCATAATCAAAAAAATCTTGATTGGTGTTCGACATGTATTTGGTATAAGAAGCGCTCGACGCCGTTGAGAAGGTGTATCTCTTTGAATTTGTCGATACGTACCTGAGTGACGGTGCAACCAAAAACGCAAAGTCGCCCTCTTTTTCTTCAGCAGCATAAAATGTATTCGTTTCAAAGAAAGAGCCAAACTTAATTTGGGACTCAGCCTTCGCCGCCATTGAAAAGCCTAAAATAAGACCTGCCAGGCATAACACTTTAATCATCTGTAACTCACCGAGTTTTCTTTAAACGGTATGCTGACATCAATTTGCCTGATCTTCCCAGACAACACCCTTCCGTTTAATTCATAATCAGAAAAAGAGACTCGATGCTTCGATGGAGCTCCTCTACGAATAAGACAGTCATTTAGTTTTTCGTGATAGCCACGAATCCCATCTTTAAATTTTCGCACGTTAATAAATAATCTTGATAAATCTCTGTCAGAGGTGATGTCCTTTTTCTGCGTGATTTCATCACAAGACTGTCGGTAGATGGAGTGCGTCCCGGCAAGCTGACTAAGATACTCACCATAACAATTCACCACATCCCGTGACATGGAGTCTCTTTGCGCCTGATAAAGTGAGTGGATTTCTTTAAGCTTTGTTTCATCGACTGAACCGATATGTACACATTCTCGCTTAAATTTTTTAATGGCGTCATTAATAATGACTTTTTCGTTTTCACTAAATTGTTTTGCATGAATACTTGGAACAAAAAAACTTGCTAGAAGAACACCACAGACAAAAGGCCTAACGAACGTTGTTCCAATCCGCAGTGTGGGAGTCCAAAATTTGAAGTCGATACTTGTTGTAAATCTTTTCATTTGTAAGTAACTCTGCCTGTTTTTCACTAGGATATAATACAGGTTCACCGACGTCATTATCGATTTTTGCTTTCTTCACCAAAAACAACGACCGCGGGGACTTACTCAGAGCTGGAAGTCGAGAGCGAGCAGGCTTTTCCACTTCTGCGGGAGCTGATTTTTTAGGAAGCGATTGTGCATGAGCGTAGGCACCCACATACATCAGAGACAACATCATTAGTACTCTTATAAGACTCATTTCTCATCTCCTGCCACTGTTCTGTTCATTATTACGCGCTCAATACCTTTAAAATTGGATACCGCGTGAAGCTCTTTCGCTGTACTTGCCACAGCAGGAAGCGATAGCTCCTTTCTTCCTTGAGAGATTTCATAAAGGGCATGAAGCCACTTCGAATAAGTGTCAGTGCTTCGAATATCGCGCGCCCTCTTGTGTCCGCTTGCAACAAGCTCTAAACTTTTTACGGAATCAAACCAATTCTTGGAATTGCGTATTAGGCGATATGCTTGATTGAGCGATTTTTTGTCTTTGTTTTTAATTGCATAAAATGCCATTCCGAACAATTCCGCTGGACTTAGATCGTGGTTAAACTCATTTTCAATGGAAACAATTTCTCCAGACAAAGCATCAAACTGATATTTCAGTGAAACTAAAGCACGACTGTTTGTATTTCTATAACCAGATTCTACCACGGAATGGGCCAGTACATATTTTCCTTGTTCAAAGTACATCTGCGCTAAGACGTAGTACGGATGAGGCACTTGTGGATTTTCTTTTACCGCTGCCGTTAAAAGCTCTGCTGCTTCTGCTGCATGATCGTTGGACCATAATTCCATCGCCTTAGCGGAAATAGTCATTGGCTCTTGACTGTCTAAACGAATTTCACCTTGGCCCGATGGGGATTGCTCTCGCAGTAAACTCGCGTAGATCTTGCTTCGCTCTTCAGCACCTTTCAGTTTAGAAAACTCACCGAGCCACTTCTTTAAGTCTTCATCACTATTCATCTTAAGCGATGTCACAATGAGGTTCTCGTACACGGCATTCGACCGATCTTTTTTCTCCAACTTTACAAGCGCTTTCATGCAGTTTGCGTATTGCTTACTCTCGCAAAGAAGTAAAGCTTGCGATCGCTCATCCATAAGCTCATCAGTTGCAGATGAGTTGTCAAAAGACTTGTATTCGATGAGCTCACTCATCACACCTTTCCAATTCATCATATAGGCCATCGATAAAGGAAGGCGCCCATTAAAGTTAACGATAGCTCTTGATAATTCTTGAACTTCTTTAGAGAACGGCTGTTGGCTTGCTATGACCCATCCCTTACTAATGAGCTGATCAAATTGTCTGCGGAATTGGTTTCGGAGCTCACTTTTGTTAATAACTTCCGTAAGTGCTTTGGTGGTAACGGGCTCAATCTTATTGTTATGGATTTGATTTAATGCATTGACCGTGCTGTCTAGAGTCGTTTCAGGATGGCCTACAACCATTTTTAACTTTGAATATTCGCAGAATGAACGGTTGAGGTTTGCAAAGGCAGTTTGCCTGCTGCCGATAGACTTTAAAACGCTCTCACATGTTTTTTCAAGGCCGACATAATCAAAGCGGTCATGCTGTGCTCGCAAGATCAAGTACTGCATTCTAAACATATCGTACTTTGCATTGTTTCTTGTTTTAGCTACTGTCTTATAAACATCATCAATTCTGTTCAGTGCCAACAGGTTTTCAATATACATATAATAGACATCTGCAGAGAGCTTTAATGGATCGAGCTTTTCGAGAGTCGCAGTCGTTTTTGCGTGGTCGAAGGTTTTATTTCGAACTGAAATAAGATTCATTAGCGCTCTTTCAAACCATGGATGTTTACGATGGCTGAGAACAAAACCCTCAAGCTCATAGGATGCGTCAGAGTATTGAACGGTTTGGAAGTGCACTTGCGCCTTTAAGAACTGCGCCTCGGCCTTGTATTTAGTGCGCTCAAGCATGCCAATTAAGCTTTCGGCTTTTGCATAGCTACCAGACTTAACAAATAACGCTGCTGCCTTAAGCCTTAAAAAATCTACGATGGGTGATTTGATATTATTTGTTATGACTTTCTCTAACGAAACACCCGCATCGAAGAATTTGCCTTCCATCTCTAAGTTATATGACTCTTCAAGGAGTGCTCTATAACGCTGGCGAATATTATCAGTATCGAGTAAATCGACCTCTGCTCCAAAGTAAGATAGGTTAAACTGGTTGCGCATTCTTTCTATACTTGCCCAGTCGTTTCTCACGTTATGAATCTGCTCAAGAAAGCGAAATGCCGCAATCTTCATATCGCTTGAATTCTTACTATCAACAATCATATGCAGGTATTGATTTGCTTTTTCTAAGTCACCTTTTTCTGCATAAACCTCAGCAAGTTTGTATATAATTTGATCTTTACGGTGGCTGTAAGGAGTCTTTGAAATATAAAAAATTGCTGCTTGTGCAAAGACTTGTTCATTTGGTGAAAGATTAACTTCTTGGCGATTCGCAATTTTTAGAGGACGCTCTTCAAAGTTGAGTTTAAAGTTTACCTTTTTGACCTCAGACCAAATTAAGCTATATGCGGCTTCCTCTCTCAGCGTCTGTGAAGACGATTCATTAACAATTTCAAAATAAATTGAAGACGCTCTTTCATAATTTTGGAGGTAATACTCAATATCTGCTAACTCCAACTTTGCATAGTATTTATAAGTACTCCATGGGTATTGACTAATGAAATTTGAATATCGATCTTTAGCAATCTGCAATTGCTTCGTATCTTTATTTCGGTAACCTTTTTCTGAATGGAACTCTGCGCTTTTAATCAGGTTAAATTCTAACGTATCCTGCGCATCAAAATATGCGGTTTTATATTCAGCGTTGCTTTCCCACCATTTCTGATCGTGTGTTAATGTCTGAACGAACTCGCTTCGGATCTGATTTGCACGTTCGTAATCCTGGTTATCCTCGAAGCTCTTTATGATTTCTTGGTACATGAGAGGTAATTGTCGAGCGGTTTTAAATCGCTTGGTTGCGACAGCGTAAACCTCGCGCATTGACCTTTCATCCAGTCTCTTTTTATACAATAGGCCCAATCTGTAATATGCCTCTGGTAAGTATTCATAGGCAATGGCTGCGTTGGGATCGTTACTTAAGATCGTAGCTAAATAATCTAAACTCTCATCTAAAATGACTTGATCGTCTAGACTTCTATAAGAACTACTATCGATTTCTTTTATGGCCATCTCAAAAGCACGAACAGCGTTTTTATAATGTCTTTCCGCAAAATATGTCGCGCCCAGTTTATAAAGACCCTTTGTATAAAAAGTGCCTTTAAGCTTTATCAGCCTAGCGTAGGTTTGGGCAGCTCTGCGGTAATCTCTTTTTACAAAATAAATTTCCCCAAGCCTCCATGCTACCTCTTCGGAATATCCAGATGTCGGATAGTTTTTAAGAAGGGATTCGTAAAATGCAATGGACTGGTCTGCCTGAGACATTTCCTCATGGGCGATCCCTAAAAGATAATAAGCCTTATCTCCCAGTGCAGATTCAGTAAACTTTGCCACAAAAAGTTTTGCAAACAGTATAGCTCTTCTGTAGTTTGGAACTGGGATTTCATTTGAAGAATGGTTAAAGTTCTTCATCTTATTATTAAACTCAAGGCTCGCCTTTTCAAAATAGAGCTGCGCAAGTCGAATTAACAAGACGTCATCTAAAGAGTCCACACCATTGGCTTTAATGAATTTATTAAATTCTTCAATAAGAGTAGAATTACTTAAAATAAGATTTCGCTCAGTACGGTCCAGTTTCTCGTTAAAAATCTCAGCAAGGCGTTTTTTTCGCCATTCTCGTACCATTTCCGATGCATGTCTTTGGGTACTCAAATAATCCCTTGAAGCCTGTACGTATTCTCGGTAGGAATTATAAATCAACTCTTCATGATTCACCTTCGGAGTGGCCTCCTGTGCATAGGCCACCATCTGCCCGAGACATACAATACTAAAGATAAGAATGTTGTTTCTAAATTTCTTTAGCATTACTTTCCTAAATAATCCTCTACATGGGTAATTTCTCTTTTGTAAGATTCAAGAACCTCGGAGAGTGTGCGCTTACCTTCAGTGCGGACTGCCCAGAAGTTTTCAATCTCTCCCATGTTTGCTTTAAATTCCACAGCATCGATACTTCTTTTCGAGTCAGAAATCTGCTTTTCTATTGTTGCAAGCACTAACTCTTTTTGAGCCCGTTGCGTTTTAATCACTTGAGCAAGATAGGATCTGAGCTCTGGGCTTTTTAATCTTCGGACCGTAGAGATCTCAGTATTCAACGCCATAATATATTTGAGATTATCATCTAAGGCCTTAACGTCAGATGCTGGCGCCCATGCGCTCATATGCTTCCTAAACTCCCCTATAAAAGCGTAATCTTCATTCAAAAGCTGAGAGTAGCTTCGCAGTTTCGAAAGCTTTGCACTGAGGTCAGCTGGAATCTTAGTCTTCAGGTTTGTTTTTTTAAATTCTTGCACTTCCGTTTTTAATTTTGCAAATAGCTCTTGAGACTTCTCTCTGTTTTGTGAAATCAGCTCAATATATGCTTCAAGATATTTTGCACGAAAATAAACTGGCGCACCAAAAACCTGATTATGGACTGAGCGGCTAGTAAAGTGAGAAATAAGAATTTTCAGCACACCCCTAGCAGAGATAAGATTTCTCGTTTTAAAAAGCGCCCACGCCTGCTCTTCCAAAGTTGAAATATAAAAATCGCTATTTACAGATAGCGTCTGAAAATTGTTAACAGCCTCGCTATAGCGACCTTCGGCAAGATAGCATCTCGCATGGATAACATGGATAAGATCTCGGAAGTGTAATGAAGTGTTATCGGTAACTTTTTTCTGTGCGGTTTTCATTTCATTTATGCACAAAGAGGGCTTTGAAAGCTTCAAATACAGGGACGCTTTTAGAAAGTGATATTCTAATCGGTGATAATCTTCTGGAATCTTTTCGATGAAATCGACAGCATCCACATACTTATCCATATGGATCAGAGATTTTGCACAATAAAAGCGCATCTCAACTTTATATGGGCCAGAATTCGACTCCCGTTTGCAGTAACCTAAAAAGTCTTTGTATGGCAAAGTGACTTGTCTAGTGACAACGATGTTTTCAATGTGCTTTGCATCTAACGCCTTGGGTGTGTTCTTATATACGAGGTCATAGAGTCTGAAACTACCGAAGAAATCACCACGCATAAAAGCTGACTCAGCTTCTACTAAAACTTTGCTAGAATGAAGGTCATATTCTTTATCAGATTTTTTAGTTTCAGCTGAAACCCCAACCGTAGACAAAGTAATAATAATAAACCCAGCAACTTTTAAGAGCACTTAACCTCCTGTCAAATAACTCTCTAATTAATGTGAAATCTTGAGTTGTGGCTTTTCCCTAAAGTCAGCGAATACTCCGCCGCTTTCAAATGCACTAACCGTAATTCGATCTTCATCTTTAATTTCTAAATTTAGGCTGCCTTCACGAACAACTCGGTAATCTTTAACATAAGAAAAAACACCACTATCATTTCCACGGTAAACTACCTGCACTTCAAACTTATAAGGGCCTGGGACAATTTTGGTTTCAAATTCGTTTTGCGGAACTTCGCGCTTAGCACTCGCAACCAATCTGTTTTCCGCAACGAATTGATAAATAATTTCTCCATTGAGCTTGTAAGTGACGGAATCAATTAAGTATCCCTTTCCAATTTTATTATCAAAAGCAACGATGAGCGATTTTCGTGATCCATCCAGTCCTTCTTTTTTAAGCAAGTCTTTCAAAACCAAAACTTGAGTTTTCTCGCTCATGATTTCTGTTTTTAGAGCATCCACTTGTGCAGAAATTGCCGACGTATTAATTTTTTTGGCATGGGCATTTGGTAAAGCAAATCCATATATTACAGCCAATATAAGTATAAAATTCCTCATACTATTATTAGACTCTATTTTTAGAGAAATTGAAATAACACACGTTGGGCTCTAGACAAAAGATCACTGTGGAATATCGATAATTTGCCCTGGTCTAATGACCCGCGGATCAATGTCTTGGTTTGCTTGCATGATACTATCAATGCTAATCCTAAACTGTTTTGAAATGTCGTAGATCGTATCACCCTTTTCAACTCGGTAACTCACAGTTGTTCCTGATAGATTTTCACGCGCACGCTTAACTGGTGCAGTACTCAAGAAAGTCACAAATCTTTGTTCTTCGTTTAGAGGAACACGGACCTTTGTCCGAGCTGGAATCCGAACAGAACCGCGAACAATTAAGTTTGAAAAGTGTGGATTTAAATTAATGATTTCTTTTGGGTCATTACCATAAAACTCTTTTAAGTCTTTAAACGAAAGAGATCTTTGTATTCGTGTTTCAAAATATGGAACTTCGTCTGCCCACTTCACATCACCAAAATATTTATTAGCATTTTTTTCTATTTCAATTGCCGCAAGAAAGCTGGGATAAAAACTTTCAGAAGCAAATCCAAATCTCGAGGTCGGGTTGGTTCCATAGATTTCAGCAAGATTCTTCGTACCAGCTTTTTCGACGATTCGTCTGATTCCAGCTGCGCCATAGTTATATGCCGTTACTGCCAGAGGCCAACTCTCCAACGTTTTGTAATTTTGTCTCAGGAGCTTTGCTGCTGCGTGAGCCGCAATAACAGGATCGTTTCTTTCGTCAATCGTAGCGTTAACGGTCATATAGAGCCTGCCAGTACTTCTCATGAACTGCCAGACTCCACTTGCTCCAACTCTTGAACGTGCTCTTATATTAAAGGAACTTTCAACAAACGGAAGACGCGTGAGCTCTTTTGGCATCTTGTATTCAGCAAAAATTTCCTCAATCTCTCGGATGTAGCGCCCCGAATAGTAAATTCCTTGTATAAATCTATCTCGCTGACCCAGCTGAAATCTTAGGCGTCCCTTTTTTGATGCTTCGATAAATTTGTTCTCGTCAGTTATGGACTCAAACATCTTCCAGTAGCGCAACTCTTCACGGTTAATCTGCTTCGGATCCGTTACAGTTTGAAGTTTTTCAAGAATCGCTATAACACTGTCTCTTTTGTCGTCAATAAACTTCTTCTGTGCTTTGTACCTTTCACGGCTTGAGAGAGATTTGTCTCGGTCAATATGAGTAAAGTCCACTGGGATGTAAACCAGATGCGGGTACCGACTATCGTGCAAAACCCCCTGCGAGGTTGTATATTTCGAATAAATATCGACCCAGAACTGAACTCGCTCCTTCAGGGCTTCAGGCACTTTGAAGGTGTCTTGATTATATCCTACGATGCCAGTTTGATCAGCGTAGTTTGGCGCAATCCATTTTCTCTTATTGGTGTCAGGTAAAATATCTTCTTTGTCGATTCCTTGGTTTTTCTCTTCGACTTCTTGAGTGTGTTCAGCAAGTTGCTGCTCTTCTTCTTGAGACATCTCGTTGACCGTTGCACACGCGATGAGAACCAACAATAAAAACAAAAATAATTTTTTCATATTACAAACTCGTTATATTCATAGCCGCTCTATCGAATAGGTCGCGGGCATTCGACTCTTTGCCTTTTCCATTATACACAAATACAAAAGTATATACCTCTCCTTTTGAATTTGCAGCGTAACCAGCTAAACCCACCACTCCTGACAGAAGGCCAGTCTTAGCTCGAATCAGCCGGCTCTCTTTTAAGCTCTTCATCCTGCTTGAAAGAGTTCCCTCATGGTTTGGCACAGCCATCGTGCTAAGGAGGTAAGACGAAATGGCAAAATCCGCCTTTGCTCGAGTCATTAACAGACCTAAGTCTTGCGGGCTAATTTTATTATCATTTGAGAACCCAGAGGGGCTCACAAAGTCATAAGAAGTTCGCTTTAAGCCATAGTTTGTTTCTAGAATTTCTTTAATAAGGTCAACGCCAGTTCCAATATTTCCCTGTTTGCCCGTTCTTTTCACGACGATATTTTTTGTCAGGGCCTCTGCTAGGAAGTTGTTAGAGTATTTCATCATTCCATCGATTAAGGCATAATAAGTCCAACCCTTCACTTCCGAGAGGAGTTGGGACTTTGAAGGAACTTTAGTGATTTCTACGTCTTCGTTTTCCACCACGATGTCTCTTTGTTTTAAAAATGAAATTAGGTTTTTTGCAGTCCAAAGATGAGGGTAGGTCACGTTGACATACTTGACCGCTTCAGGGCGGTTTGCACCCATGCTCCCTGACACCAGTAGAGTTTCACCATCCTTATTTTTTTGTTTATCAATAATTATTGCAGGAAACTTTGACCCTTTAACCGTCGTGGTCTTATTGATGACTTTAAAATAATCAGACGGGGGATCCACTTGGACACGAAGGGGTTGTCCGACTTTACTTGGCGAAACATATACATTAGCCGTATTCCAGTTAAAAGAAACTCCTGCTACTGGAGCATCATAAGCGCGGCTTACCCTTCTGTCTTTCCTGCTATCATCAAAATAATTCTCATCAAATATAGACCCGTCAACTCGGATTGGACCTTTAATTTTTTTGATACCTGTGCGTGCTAAGTTGTTCACCAAAACCCACATGTTCTCAGAGATTAAGCTCGGATCACCGTGCCCTTGAATGTATAACGGTCCATCTAAGTAAGTTTCATTTAAAGAGCCCACGGAACGCAGCTCCGTTATATTACGCTCTTCTGGTGCAAAAACTTTAAACGCGGCAATCCCGGTAAGTATTTTAGATAAAGAGGCTGGAACAAATTTTTTCTCTGCGTTGTTTTCGTACACAATTCCGTTAGGTCCTGCGACATAAATTCCTAAATCGTTAAGCGATATTCCGCCCTTTTTAAAAATACTTTCTAAAGACTTTGATTGGCTTTTCGGGTCGGATGGATTTGCTTCGACGAAGTTATTAACAATCCCAAAGAAACTTAAGAAAATAACGAGTAAGAGCATGTGTTTCATTGAAATATCCCCCCGATACATATAAAATCATTCCATGCAGCTGGGGTACATTCAACTTTTAATGAAGAAAATTTTTGTATTAGCATCTCTCGTGATTTCAGTATTCACGGGGTGCACAAAGAACAATTATGACCCAAAAGAAAGCATCACTATCACATTCACTGCACATCCAAAAAGTATTGATCCACGAATCTCAACAGACGCTACTGGGCAACGATTAAACAGTTTAATATTTAGTGCCCTCGTGCGAACTGATTCTGTCGTCGACATTAAGGGCGAAGCTGCTTACAAGTGGGATTATAAAAATAAGGTTTATACTTTTTATCTCAGAAACGGACTGACATTCCCTGACGGAGCGCCCCTCACTGAAGAAGACGTCCTATTCTCATTTGAAGAATATCTTAAACCATCTAGCCCTTTTAAAAGCTCATTTGAACTCATTGACCGCGTGGAAGCAGATTTCTCAGGGGAGGAGCCTATAGTTAAAGTTGTACTCAAAGAGTTTTCGGCAGTCTTTTTAACAGACTTATCGCTGTTAAAATTGCTACCGAAAAAAGTTGTACAAAAACATGGAGACCAGTTTGGTGAGCATCTTGTGGGTACAGGAGCTTTTAAGATCGTTGAGCGAAACTTAAACGGAATCGTACTTGAAGCACGACCAAATCATCCGATCTACGAGCCAAAATTTAAGTACGCCGTCTTCAAAGTCATTCAAGATGACAGCACTCGTTTTTTAAATGCCTATAAGGGCGCCCTTGATATCGTTCAGTTCGGACTTCCGTTAACTAAAATTTCTTATATTGAGCAACAACATAAATACAATGTTTATAAATACCCTGGTTCTTCGATGAACTATATGCTCTTAAACCTTAAAGATAAGGATTTTCAGAATAAAAAATTTCGTTGGGCGATTTCTAGGGCTATTGATCGTGAAGCGATCATCAAATATAAACTAGAGGGCTATGGGGAAACGGCCACGTCGCTTCTTCCGAGCAATAACCCCTATCATAATTCAGAGCTTAAACCAGTACAGTACGATCCAGAATTTGCAAAAAAGGAAATCGCCAAGCTGAATCTTAAAAATAAAGAGTTCATCATTAAGACCTCTAATAACCCCGAGGTTATCGAGTACGCGCGGGTTATTGCCTCGCAACTCACGAACGCTGGCCTCAACGTTAAACTTCAGAGCTACGAGTGGGGAACGTTCTATGGTGATGTGCGAGCTGGGAACTTTCAAATGGCAATCATGCGTTGGGTAGGACTCACTGACCCCGATATTTATAGATTGGCGTTTCACTCTCGAGAATTTCCACCTGGGCGCAATCGTGGTTTTTATAACAACTCAAAGCTTGATCCGATGCTTGACGAAGGTATTACGATAGAAGACATCGAAAAACGAAAAAAGCATTATAATGCCATTCAAAAAGTCATTTTTGATGATCAAATTATTATTCCTCTCTGGTATAATACGCTGGTAGATATTATTCATAAGCGATTAAAGGGTTACATCCCGCCCGTAAACGGTGATTTAAGTCCTATTTACGAAATTGAGATTGACGGCAACAACTGAACAGAGAAAGGACTCTCAGTATTATGGAAATGAAGCATCGTCACTGGCTGTATTACGTTTGGGCGCCCTTGATTATCACATGGGGGCTTGATCGCATTACAAAAGTCATAGCCGTCGAGCACGTGTCATCGCTAAAGATGTATGGGTTCATTGGTTTTGTGAAACATCACAACTACGGTGCGATGTTAGGGCTGTTCTCTGACTTACCCCCGGTTTTACGGATTGTCTCTCTTTCCACTGGCGGCGCATTCTTAATTTTTATTTTCTTTGTTATTCAATATCTTCTTCCTTCACGGCTTACTGTTTTACGCACTGGTCTTGCTATTCTTTTAGGTGGAATATTAGGTAACGTTGCAGACCGAATTGCATGGGGATATATCGTTGATTTTATTATTCTTGGAAACTATTCCATCACTACCCCTGCATTCAACGTCGCTGATATGGTTCAATGGGTTGGTTACGCGATGATTATTTACTCTCTCTTTAAAGACGGTAAAAAATTATGGCCAGAAAACGACACCCGAAAAATGTTTCTCGTTAACCCTCAGTTTCAGATCAAGTATTCCATAAAACTTGTGGCACTGGGTTTGTCCTTTGCTATTATTGCAGCTGTTTATAGTTACACCTACATGAAAGTGACAATTATTGATTTGATTGGACATCAAGTTCATATCGAAGATAAGTTTCTTATTCCTTTTATTTTAACCTTTTCCTTAGTGAGCCTCGCATTTATTATCTTTTTATTCTTTGTAGGACTCATGCTGTCTCATAGAGCCGCAGGCCCACTTTACGCCTTTGAAAAGTTCTTAGAAGATTTATCACGAGGAAAAGTAAGACCACTAAAATTGCGCTCGGGTGATGAGTTCCAGCACCTCGAAGAACTTGCTGAGAAGTTAGGAGAAAAACTAAAGGCTCATCTTGAAAAGACAAAAAACAACTAAGTGTCGACGATTTCTGTTTCGACAATTTTTGATAAATAGAAGCGCTTAACTTTTGAATCCGTCTCAGTATTCCCAAAAATAAAATCGCCGTCAGGAGACCTCACCACAGCGTGAACTTTAATTTTTTCATCGCGTCTTGAGTTTCCTGCTTTGTAAATAACTCGGACTATCTTTGATTGTTGAACACCATCGATTAAATTTTTAAAAGTTGGATTCTTTTTTAATTCGTGAAGATAAAAGTTATTCCATGACAAAGACCGCCCCTGAATGTCGTAGAGATCTTTTAAAGTTTTATCCCATCCCACTTTCTCAAAACACTTCATGGCGACGTTAAGGCACGAAATTGCATCATCGTAAGCCCTATGCGCCTGGTTCCTTGGTAGATCAAAGAACTCCACTAGAGTTTGCAGCTTATGGTTTACACTCTCAGGAAATATTCGCCGTGCAAGAAGTGACGTGCACAAGGCTGGAGTCGAAGGTGCAATAAACCCTTTTTTCTCAAACTCTATTCCCACAAATCCCATATCAAAGGGACAATGATGTGCAATAACAACTGAGTCCTTTATAAAACGATAGAACTCTTCGATTTTTTCTTCTATCGGTGGGCTATTGGCAACCATCTCATTGGTAATCCCATGGATGCCTATAATAAAGTCTGACATTTTTTTTGTAGGTTTTATTAAAGATTTAAACTCATCAATAATCTGACCGCCTTTCCATTTTACGGCAGCTATTTCACAGATTTCCGATTCAAGGGGGTATCCACCTGAGGTTTCTGTATCAAAGGCAACAAGGGTCAGATCTTTAATTATAGTTGTCGGATGCATCTCACTGCTTTTCTGGAGGGGGTTGCGTCAACACCCTTCCTACTAGTCGTTCTGAAGTCACGGGTCCAAATCTGGTAGAATCGAATCCACCGCGTGGATTGTTTCCAAAGACAAAGTAAGCGCCTGGCTTAATACCTTCTTTGAAAGTCTCCTCGTACAATCGAACCATACGCGATTTCCTATCTGAGAAAGTATATACCTCGTTTTTGCTGTTTGTCATCTCGCTTCCATTGATTAAGACCTGAAATTGTTTTTCTGAAGTTTCGTTAACAGCAAACTTATCACCAGGGACCATCTTAACATATTTAAATAATGGCTCATCCCGACCTGGTGATTTAATCATAACAATTTCACCGCGCTGAGCCTTATTGCACGCGTAATAATTTGCTTGAACTTTTACCTTCGTACCAGGAGTAAAAATGTCGCTTTCTGATGCTGGAACGACAACTTCCACCTCTTTTGTTTTACAATTTGCTCCAGCCTTTAATGTTCCATCGGGATTCCATGTGTCTTTTTCAAAATGGATTTCAGAGAGTGTTGCTTCTTTTTTTAACGAGTAAATCAAACCACCTGCAATCAACACAACACCTAAGCCGACGATGATTATGGGAAATAAATTATCTTTGATTTTTTTCATAAGATTTTGCCTCTTCTCGATGCGTACGATCTACTATAGCATAAATCATATATGACCCTGATATATCTATTTGAAGATGTCTTACATTAGTCTAGTGATTTTAGTAGATAGTGTCGTTGTACAAAATCCCTTGAAGACCAGATCGCAGAGTTAAGTTGGGTGTCGTGATAAGTAAATCGCCCGTACGCCCATAAACTATACCCGCACTAGCGTGAACAGTTAGGCCGCCACCTACGCCAAAAACTCCACCTGAAGTGACAGCAAAGCCTGGAAGTGCTTCAGCGGCCATAGAGTAATCCACATCACGGAGCGCGGCGTATAAACTGATTTTTCCATCTGGCATTTTTGCTTTTACTTTGAACGGAATAATTCTTGGCTGAAACGGATTCGGCACAGGATATTCAATTCTTAAAACGCCATTGTTACATTCGCCGATCGGAACACCTGATGCGTCCACCCAAGCCGATGGGTTTGTCATCGAAGAAGGAAAAACATCATAATTTCCACTTGCGGCCAGAATCTTTAATTCGCTTGTGTACTTAGGGCAAACTCCATGGAGAACAATTTTTGAATTTCCGCCATTACGCTCGATCTCATGGCTCGTGATCGAGACGCTATCAATAGCATCTTCATCTTCGACTTTTGCCATACAGCCGACTAGAAAAATAGTCATTAGAATGTAGAAATAACGAAGGCTTTTCATAACACTCACTTATCGGCGTTTTCGTCAAACTGCTCAACACTATCTTATTATGAGACGTATCAATCTGATCTACTTCTTATTGGCAGGTCTTTTTTGTTGTGATGCTCGTTTTACAAATGTTTCGTACGGATTTGAGCCCTTCACTTCTTTATCAAAAACTTCCTCTAACGGGCGTGGCTTTCGACCATCTGGCAGAAACTCTTTTTGAGAAATATCAAATACAATCATGCCACTTCTTGTCTGACTTTGAGACACCGTGTTTTTACTCGCCTTGCTAAATCCTATGAGATCATTAGAGTTATGCTCAAAAGTTGAACCCACTTTATTTTGGATTATATCAAGTCGGCTCTTCGCAATCCATTCCGCATCTCTATGAGAGAAGACAGACTCCGAGTAGAAAAAGTTCGATCTAATTTCCACCTTAGAATACTCAAGCCCCTGCGTTACAGCTTCAATCTTCTTCATTGTATCTACGAAACTACGAGATGGCTTGTTACTATTTGGTTCAAATAAGAATCTATCTGGAATTTCAAAAGTCACCCGGTCCGATTCGACATTCACATTGGCCGCCATCTCACCCAGCTCTTGAGCAATATGATGAAGAACAACTTTTTTTGAACCCATCGCCATAAGATTTGGCGTAAAGTCAGCCGGTTGCATAAAATCTTGGACTGTCTTCAGAGGCTGATTTACTAGGTCGAGAAAAAGCTTTTCCAACGTGATCTCCGCACCATAACTTGTAAACTGATGCTCCATCATGCTCGGTCCCGTGAAATATGATGCGACCTGCTTTTTAACTTCGTCAGATTGGTTGAGTAACCACATAACGAGGAAGAAACACATCATCGCAGTCATGAAGTCAGCAAACGCAACTTTCCATGCCCCACCGTGGTGACCGTGTCCCGCCTCGGTGATCTTTTTTATTACGATGACTTTTTTTTCTTCCTTTGCCATTACTTCCTACTTGTAGATTATGCAGCTTTTTTAGTTTCGCGAGTTGATGCATCCATTTCTTCAAATGACGGTCTATCGTTTGGATAAATAGAACGTCTTGCATATTCCACGCAAACAAGTGGCGGCGCACCTTTTTGAAGTGCAACCATTGCTGCCTTAATAACTTTTAAGTAGCGCCCATCTGATTCCATGTTCTTTTGAATCTTTCCTGCAAGAGGACCAAACATACAATAACCAGCCATAACCCCAAAGAATGTACCAACAAGTGCTGCCGCGACTGAGGCACCGATGGCGTCAGTTCCTTCACTTAACTTTGACATCGTTAAGATAACCCCTTGAACCGCAGCAACAATCCCCAGACCTGGCATGGAGTCTGCTGTAACAGCCATGATGTTATAGGCGTTATGTTCTTCTTCATGGATAACTTTAATATCTTGGTCTAAGAGATCATCAACGTCATATTGAGATAAGTCGGCTGAAAGCGTGATTTTCATAGTGTCACAAAGAAAATCAACGGCGTGATGATTTTTTAAGAAGTTCGGGTACGCTTTAAATATTTCACTGTTCATTGGATCTTCAATGTGCTTTTCCACAGCTTGAGGGCCGTCTTTTCTGAAAACTTGGAAAAGTCTGTAGAGGAGTTGGAGTAAATCAAGGTAATCACTTTTCTTTAACCCGCCACCGATCAGGGCTCGAATCGACATCCCAACGACCGCTTTTATCGATGACATTGGAGATGAGATAATCATCGCACCGAGCGCTCCACCGAAAATAACCATATACTCCGTAGGCTGCCACATGATGCGCATTTGCCCGCCGTGGAGGACATACCCTCCGAAGACCATGCCGAATACGACTAAAAATCCAACTATGCCCATAAAATCTCCTCGCAGCTTTTTCGGCTTAACTGCTTCTATATATTAAGTAAAACTTGATTCTTTATATTACTCTCGACTTTGGTCTTTAAACGCTACCCCGAAACCACGACTTAAGTTATAAGTTTACTAGAAATATCGCCGATAGGATTTATATGAAGGGCTTCGCAATTTACCTATTACTGTCTTTGTTTTGTGCGACGGGCTTTGCCGCCGATGTCATCAAGGACCCACTTTCAGTTACTAGCCTCAATAATGAAATCCTTCTTGAAGCCAACCGAAAACAAGAAGTCACCTACCAACTCACCCTTCCACAAGATTATTACGTCTATGTGGATTCTTTGAAGTTTGAGCCACTCGGAAAACCGTCTTTCACAATTCATGAGTTTAACGTTTCACCTCAGGTAGAATTTTTTGACAAATTCAGCAACAAAAAAAGATTCGGTATTAAAGAAACTGCGGAGTTAAAAGTTACAATCTCCTCGGCTGTTCAAGTTACTGATCCGCAAATCCAAATGACTTACCAAGCGTGCTCCTCTGATTTTTGTTTGCTTCCAACAAAAAAAATACTCGGCTTAAAAGCCGTGGCATCCACAAAAGAAGATAAATCCTTAACAGACTACCTCAGCAGTATTTCGGTGGAAGATTTGATCACGGAAGGATCATTTTTAACTTTTTTATTTATCTTTTTTGCAGGAATTCTCACAAGCTTTACTCCATGTATCTTCCCGATGATTCCAATCACTCTTTCGATTTTAGGCTCGCAAACCATCGGGAAATCTCGTTGGAAAGGTTTTGTTCTGAGTCTTTTTTATGTTCACGGCATCGCAACAACTTATTCCATTTTAGGGGTTGCGGCAGCTAAATCAGGGACTCTGTTTGGCGCCTATCTGAGTAGCCCCATTGTTGTTACCGCCATTGCTTTAATATTTTTTGCCATGGCCTTGAGTATGTTCGGCCTTTATGAAATTCAAGTTCCAGTTATTATACGCTCTAAACTCGGAAATAAAAAAATTTCAGATGGAAAGATTGGCGCCTATGCTTCAGGCTTGGTGGCAGGGATTGTTGCAAGCCCATGTGTCGGGCCTGTGCTTGTTGCACTACTCACCTACGTTGCACAAACTCAAAAGGCTGTACTCGGATTCTTCTATCTTTTCACCTATGCTATTGGATTAGGTTTGATCTTTATCGTTTTAGGAACCTTCTCGCAATTTGTAAGCAAGCTACCTCGTTCTGGAGCATGGATGACCAAGGTCAAAAAAGGCTTCGGTGTTATTTTAATTCTAATGGGCTTTTACTATTTGTGGCCAGTCGCAAAAGTCTATTTTACTCCACCTTCTATTGAAAAAACCTCAGAGGGCCTACAAGGCTGGCAATCCTACTCCAACGAGTTATTACAAAGTGCCGCCAATAAACAAGTTGTCGTTATTGATTTTTATGCTGATTGGTGTGCCGCTTGTAAAGAACTTGAAAAATATACTTTTTCAAATCTTGAGGTCAAAGCAAAACTTGCTGGGGCACTTCTTCTTAAAGTCGATGCCACACAGGAAAACGACCATGTCACGCCTATACTAAATCAGTATGGAGTGGTTGGATTGCCAACAGTTATATTTATTGAAACTGATGGCACAGTTAGAAAGGATCTTACCCTAACAGGGTACGAGGCGCCCGTCGACTTCATGAAACGCTTTGATAAGTTAAAAACAAAATAATTTTATAAACGTTTTAGTTTTGCAATTTCCCGTCTTGCATCATCTAGTGCGGCTTGCGTTTTAAGAAGATGAGTTTGGGAATCTTCAATCACCTTTACCATTTGATTCATTCGTTTTTCGAAATTATTTATGATCAAATTTTGGCGCTCAATGAGAGTCTCAACTTTGTGGTCCGCAATTGTGCGCTCTGAAAACCGAGCGGACATTTTTGTCAGAGATGTTTTCACTTCATGGACAAGGTTATCGGCTCTGGCCTCAAACATGGATATTTTCTGGTTCATTCGGTTCATTCGAAGTTTAGTCTCATTAATAAATTCCGAGATCTCCGCGCCTGGCTGAACTGCTTTAGGTGTTGGTGCCTTCGAGTAGGAGACTGGCGTCGGATCAAATTTTTCTTGAATCTGAATTCTTTCATCTGTGCGCTGAAACAGTGGGTGTAATTTGCGTTCCATGCTAAAACTCCTTATCTCTAAACCAGCATAAAGTTTAGCTTAAGCCATCCGTCAAAACTAGACCAGCTTCTGGAAAAAACACTAGACTTAGACTTTGGTCGCTTCCTATCATTAATAATATGAGATCAAACGCTGAGTTTGGAAAATTCCTATACAACCAAAAGCCTCAATCTAAACCATCCCTTTTAGCGCTCTATAATTATATTCGCACGTCGACAAATTTAGAGTCTAAGTTTTCTGCTGAAGTCATTGCGCAGTTTTATATAAAAGCCCTTTCGTTTGAGCACTGGGAGAAAAACGCGCTCGAACTTTCGCAAAATATTTCAGGGACGGTTTTCCAGTTTTTGGGCGATGAATATAACAGTAGAGAGTGGACAGCTCTTCGTGGGCCAGAGGAAATTCAAATTATCCGTATTAACAATCCAAAAGATCAGCTCGAGATAATTAAAGAGTTTATCCGCCGCACTCATACGAGGTGCAGGATTAATATTTTTTCTGATAAAAACAAAATCGTACATGCGGTTTTAACAACACCAGAAGGTGGGCTTATTGTTCGTTCATTTGATGATCGGGCATTTATAAGAAATGGCGCTGTCGTACCTCTTATTCAAGACCGCATCTTATATTACGACAGCAACCTTGAGCTTGTTAAAAATATTAAACAACGACTACAGATATCAGCATTTGTGAGTGCTCAGTTTGAAATAAATGACGATATGATCTTAGGCGAATACATCCGTGGATTTACGCTTCAGAGCTTTAAGAAAGTGGAGCTGCACGGGTTCCAACAAGATTCCAATATTTTATATTCTATAAAAAAGATTGAACGGTTCTTTATCGACAGAGGTACTGAGCCTCTTTATGTCGAACTCATCGGAGTTCTTGAGAAAACATTGGAACATTTGCACGCTGGAACTCAGGGAAGTCTTGAACTAGGTAAAAAAGCCTATATTCGCGGCCAAAATGCCCTTCAAAATATCTTTGTCGATGACAAAATGCTCGAAGTCCTGTTAAACGAGATCAAAGATTATATTGGCGAACCGAAGGACACACCGTGGAATCAAAGAACCATATCAGACTCAATAAATACATTTCCCAATCTGGCGTCAGCTCCAGACGAGGAGCTGATAAGCTAATTACTGATGGTCACGTAAAAATCAACGGTAAAACCGTAAAAGATCTTTCCACTCAGGTAGACCCAGAAACAGATTCTGTAAAAGTCCAAGGCAAGCTTATCCGCCCAGCGACTCAACTCGTTTACCTCATGTTCCATAAACCAAAAAGTACTCTAACCACCATGGACGATCCCTATGATCGTACAACCGTGGCAGATTATCTGAGCCAGTTCCCAGTAAGACTTTTTCCTATCGGGCGATTAGATTGGAACACGGAAGGACTTTTGCTTTTTACAAACGACGGAGATTTTGCGAATAAAATTACTCACCCACAGAGCGAGATCCCAAAAACCTATATCGTAAAGGTTGAAGGAACCCCGAAACCTGAAAAAATTCAAAAGTTACTGACAGGGGTAACAATCATCGGTGGTAAGGTAAGATTCCGTTCCATAGAAAAAATGAAGAAAGCTGACACCAAACACTCGTGGTACAAAGTCGTTCTAACCCAAGGATTAAACCGCCAAATCAGACACATGTTTGAAAAAATCGGGCATGATGTTTTAAAACTACAACGTGTTGCTATTGGCTCTCTTGAACTTGGAAATTTAAAACGCGGAGACTTTCAGCTTTTAACCGAAGGGCAGTACAAAAAGATATTCCTCGATCCAAGTAAAAAGCCAAAGAAGAAGCGTCAAAAAAGTACGAAGAGAGACCCTCTCACTAAAAAGAAAGTGACGAAGAAAGGAAAGAAGTAATCCTTATTCTCCACCCGCGCTTAAATTAATTCTTTTCTTAGATTTCAAATTATCAAACTCCGCCAAATCCTCAGCTTGCCCAGGATAACTCGCTGGCGAAGGAGCTTGCACTCTCGTTGTCGGCATTGGCGGCGGCGGTGGCGCTGAAGCCGCTTGCTTCAGCCTTGCCTGCTCTTCTCGATACTTTTTGAGATACTCGCGATATGCATCATCAAATTGCTTCTGCTTCAACGCCATATCATCGTTAAAATCTTTTCGTGCATTGCTCATTTTGGAGTCGAAGTCTCGACGTCGATCGCTCTGATCTTGAAAGTAGTTGTTTCGCTTTAAGTTTTGCTCTTGATAAAACGCTGACGACTGTTCTCGCGAAGGCTTCTTTGCAATAAACGCCGTTCGCTCATCTTTGAGCGATTTCAAAAACTTTTCTCTTTTAGATTTTTCATTTCGGCTAAACTCATCTCTTTGTCTACGATGGTCTTTATTGAACTGATCGCGCGTTCTCCGAACTTCACGAAAGTAACGATCTCGTACCTGCTGAGGTTTTTTTTCAACGGCTGCCATATCCCTAAGAACTAAAGCCAGAAAGTCATTTTCTTCTTTAACAGGCTCGGGAGTTTCACTTCTTAGATCATCAAGAGATGATCTATCAGCTTTCAAACTGATTTCCTCCGTAGTACTAGAGGTTGAAGTCAATGAGCAGGACGTGAGTCCTGTTATTGCAAGAGTCAAACATAAGAAAAAGACATATTTGAACATTTTTTCCTCGGACTTAAGAATGTTAATCTTCTATATTATTCTAGAAAAACTCGTTTCAGATTACAACCCTCTATAATAAAAAGATATGGCAACGAAAACTTATAGACCGCCTCAGAGGTTTCAGTACCTTATCAATAAAACCTTTCAGCTCAAGTACACGAGTTATCTTGTTACCTCAGCTCTACTGAGTGCCATTATTGTTGGTGGTCCCACTTATTACTTCCTCAATCAGAACTACAATATATTTTTAAACCTCGCTTATGCCACAAGCCCCGATATCGTTCAGCATTTAGTTCAAGAGAAAACTTGGATCACAGGGTTTTTTATATTTTCGCTTATGACACTGGTTGTTTTTCACGTTTACTTCGGTGTTCGACTTACATTTAGGATGGTCGGTCCAATCTTAGCTTTACGACGTCATATGGATATGGTTACAAAGGGTCATCTTTATCAGCGACCATTAAATGTGAGAGAAGATGATGAGTTTCATGAGCTGATACAAAACTATAATTACCTTTATAAAACACTGAGAGCTCAAAACTCCTTCGATATTAAAAAGCTAGAGTCCCTGCGCTATTACTTAAAAGATCCTGTATCTTTAAAAACTCTGGATGAAATTATCGATGAAAAGAATTCGCAGATTCTTGATCCAAAAATTGACTCTGCTAAACCGCGAAGCAATCCACACTTAGCGTCTTAACGATTTTTCTTCATTGTTTTTGAGAGTTCGCGGTCGATATCGCGTTTCTTGATCGTGTCACGTTTGTCGTGGGCCTGCTTACCCCGCACAAAAGCAATCTCAACTTTTGCGACGCCTTTTTTAAGATAAATTTTTAGAGGCACAATAGTTAACCCTTTTTCCTTTACCTTGGCGTGGAGTTTAGCGATTTCGCTTTTCTTCATCAAAAGCTTTCGGCGTCTCTCAGGCTCATGATTATTGTAACTACCAGTAGCGTGTGTGCTGATATGTGCATTGAGCAAATACATCTCGTCGTTTAGAAATTCGACGTAGGAATCCTTCAGCTGCACCTGTCCCGCCTTTAACGGCTTTACCTCGGTCCCTACCAAAACAATTCCTGCTTCGAATTTTTCAAGAATATGGTAGTCGTGTCTTGCCTTACGGTTCTCGGTGACTATTTTAATGCCAGAGCTATTATCTTTTGCCATAACTAATTGAGCTCATTATACAGATCGATAAACTGTTTAATAGTTAATTCTTCGCTACGAACTGTGTCTTTAATTTCTAATTTTTGAAATGCTTCGTGAATATTCGTCTTCGGGTACAACTGCGAAAGATTTGAAGACATTAGCTTTCGTCTTTGCGCAAATGCGGCCTTAACCATTTTTAGAAATTTTTTAGGATCTGCAACTTCAGACGGCTTTCTTGTAAACGCCAAAACGCGACTTGCAACTTGGGGAGGAGGATAGAAATCCTTTGGGCCGACATCTAAAAGATGTTCTACCTTCCAGAAGCTTTGTGCAATGACCGTAAGTAATCCATAGTCCGACGTTTTATTCTTTGCAAGAAGCCTTTGCCCGACTTCTTTCTGAAACATCAAAACCATTCGATCAACATGAAAAGGATAAATCGAACGCTCAATAACAATACTTGAAGATATTTGATACGGAAGGTTGCTCATCAGACAAGTATTGGGCGGGTTCTCTAATGTATTCCAATCTAGTTTTAAAGCATCATCATGGATAACATTTATATTTCGCGACTGCCAATATTCGGCGAAAGTTCGATCCAGCTCAATGAGGGTCAATGGAACATCTCTTTCCAAAGCAAGTTCCGTTAAAGCTCCAAGACCAGGCCCGACTTCAATGACTTTGGTTGGACTGTTCTCATAGGCGCTTGCAACAATTTTTTGGCAAACGTCTTTATTTACTAAAAAGTTTTGCCCGAGTTTTTTATTGGGACGAATTCCAAGCTCTTTAAGTTTGCCGAGAACATCTTGCATGGAAAAGACTTGTTTCTTATCGGTCATAGACATCCTACTCAGCTGCCAGTGAAGAGCGAGCAAACACACCAGTTTCTAAATCGGATGTAATTCCTCTTTTTAAATAATTAAGACCAGTAAGAGCAATCATCGCCGCATTATCGGTACAAAAACGCAGTGGCGGAATTGCAACGTGATATCCATCTAAAGAGTTAAAGACCTCACGCAAACGGCTGTTCGCAGAGACCCCGCCAGTCACTGTGATGTGTTTGATTTTGTTTTTTTCAGCGGCCTTGATGGTCTTATGAACTAAAATATCAACTATTGCCTCTTGGTATGAGGCGCAAAGATCTGCCTTTCTAGTCTCAACTTCCAATTCGCCAAGTTCGTTTAAAACACGCTGCGCTGATGTCTTCAAACCAGAGAAGCTAAAATCAAAATTATCTTCATTGATCAAGGCACGTGGAAACTTCATAAAAGTTGTGTTCCCGCTTTTTGCTAAAGAGTCTACAATTGCTCCGCCTGGGTATCCTAAACCCATCATTTTTGCAAACTTATCAAAGGCCTCGCCGGCAGCATCGTCAATGGTTGAACCCAGCAATTCATATTTCCCGAACTCCAAAACTTTAAAAAGTGATGTATGGCCGCCGCTCACCACCAAAGATATAAATGGAAACTCCCATTCTGCAGGAGCCTCATAACCTTCATCGTTTAAAAACGGTGCCATGAGATGGCCCTCAATATGATGAACTCCGATCCATGGCTTGTTTAAAGATAGCGCCAAAGTTTTTGCCGTGACCATTCCAACAATCAAAGATCCCAAAAGGCCAGGACGATTCGTCGCAGCTATCCCGTCTATATCTGAAATATCAAGATTGGCCTTTTTAAGAACTCCATCGACCAGTGGGAGAATCGCCATTGTGTGATTACGGCTTGCAATCTCGGGCACGATACCACCAAACGGTTGGTGAACGGCGTCCTGATTTGCAGACAACATTGCTCTTATGTAACTTTTGTCATCAATAATGGCGCAAGATGTATCATCACAGCTGGTTTCGATTCCTAGAACATATTTGATCTTTTTCACATCTAACCATTGTTTCTGCTACTTTAACTGTCCAAGTCTGAATTTTGCTTTCCTTGCTGTCGGAGATTTTGGGAATTTTTGTAGCACTTCTTCAAAGAAGACCTTTGCTTCTTCATTCATATTTAATTCTTGAAAACTAACACCAATTTTATAAGTCGCCTCAGCGTAGCTTTTGCCCTTTGAGTTTTGATCTCTATAAGCTTGATAGTTTAGTATAGCGTCTTTCCATTGTTTTTTTGAAAACGCAGTTTCTGCTAATTGAAACGGCCCTGGTTTTGGTGCGGCAGTCGTTGATGCCGGCGCAGACGGTGCGGTCGGCTTTGGGACATTTGCTGCTTGAGCAGCTGCCAATCTTTTTTCAAGATCTTCAATTTTTGCTTTTAAAGTGGCATTCGATTGCTCAAAAATTTTCATCTGCTCGATGATATCCGAATTCGTTGGCCCCATTTGTGAAGCTTGGTTATTTTGAGCCTTTCTCTCCAGCAAATCGAGCCTGCCGTGCAATGTTTTAATTTCGTCTTGGAGAATTAAAACTTTATTTTCAGCGTCAGCCTTTTCTCTTTGAATTTGAGTAACCTGGGTTTGTCCTTGAGCTTGTCTCTTTGTACCTAACTGATTGTTCACTTCTTCTCGCGTTCTTAGCCCTACACACCCAGACGCCATAAGAAGTGCACTCACAAATAAAATTACTTTCGGAAAACTCTTTCTCATGGCAACTCTCCACTTTTTCTTTTGTCATAACGGGCTTTATTTTCAGCGCGCTCAGATAAGTCTAGTGTATCTGCAAAGTGCTGTCTCGCCTCTTCGAATTTACCTTTACTAAACTGAGCTTCACCGACGCGGTAAGCTTCTTCGGCTTTAAACCAAATACTGGGGGAGTATTTTTCTGCTCCAGCAACCTTTGCAGCTTCTAGAGCTGTTCGTGCAAGGGCATATTCTTGAACTGGAGGATTCACTGCACATCCTACGACAAATGCAACCAAGAGTATAAGCGCGACTTGCACAAATTTCATATTCGATGATTAGTTCGGGAGCGGAACAAAGTTCGCTCGTCTGTTTTGAGCGTAAGCGTCTTCAGTGTCGCCCATTGCAATTGGCTTTTCTTCACCGTAGCTAACAACTCTTAATCTGTCCGAAGAAACTCCAAGACTTACTAAAAATGATCTTACAGCGTTAGCGCGTCTCTCACCGAGTGCGAGGTTGTATTCATTCGATCCGCGTGCATCACAGTGGCCTTCGATTTGGACAACAATATTTCCTCGTGCTTTAATCCATTCCGCATTTGCATTTAGCTTTTGCTTATTTGATTCATCTAAAATCGCTTGATCGTATGGGAAGTTGATCGTGCTCAATCCCGCGATAGTTCCACTGTCACTACCTGATGGATCGAAGTTCATGCTTGTTGATGAAATGTCTGGTGCAGCTCCATCTTCGCCCATTTGTCCTTTTTTCTTGCTTGAACAAGAAACGACAAGAGCTGCCATGATCGCTACTATTCCTATAAATTTCGTCTGACGTTGAAACATATGTTGCCTCCTGGTTTGCATTCTCAATATTCTAAACAAAGAGGAGTGAATGTCAAACTTATGAAACTTCGATTTACAAAAACATTTCTAATTTTACTACTAAGCCTATTTTATCTAGCAACCCTGCCGTCATCTTTTGCGCTCGATCCGAATCGCAATTATATGAAGATTTCCTCTGAACACTTTGATGTCATATATGATGCAAAGAGTTACGATCTCGCGAAACTATACCTCGAAGAGGCAGAGCGCTCCTATGAAATTTTAAAAGATGTTTTTGGAATAGCGCCTGATAAGACTGTCGTCATTCTGGATGACTCTATTGACATCGCAAACGGCACCGCAACTGGGGTTCCTCGTCCATCGGTCACAATTTATATTAACCCACCCACTCCACTTTCTACCGTTGATCACTTTAGCTCGTGGCCAAGAGATGTTTTTCTTCATGAATATGCTCACATTTTAAACATGGAGCCCGCTCGAGGCATCATGAAACCCTTTCGCTATATTTTTGGATCCTTTGTTCGACCGAATATGTACTTGCCAAGATGGTACCTAGAGGGGCTTGCAGTGGAAGTGGAAAGTCGCTTCAACGAGTTCGGACGCCTTAAGTCTCAAGACTATGACAGTTTAATTCGCAGTTTGTATTTGGATGGCTTGTGGGGAAATGAAACTCTTTCTTCTATTAACGAGGTGACAATTCCTTATTGGCCGCAAGGACAACGTCCTTATTTTTATGGCGCATTAATTTGGCATGAACTCATTCAGTCCAAATCAATTTCAGTTGTTCGAACATTTAACGAACGTTATGCAAGAAGAGTCCCTTGGTTTATTACGCAACCCATGGTTGATGAGCTGGGGCAAACCTATGAAATCTTTTTAAAAAATGTTTTTTCAAAGTATGGTGAGATCGCACGGGCCCAAGTTCAAAAAATACAAGAACAACCGACCACCCAAGGAAAACCAATTTTAACAAAGAACGGGGTCTTTAATCACTCTCCTGAGTTATCTCCAGACGGAGAGAAGCTACTTTTCATATCGCAAAACCTCAATAAAGAGTCCATTGTTTATATCTTTAAAAAACTTGCCGAAACCTGGATCCCAGTGGACTCGGTTCGGCTCGAAGAGGATCACGAGCCCCTAGCGAATTTTACAAAAAAAGATATTCAGAAGGCAGCATGGTTTCCAGACTCTAAACGTATCGTTTTTGATTCCATTGAGAGCCACAAAAATTGGAACCGATATTTTGATCTTTTTATATTTGATCTAGACAGTAACGAGACCTCTCGCTTAACTAAGGGGTTGCGCGCAAGAGAGCCCGCTGTATCACCTGATGGACAATATATTGTTTACGTTAAAGGCGGCCAAGGAAAGACCTTGCTTGGAATTATTAAATCTGATGGTACAGATGAACAAATTCTCTATGACCCTGAAAATTATGAACGTATATCAAGGCCGTCTTTTATAAACGAAAGAGAAATTGTTTTCTCACAAAAGAAAAACGGTATAGACAAACTTCATATTTTCGATCTCGAATCTAAAACAGTATCTCGAATTCTTGATATGCCAGGGCAGTTTCCAGTTGCCACTCCCTCTGGGATTATCTTTTCTTCATCAAAATCTGGTGTTAAAAATCTTTATATAACTCCACCAGATTTCACAGCGGTAAGGCCCCTGACAAGTTCTCTCACCAAGGTTTTAAATGGGACCGTAGATCCCAAGTCTAACTCCATCATCTATAGTGAACTCACTGGGAACGGCCAGCAAATTAAAGAAGCTCCCATTACAGACGCTCTTTTAATCTTACCGCCAATCATTCATCCGATTGCCCATAATTACCAAGAACAGATTAAAGATAAGCCTGCGTTAAATCCAACTCCAAAAAACTACTCTGCTTTTCCTTACATGCTTCCACAGTTCTGGTTTCCCTTCTTAAATTTTGTCGATGACGGATTGATTGGCTCCGTTGCAATTCCTGGAGTGGATCCGACAGGTTTTCATAGTTATGTTCTGTCTGGTACTTATGATTCCAGACCAAAAAAATTTAGTGGTTATTTTAACTATCAATACGTCAACCCGTTGGGAGTCACCAGCCTTGCTGGGGGGAATTATTATCAGTGGTATTCTTCTCTTGATAGACATACAAGTTCACAACAGGCGCTAGTTCGGCACTCGTTTCGCTTACCGCCTGAAGATAGCATCCTTGCGTATATTGGGTATGAATACAAAAGGTCAAATATTTTTGAAACCATTAGTGGAACTTCGCAAAGTAGAAACCATTACTTCGATGGACCATCTGTCGGGTTATCTTTCAGTGGCATGCAAAAGAAGGCCATGGATATATCACCGTCTGGACAGCAAGCATCTCTTCGGTACACCCATTACCTTAAAAACACGACCGACACTGATTACCATGAAACCTTCGTAAAGCTCTCTCACTTTCATAAAAAATGGCTGCCTGAACGCCACGTTCTTGCAATAACCACCCAAGGATCATTTACACCTCGTAATCGAAGTTTGATTTTAGGAACAACAACGACGGACTCTGAATATCTTTTAGGAACCCTCGGTAACTTCATTACTAGAGGTTACCCAGCTGGTGAATTTGTCGGCTACAGCGTTGCGATGGGAACACTAGAGTATCGGTTTCCAATTCGCGAAATTTGGCAAGGTCCAGATAATCCAAAACCCTATTTTCTTAAAAGAACACACGGTGCGATTTATGGCGAGACTATAACCGTTGATGGAATTTATTTTGGAGCTGATGAAAACTCCCACCGTGCGAAGCTAGGGAAGTATTTCACCTCTGTTGGGTTTGATTATAATATTGATATGACACTGTTTTATCACGCTCCTGTGACGGTTAAAATAGGCGTCGGATATGGTTTAGAATCTGAGGCTAACGGCGGTTTTAAAATCTATTCGTCGCTCGCTGCTCCTACGTTATTTTAGGTATTGACTAACAGAGTCAGCGTTGGTCTATACTTAAGGTGAGCGCATAAAAAGCGCTTGGGGGAAGTTATGAGCATAGATTGGATTAAAGAGCTTATCGAAGCTGAACAAAAGATGGAAGAAAGCGGTATCGTTGATGTTGCGCCAACTTTTGATCATCAACGCAACCTTGAGTCAGAATCCATTACCCTACTCAACCGTTTAAAAGATATTTTTATCGACCACTCCGCAATCTACAATAAAATGCGTGGTGCATCTGTCGGTGGAGTAAAAATCTACGGCATCTCTAAAACCCAAGCAGATTTTATGCTTTTTAGAAATGGCTTTAAGCTATTCTTCTCAATGAAGCGCCCAGGAGTTATCGCATCCCAAGTTCATTATTACGGAACCGATGTCCTTTCGCCGCAGAACACTGCAGTTGATAGTATGGCTCAAGAGGATTTGATTGAAGCTCGATTGGGAGCATTTGATGAAGTCATTTGGACATACCAAGAGCAACCAGTAAACCTTGAGTATCTCGGGAAATATTACTTCACTCGATTTATTAAAGCCTCTGCAAAGTAAGAACGAAACAAGACTCAACTTACCGAATTAAAACAAGATCAACTTTTTTTGTTCTCTTATCATTGAGCGCATAGGAAAGTGAGATTTGATTTCGGCCATCGACGAGCTGAATAAAGTCCGTCATGTAACGGCTAACACCGCGATTAAATAGCGTTGCAGACTTACCCGTTGTTTCGTTTTTTAAAACCACCTGAGAGGCATCTGAAGTTTTACTACACAGATAACCCTCTAAACGAACATGATGTGCAGGTACTTTTATTTCTTGGTTAAACTCAGAGCAATCAATTTTTAAAACTTCTGTGGACTTCATCTGCGCGGTTGCTGCAACACTCGCTGGAGTACGGCCTGTGATTTGAGATTCAATCATTTGTATGGGAGTGGTTTCGTAAATTCCTAAGAATGCAATACATCCCAGAAAACCGAAAAGCACCAATGATATTTTAAAAATTTTTCTTTGTATCTTCACTAAGTCCTAATTCGGTCAAAAAGTTGACACTAATTAGGCTAGTTTTAAATCTCAAAATGAGATCAGAAAATATAACTTAAACCAACGAGGGCTAAGCTCTCCTTTACGGCAACGATCTTCATGTTTTCTTCGACTTCAATTTCTCTAAATGGAGAATACGTGACGGAAACAGAAAGATGCGATGTAATTCCCTTGCGTGCGATAATATCCCAGCGTGTTCCGCCCATGTAGTAATCAGTTAAGAAAGAATAATTTCGAGCAAAGTTACGAGAAATAGAATACACGGTCTCTTTATCCCCACTTAATTCAAACCGTGCTTGAACATCTAAGAAAGGATTTTGGATATAAGTTAGAATGCTGTTGGAAGCAATTCTGTATCTGGCGCGAATTTTAAATCGGCCAACAGAGGCGCTGGCGTTTTCAATGGTTTGTTTAGCTTCATAGGCGCCTTTTAAAGAAGGATTGCTCTTTGCTTGATTCTCAAAATGATACTCCACTAACCTTTTGCCTATATAGTTTCCAAATTTTTGTTGTTGCTTCTGATATTCTTCCTCATTAAAAGTGATGGATTCGCCTTCTGAGAAATTGCTATTCAGGTACGGAGTTCGAGACTGAATTATCTCAGCCTCTGTACGACCAAACTGCTCTTGATAACGAAGGATGATGTCCTTTTTTAGTGTTGGATCAAACATTTTCTCACTGAAAGCGATTTCATTTTTATAGGGGTCCTCGACAACATAAAGGATCTCCCCTGTGCGCTCTTGTGCTGGATCTAATTTTTCAGAATAACCAGGCTTCCAGTCTTTTGATCGCCATGAATGAGGCTCTGCCAACGGCGCAGCAACTGCCTGCACTGCAATCGAAACAATAGTCATAAGAGTAATCATCAAGACGGTTTTCATTACTATCATAATTATGCAAGTTTTAGACCCTCTGACTGAGGGCCAAGCTATTGAAATAGTTACCGATTATCGGGCCTCGGTGGTGATGGTTTAAGCAGAATGACAAAATTCGCTCCCATATTGTCGATTGATGATTGAATTACGTGATTTTTGAGGGTTATGATTGCCCTATTAGAATATAGCTAAGGATCAGCATTGAAAGTCAGATCAGATTTGCATTTAGCGAGACGCTTTTATCATATGCTCGGCGCAAGCATAATAACAGGACTGTATTACTTTCTTCCGTATCCTCAAATGCTTAGCCTTTTTTTAGGATTTACTGCCGTTTGTTTAACGGTGGATTTGGTCCGATTAAAATCCAAAAAACTCAACGATAAACTCCTGGCAACATTTGGATCTTTTATCCGTAAAAGTGAAGTCAACGGCCTAACGGGGATGACTTATCTAACGATCGGAGTGACAGCAATTTCTATTGTGTTTCCGAAGGAGATTGTCACCTTAGCACTTCTTATGCTCGCTTTTGGTGATCCAGTTTCAAGTATATTTGGAATTCTTTACGGCAAAGACGTACTCATTGGCAAAAAAACACTACAAGGAACCGTTGCTGGATTTATCGCTTGTACCGTCGCAAGTTTCGTTTATTTTGCATCCAACGGATTAATGAGTGAACGTCTTGTTTTAGCGAGTTTAATCGCGGGACTCATAGGGGCGATTTCAGAGCTTGTACCTGTACTTGGGCTTGATGATAACTTCACATTTCCCATTCTCAGTGCATGTTTACTTTGGTTGCAGTTCCAAATAATGTAAAGTTCAACTGGGAAAGGTTCAAAAAATGAAGTTAAGAAGAAGAAAGAACATCAGAAGACCAATTCAGCCCATTAAAGAACGCCTCGGTCTGACAATCTATGTTTTACCGAACCTACTGACTGCCACAAATATGTTCTTTGGATTTTTCTCAGTCATTCACTCTATGCAACAGCAGTTTACTATTGCTTCCTACGCCATAGTTGCGGCCGCTGTTTTTGATTTGCTTGATGGACGAGTTGCGCGGATGACAGGAGCAACCAGTAAATTCGGAGCAGAGTTTGATTCTCTGAGCGACCTCATCAGTTTTGGAATGGCTCCTGCAATCTTGATGTTTCTATGGGCGCTTCAACCATTTGGCAGAGTGGGCTGGCTTGCTAGCTTCCTGTTTGTTGCTTGCGGTGCTTTACGACTCGCGCGATTTAACGTGCAAATTTCAAACGTCGAGAGTAAAGACTTTCAAGGACTTCCCATTCCTATGGCGGCAGGTATTGTTGCAAGTTCCGTCTTGGCGTTTAATGAACTTGGCCTTGAGGGGTATCGCCATTGGGGTCTTCTCGCTGTCACATTTCTTCTTTCGTTTGTGATGGTTTCAACTTTTAAATATCGTAGCTTTAAAGACTTAGACCTTCGCGAGAAACTTCCATTTCAATATCTTGTTATTGGCGTCATGCTTTTAATTATTGTCGCATGGAAGCCTGAGATCATGCTCTTTGTGGTGTTCTTAACCTACGCGGTTTTAGGCGCAGTATTTGGAATTTTCAACTTCGGAAAAAAGACTGTGCGGAAGCGCAAACACCATTCTTCTGACGAGGATAATTACTTCGACAATTAATTTAAATACCCACGCCTTTTTCATTTACATTTTCAGATCTCAGTGATCTGATTTAAGGTATGAAAATCATATCCGCTTTATTTTTCATTAGCTTTTTCAGTTTAAGCTCATTTGCTGCGATGACCATATCCAGTGTCACGAATGCGTCAAACAATGTGAACCTCAACCCGCAAGAAGGACTTATTGAAATTCTAGCTGGTGTCTCAGGACGTAAACGCTGTGTCGGCAGTCCAACAACCACTATCGATACCTGCGCGTCCGCGATCAAGCGCTCCGCATGTAACTTCCGTACTGTATGCTCTTCAACTCAACTTCAAATCAGGTTAAGTTCAGACAGTCACTCTGGAACAATTAAAATTCTCGATCCTGACAATCAGGTTGTTTTCTCTGAGACAGGTTACAACTCGGGCTCCACACGAACTATTAATGTTCCATGGAGTGAGATCTGCAGAGCTGTTGCTGGTGATCCTGGCTGCGGAAGCGACGTGACCAATTTCGGAACAAAAAATCTTAGAATCGGCATAGACAGCACTGGTGATGATACTCTTGATGATTCAATTCAAGTTAAGTTTGGCGTCAACGGTATTTACGATACTGCCGATGATGAGTCTATCCATGATTCGGATGCTGGCGTAGCCGATTTTGCTTTATTCCCTGGCGACAAAAAAGCTTACGTTGAAAGAATGGATATCGTAAATGAAAACTTAAATGTGATAGGCGCTGCAGAGATTGTGGCCCTACGAGGGTTCTATATCCCAGGTGATTGCAGCAGTGCCGCTGCCGTACTGCCAAGCGCTTCCAGCGTGCAGATGGATCTTCGCTCATCCGATAAGACAATCGTCGATCAACGGGTGCCAGATCTCGAAAACGGTACAACCTTTGTTTTTATGTTCGGTCTTCAAGACAAAGCGGGTAATATCGGGTTATACAATAATCTCCTCGGAGACTGTGTAGAGCATAGTGAGACTGTCATGCCTAGGGAAGTTTATGGGATGCTCAGTGAGAGCCAAAGTTGCTTTATCACAACTGCTGCCTTCGGCTCACCTCTTCATTCAAAGGTTAAAACATTTAAAAAGTTCAGAGATGAAATATTAAATCAATTTTCCGTAGGACAAAAACTAATTGAGTTTTATTATGAAAAGTCCCCGCCAATCGCAAAGGTCATTGCAGAAAGTGAAACACTCAGAGCTTTCACACGGATTATCCTTTGGCCAGCGTGGGCTTTTTCAGCCATTGTACTTTACGTCGGTCTAACGCCAGTCATTGTGACTGTGTTGATGCTCACACTTGGGGTCATATTTTTTAGAATCAAAAAATCTAGAAATCGCACATCAACGACAGCCATTGCGCTTGCATTATTATTTTCTCTGAGCGCACTCTCTCAGCCCAGCTTTGCACAAGATGATTTCTTTTCAACGGAAGAATCAGCACCCCTTGAACCACCTTACTCTGGAACTGAAAATGATGAGTTTTCAGAAGCCGATATGGAAGATCTTGAGCTTGAAGAAAGCTCAATGGGCGCAAGTAGCTTTGATAATTCACCTTCAAACCCTGACAAATGGAAACCTTATCAAAGAGTTCCAGATGAACCGCGCCTGGAAGAACTTTCTCAGCGAGGACTTTTTAAAATTACAAAAAAGGGAGCCTATCTTTACGATGTTGAAAGAAGCCCTCAAGACAATGCCGCATCTTTTAAGGTCGGAACAGCAACCTTCCCGAATTTGTATAATCCCGTCGGCAATATTTACTTTGACGAAATCTATGGAACGGACCCCAAACCGATGCTTCTTGCAGATTACGAGTGGCAGTTTTTTCAAGCCTTTGGAAAAATGGGAATAAAGTTGGGATCAGGCCTTATGTTGGCATCTGGAAACGGTCGGTTTGAAGATTTGACAGAAGCCAAAGAGAAATATTCGTTTTTCATGTTTCCGAACTCACTTTCACTGGTTTACAGGTTACAGCTTTTTCATAAACAGTGGTTAGTTCCGTACGGAGAAGCAGGTGTGGATTACCTTGCATTCGTCGAGACTCGTGACGATGGTGACGATATAAAGTTTGGTGGCGCGCCTCACTTTCACCTCGCTCTTGGCGGCGCATTCTTACTTGATACTTTAGGGCGAGATCTCATGGCCGATATCGACCGCCAATACGGAATCAACCACATCTGGCTCACCGCTGAGTATCGCAGGCTTGAATCCATGGGCGGAGACTTTGATTTTTCCGATGATATCTTCAACGCAGGAATAATGGTGGAGTTTTAATACCTAACTAGGTTCGCTTCGATTCTTGTGATTTCTTCAGCACCGCTATTTGCATTAACTCCAATTTGCTCATCTACATAGTGCATCTTATTGCCTGACTTCTTCACTGTGTAACGGGCCTTACCCTCGTTTGCTAGTGGAAAAAGAAGTTTAGCTTTGTTCTTGCTGATCGTTCCAACGTCGTGATCCTTCCAAGATACTTTTTGTCCGATCAACTTCTTTTCCAGTTTTAGAACTGGCGGGACAAAGTTAAATCCAAATTCATCGCAGCCGTATTTAAAATTCCCAAACTCAATTCGATCTTCATCTTGATAGACATTAATCTCCATGTGATCACAATAGATCACATGGCCTGTTCGGGTCGTAACAGTTCCGTCCCCCCGCCAATTTCCAGTAAAGTTAGCCATGGCCGATGACCCAATCAATATAACAAATACTGCTACTACTAACTTCATTTCATCCCCCACGCGTGAACTTTGCTTGATCAAATCTTTAGCAATATATATGGTAACCCAATGACTTCCTCGGACCCAAAAAATTCCAAACCTTATCGCGTAAGACTGGACCTAGCCTTTGATGGGGCTTTGTTTATGGGATCTCAGAAACAAGCTGAAGGTACCTATACGGTTCAAGGCGTGTTGCAAGAGAAACTCTCTCAAATTTTTCGTGAAAAAATTCACGTTCAGCTTTCAGGAAGGACAGATCGCGGCGTCCATGCCCTCCATCAAGTGGCCCACTTTGATTGCAGCACTGATCCTAAAAGAATTAAACTCCGGGCCGCACTTCAAGGACTTCTTCCAAAGTTTTTGGTTATCAAACAAACTTACCTTGCTCCTAAGGACTTTCATGCCCTTCGCTCAACGACAGAAAAAACCTATAAGTATCTTATCCGCAACGCACCAACCCCGTCGGCTCAGCTTTGGAATAAGTCTGTCTGGGTTCGAAATAAGTTAAATATCGAATATCTCAATAAAACCTCCTCCTATTTGATAGGAGAACACGACTTTAAAAGCTTCCAAAATACGGGGACGGACCTCAAAACCACAGTTCGCAAAATTCATCGGGCCGAATGGGTTTTACGGAAGCCAGGATGGGTTGAATTTTATATCAGTGGCAACGGGTTTTTAAAGCAGATGGTTCGCAATATTGTGGGAACCGCCCTAGCCCTTGAAAAATCTGGCCAACCCTCTGAAATGATGAAGGAAATTCTTCAAGCTCGAGACCGCCAAAAAGCTCTTAAAACCGCTCCCTCTGAAGGCCTCTATTTAGTTGAGGTTCTGTATCCGCAAACGCTTGACAATAAGTGCTTGAAATTCTAAAAGATTACTCTTTAATACTTGAAGTCATTCTTGAGTCCGATCACCCGTTGTGCTCCAAGAAGCTAAAGGTATGAACCGCTAAAAATCCTGGTAAAATTTTTGGCAAAATTTTTTGGAGATTCACATAATGAAAACTTGGATGGCAAAAACAGACGAAGTTGAAAGAAAGTGGTGGGTTGTCGATGCTACAGGGCAAACACTCGGACGTCTATCAACTCAGATTGCTACTCTTTTAAGAGGTAAGCATAAACCAGAATACACTCCTCACATCGATACGGGTGACTTTGTTATCGTTATCAACGCTGGCAAATTAACTATGTCTGGTTCAAAGATGGATACAAAACAATACTTCAGACACTCAGGATACTTCGGAAGCCTGAAGGCAACTTTAGCAAAAGATATGTTACAAGACAAACCAGAGAAGATGTTAACTCTTGCTGTAAAAGGCATGCTTCCTACTAACAAGCTCTCAAGACATCTTCTAACAAAGCTTAAAGTTTACGAGGGTCCAGAGCACGATCACGCAGCTCAAAAGCCAGAGGCTTATAAATTGATTACTAAGAAAGTGAAAGGTAACTAATCATGGCGGCAGAAAAACTCATCTACGCAACTGGAAGAAGAAAAACTAGCGCAGCTCGCGTTTACTTAAAAGAAGGCACTGGTAAAATCACAATTAACGACCAAGTCTTCGAAAAATATTTAGTTACTGGAACTCACAGACTTATTGTTCAGCAACCACTTCAAGAAACAAGCACTCTTGGATAAGTTGATCTGAGAATCAAAGTTACTGGCGGCGGAATCTCTGGTCAAGCAGGCGCAATCAGACATGGTATTGCAAGAGCTTTAGTCGGTCTTAACCCTGAACTTCGCGGAGTTCTTAAAAAGGCTGGATTCTTAACCCGTGACCCAAGAATGGTAGAGCGTAAGAAGTACGGTCTTGCTGGGGCTCGTAAGAGATACCAATACTCGAAAAGATAATTTTCTAAAAGAATTTTTAGAAATCATGACAAAGGGGTACTGTTTTCAGTACCCTTTTTGTTTTTAAAGCACATTTTCTGAAAATCTAGTTTTGGGGTAACGAAGGAAATAAGGTTGTCCCTATGTTTAAATTACTTTCAATATTTACATTGTTATTAGCACTTTCTATTTATTCAGTGGGCGCTATGGCAGCGCCCCGGGCGCATTTGTGTAAGCGTCTTCTTTCAGTTGATGATGAATCTTACAGTGCTGTTAACGCTTTCTTGGTTAGCAAAAAAATTAAAAATCAACTGATGGATCAGACTATTGTTTCCGAGAAAATGAAAAAGATTATTATCGAATATGGTCAGTTGTTGGATGACCTTTATACCGAACGCTTTAGCGAAATCGCAGCAGGCCGAAAGCGTCCCATCCCGTATCAAGCGTTGGGGTTTCAAACAATTCCTGAGCTTCGGAGAATGAAAGAGACGGTACTCAGTACACATATTCAATTGCTAGCGATGATGGAATTTAAACACGTCGATGCTCGGTTTAAAGAAGTGCTTTTTGAGTCCACCGAGAGAATCTTTTATTCGGAAATGACAAAGTACGAACTTCTGCTTTTGCAAGCCGAGTTACTTTCAATTAAACAGTATTATTCAAGGATGTAGTTCATTGGATCAACAGGGACGTTATTGACTCGTACTTCATAGTGACAGTGTGGCCCTGTGGAGCGTCCCGTGTTCCCGACGGCCGCAATCACATCGCCACGCTTTACTTTCTGGTTCACCACCGCAAAAAGCTCTGAGTTATGGGCATAACGAGTGACAACCCCATAACCGTGGTCAATGGAAACGAGTTTCCCATACTCAGAATCAAAGCCTGAGAAGCTAATAACTCCATCAGCAGTTGCATAAACTGGCGCTCCTGGTGGTGCTCCAAAGTCTAAGCCCTGGTGGAGCTTAAGCTGACCAGAGATTGGTGACGGACGATAACCAAATTCTGAAGTAATATAACCTCGTGAAGGTCGAATGGAAGGAGTTGCTCGCATTAAACTCTGTTGCATTGAAAGCATCTCCCAAAGATCAAGTACACCTTGTTCTTTGAGTTCAGATTTTTTAATAGCACGATCAATTCGAATGGATAGAGAAGTAAATTTACTTTCCTCAGCGCGCGCGAGTTCACCCTTTGCTGTATCAAGGATAGGCTTTCTTAAGATCGATAAGGTATCTTGCTCTTTCACAAGGGAGGAAGGGCTTCTTCCGTCCACTGGCTCTGATAACTCAGCAATACGGCTTTGGCTGTTCAAGTTATCACCAACGGTGAGCCTCAGTGCCCTCTGGTCGTCGTTAGTATCTGTGATGAGACGAAGCTTTGTCATAAAGCTCTGTACACGCTCAAGGCTTGAGTCCAATGCCTCAATTTTACTTTCAACAACTTGGAATTGCGCCTTTAACTGGCGGTTTTCAACTTTGAGTTTTTTACTTTCGATTTCCTGAAGGAGAAGACCTACATAATCGACAAGGATAGAAGTGAGCACGATGAACCCGATGATACCGCAAGTCACGAGTGTCTTCATCCAAGACTGCGACAAAATAAATCGTTTCACCACACCCTGACGGTCGGTCATAATAAGAAATGTAATTTTCTTCGAGCTCAAAGCTATTCCTCTATTTAAAAGTACTTAATCATGTTTCATCGAACTTTTCGAATAAAAAAAATCACTAAGTAAAATTTAAAAATCAATTCTCCGTTACCGCTATATACATTACCGTTACATTATCTAACCCGCCGTTATCCTTTGCTTTTTTGATTAACGAAGGAACCACAGCTTCAGGTTTACTTTTTTGAACAATTTCAAAAATGGCTTTGTCGTCCACCATGCCCGTTAATCCATCACTACAAATCAGATAGGTATCCTCAGACGATAAAACCCGCTCTAAAATATCGCATGAAGTGGTTCTTTCAAAACCAACGCTACGCGTTATTATGTTCTTTCCCATCTGAGAATCGTCTTCTTCTTTGATAATCCCTGCTTTGATTTGCTCGTTGATGAGGGAGTGGTCTTCAGTCATTTGCCACATCCCGCTTTTTCGCAAGAGGTAGGCCCTAGAATCTCCGACATTGGCAATATAGAGCCTCGAGTTTCGAATGAGAGCCACGACTAGCGTTGTACCCATTCCCTTAAGTTCAGTCTCAGACAAACTTTTTTCAAAAATAGCTTCCCCTGCTGCTTTATAAGCTTTGGTTAAGAGTTCATGGGGCTTTATTCCAGCGTCGTTTTCAAAACTATCGACAACAACTTCACGGATAGTTTTTACCGCCATATGAGATGCGACTTCTCCACCACTGTGTCCGCCCATTCCATCTGCTACAATGTAAAGACCTAAGTCGGGATCCATAAGAAAACAATCTTCGTTATTTTCTCTCTTTAAACCGACATCTGTCTGACACCAAACTTTTACAGAGACCAAAGGATTTCCCTCTAAAAAATTCCTACTCAAAACCGATAAGTAAGTATGAGAAAAAGTAAGTTGAGATATAAAAAATTACCAAGTCTACTTACCATCTCAATTCTTTTTTCGGTTTCACTTCACCTTATTACTATTCTAGCTCTGAAATACACAGAACGGAACACTTTCTCGCAAAAACAAAACCAAGTGGTGGAAGTTGTTTATCTCAGCCCCGAGCAACTTAACTTTGTTCAGACCAAACAAATCGTCGAACAAGACGAAAAACCAGTTAACAACGAAGTTGATCCCAATGCTAAATATTTGAGTCAATTCAATCAGAAAGTGGTTAAAGAAACCAAAGCACAAAACATAGGAAAGTATAATAATAACGCTGGTACAGGCCTCACGAAGGGTCACGCGGCGAAAAAATCCAAATCGGCAACAAATATACGCCCGCAAACAAAAGGCGGTGGTAGCGCTTTAGACCGCTTTAAACCGCAAGTGGACTGGGCCGCAATGGCAAATAAAAATAATGGTGGTGACGGACGCGAACTTTCAAGAACTTCAGACCACCTCCAGGATGTTGAAAAGGGTCCTCAAACTATTCTCTCCACGCGTGAGTTTGTTTATTACTCTTATTTTAAACGCATCAAAGGACAAATCCAGCAACACTGGGAACCTTCGATAAAAGGAAAAGTAAAAAAGCTCATGGCAAGAGGGCGAACTATTGCATCCTCTCAAAATCGAACTACAAAACTTCTTATTGTCCTCAACGCCAAAGGAACTCTGGTGGGAGTGAAAGTTTTAGGAGAATCTGGAATAATCGATCTTGACGACGCAGCGATTGAAGCCTTCAAAGCGGCAGCACCCTTCCCAAATCCGCCAACGGGCATCGTCGATCAAGACGGCACGATCAAAATCCGCTGGGACTTTGTCTTAGA
>CAYXYF010000011.1:42442-69642 GCA_964469265.1 uncultured Bdellovibrionales bacterium
TTTAAATGTTCCTGCACAAATTGCCCCGCCAGACGCTGCAGAGCCCATGGCAATGCCCTCACAAGGGTCGCCTGATTTTTTCTTCCAGAACGTACCTAGATTAAAAAATTGCGCATGGGAACTGATGGATGTAAAAACAAGCATAGTTGCTCCCAACAAAATCATGCCAGAAACTTTTGTTTTCTTAAAAATATTCATAGATGTCTTTTCATATTGAAATATCGAGTTTTAAATTACTAACGTTCTCTTTACGGAATTCTAGGAGTTTAAATCCTAGAGGTGAAATAGCCGTGACCAGCAGTTGTATTCGCTGTCCAGGACGCAACCTTCTATGTGAATGATTTTCGACCCGAGCAAGATCGCCTTGGAAATTGACGATAATACTCCGTCCATTGACCTCCTCCACAATGGCCCAAACCTTTTGATCTAGTCTAAGCTGTGGTAAGATTTTTTCCATACTAAATAGACCTATCTTCTTTTAGTTTTTTAAATACCACAGGCTTGAGAGCACGCGCACTTGTATCGTCGTTTTTGACAATAAGTCTTCGCTTTTTAGCTTGAGCAGCTAAAGATGCTGCTTCTTTTATCGCATCTTTTGTTTCAATGACTTCCTTAATCGTGTCTTCAATTTTTACAGGCTCTGGCTTCGCAGCCTTTACATCAATTTTTAAATCCTCGTCACCTTCAATAAAGTGGGGCTTTAAAACTTTATCTGCCAAATTATTGAGTTTGCTTTTTGCGCTTTGCAATCCTTCAGAAACCGTTTCTGTAACGGACTCTGCGACAACATTCGTCAAAGAACTTTCCCGCGCAGCATCTCTTGCTTTAGCCTCTTCAATGGCTTTTCTAAATTCCTCTTTGATTTTTTTATCATCTTCTTCGGTTTCAGCGCTCACTCGTGGAGCCTCAAAAACCGCGCTCAAGTTTCGCGGCTGAACCGTTGGGTCTTCTTCTGTGGCCGAGCCTTGCTCGTCTTCATCACTTGCCCAATCAGGAAGCTGCTCTTCTGCAAACATGAGTTTGTTTCTATTTACTTTTACAATAAACTCCAATTCACTTCTCGGGAGATCAATTTTTTCTTCGATATCCTCAACACTCATTCCCTGGTGAGCAAGTTTTGCAGCTTGAACATATTTTCTAGTGTTCTGCCTCTCAACAATCTCTTCGTGCGGAATTCGCTCTTGGAAAATCTTCGAAACGTCGAGACTTCTCTCAATTGATCGTTCGATTTTGTGTAGATGAGCCTGTGCATCGATGATGCCCTCTTGAACCTCTTTGCCTTTTTGTTCCAACAAAGAGGCAAGTTGTTTGACCTGTAAATCTGTTCGGTCTGAAAGGTCCTCTAATATTGCAATTTTACTTTGTAAAAGTTGAAGACCCTTGCTTAAACGAGGGTCGTCTTTTTGCGGCCGATTCAATCTTGCCCAGCAAACAAGCGCTGCTGCCACAAAAATGATATTCAAAATTATTTGAGCAATAATCCATCCACTCATAAATATCCTTATGAAAGCCCTTTATATTTAGGATGACTTTCATCTTATATTTTATAGTTTTTGGATCACCCCGATCAAGGAAGGGCTAGCAAGCTGGCCTTCCGTCGGTAGACTAAGGACGAGGAATCTTCCTATTTGAGTTCTGAAATGAAATTATTTAACCGTTTAAACGCTTCAGTCATTCTTTTGGCTTCTATTGCAAAACTCAGGCGTAAATAACCATCCATTCCAAATTCGACACCTGGGACAGTAATCACTTTTTCAGTCTCCAATAAAAGACTGCAAAACTCTCTTGAAGTCGGAACAGCTTGGCCTCGGAAAGTTTTTCCTAAACATTTGGAAATATCGACCCAAAGATAAAACGCTCCTTCAGGATTATAAACAGAGACGGCTTCTACTTTTTGCACTTCGGAGATAGCAAAGTTCTTTCTTTCTAACAATTTTTTTTGTACTTCTTGCACATCTTTTTCACCTTCGACAAGAGCCTTAAACGTCGCTCTTTGCGCAATGGAATTTGCACATCCTGTGGACTGACTTTGATAATTACTCATTGCTTTAATGATGGCTTGAGGCCCAACTGCCCACCCCACGCGCCATCCTGTCATAGAGTATGTTTTAGAAGCTCCATTAATAATTATAACTCTGTCTTTAAGCTCAGGCGCAACCTCCAAAATCTGAGGAGCAAGGCCTCGTTCACCAAAATAAAGTTTATTATAAATGTCGTCGCTCATTACAAAGATTTGTGGATGTTTTTTTAAAACTTCAGCAAGGCCAACAAGTTCTTCTTTAGAATAAACGCTCCCTGTAGGATTCGAAGGCGAGTTCAGCATTAAAAGTTTTGTTTTCTGAGTAATTTTTGATTCCAAACTTTGAGGAGTAATTTTAAAACCTGTTTCTACTGAAGACGGAACAAAAACTGGTGTCCCATCCGCTAACTCTGTCATGTCTGGGTAGCTCACCCAATAAGGCGCAGGAATTAAAACTTCGTCTCCTTTGCCAATCAGGATTTGTAAAAGAGCAAAGATCGACATCTTTCCGCCCGTGGCCACGGATACCTGATTTGGTGAGTAGTCAAACCCGTAGTCTTTTTTTAAGCTGTCAGCAATTGCTTTTCTCAACTCTTCGATACCATTGGCCGCAACGTATTTTGTAAACCCACTTTTTATCGACTCGATGGCTTCATTTTTTGCAACTTCAAACGTATCCCAGTCTGGCTCACCTACTGCAAGAGAGATAACGTCATGGCCCTCTGCCTTGAGTTGGCGGCCCTTTGCCGCTAATTCTAACGTGGGAGATGATTTTAATTTTTTCGCTCTTTCTGAAAGCACAATAACCTCTACTCTTTTAAAGCCCGAACGACTTCTTCGGGAACAAATTTACTTAAATCACCTTTTAGTAAAGAAATCTCTTTTACCAAGGTGGATGATACGTAACTAAACTCTGGGCGAGATATTAGGTAGATTGTCTCAATCTCAGGGTGTAGCACCTTGTTTGTATGATCCATAGTTATCTCGTATTCGAAATCTCTTGTGTTTCGAAGCCCTTTAGCAATGACATTCAAAGAGTTCTTTTTAAGGAAATCCACCAGAAGTCCGTCCCAGGCCTCAACTCGAATGTTTGGAATATCTTTACATACGAGTGAAACAAGTTCCTTTCTCTTTTTTAGATCAAAAAGGTATTGCTTCTGGGTTGAAGAAGAAATCAAAACGATGACTTCATCAAATTTCTCTTTTAAACGATCAATAATATCAGTATGGCCTAAAGTTATTGGATCAAAACTTCCAGGATAAACTACGCTTCTTTTTTTCATAAGATACCTTAGGCCTTTGCCTTAAAGAATGTCAGCACTTTATCACCAAAATGCCTTCTGTCAATGGCAACAAGCTCCTCATATTCGTCTAATAGTTTCTCTTTTTTCGCAGACTCGATTGCGATCAAGGTCTCTTTGTTCCATAACACTGATTTTGCAACTTCCGCCATAATTGAATCGGCTAATTGCTCAGTGAATGGTGGATCAATAAAGATGATGTCAAAAGTTTCCTTTTTATATTTTTTTATGAATGAAAAAGCATCTTCTTTGTGAACTACAATCTCGTCTTCAATTTTGATCATCTTTAAGTTTTCAGAAATTATTTTTATAGACTTTGGATGCTTTTCAACAGCTTCAACCCAAGAAGCTCCACGAGACAATGCCTCAATGGAAAGGTTACCCGTACCTGCAAAAAGATCTAATATTCTTGCACCCTCGATTCTTCCCATTAAAATATTAAATAGTGATTCTTTCACTCGATCCGTTGTCGGCCGAATGTGGCCCGCATCAAAGCTCTTTAAATTCCGACCTTTAAATCTTCCAGCAATCACACGCATTTTAGCCTTTTTTCTCTGCCTGTTTTTTTAAGGCATTCTCATATCGATCTAGAAGAGACTTAATCGCATCCGCATTTTGAGGCTTAATTTTTTTGAAATGCACTTCAATTAAATACTGAATTCCCGTCTCTCTTTGCTGAGAATAAAGCTTAACTACTTTTGCTGATTCTTCCATTGCAATTTGATCCAGTGGAAGAATCCAGCGCAAATTTATGGGCAAACTTGGAGTCAGTGTGTTTTCATAGACCTCTAACATCATTCCAATGGCATTGATCTTAAGAGCTTTTCCCTTGTATGCCTTTCCATTTGCATCGATTGCGACATCAAACGGGAAAATACTAATCTTTCGTGTTGATGCTTGTGCCATAACCTACTTTCTCGACCTCATCTATAAACTTAAAAATATCATCAAACGGCTTTGAATAAAAGTGCGATGCTCCCAGTTTAATAAAATCTTTATGCTCATTTTGCCCGACATAAGCGGACATTACTATAATGCATTTTTTTAATTCGGGCTCAATCTCTTTTAACAGTTCCAATCCATTTAACCCAGGCATAATAAAATCCAAAAGAACAAGATCTGGCTTAACTTGCCTCCAAACTTTCAATGCTTCATTGCCATTTTCAGCCTCATGCACTTCGTGCCCTCGCTGTTTTAATACCCGACCAATGGATTTCCGAATTAAATTCTCGTCGTCTACAATGAGTGTTTTCATGCTTCCTACTTATTTTTTGAATTTTTATCCAATCGCACAACTTTCAGTGAAACCGATTTTCGTGGAACCTTTACACAAAAAGCTGTTCCTTCAGATGAGGTCTTAAAGCTAATTTCGCCCCCCATCTTCTCTAAAGCACTTTTACAAAAACTCAAGCCTAGCCCCGTTCCCTCTCCATCGCTCTTGGTGGTGAAAAACGGCTCAAATATTTTGTCTTGGAGTTCCTCAGGAATACCTGGGCCAGAATCTTTGATTTCAAGAATACCGTAGTCGTCGTTTTCAAAAGATGACACCGACACCACACCAGGTTCTCTAAGGGCTTGGCAAGCGTTAATAATCAAATTAAAAATCACTTGTTGTAAAATCTGAGGGTCCGCAAAGACTTCTATATTCTTTGAGCTCAAGCTAACTTGAAAATTATGATGCCGAACTGCCGATTTTAAAAACGGAAAAGTTTTTTGAACAATTTCATTGAGTGAAATTTTCTTAAAGTGCGTAACACTCGTTCGCCCTGATGAAAACTCTTGCAAACCCTGAATTATAGACTGACACCGTAAAGCCGCTTTATCGATTTCCTCAAGATCAGCAAGGTATTCTTTTTTTAGCGCATCCGTCTTCAAAATTTGCGCCAAGGAACGAATGCCAGTTAAAGGGTTATTGAGCTCATGGGCAATATTGCCAGCAAGTAAGCCGATTGCAGCCATCTTTTCATTCTGAATCATCTTTTCATACAAAGTGCGCTCTTCGGTGATGTTTTTATAGTACAAAACAAAATGATTTACTTCTTCATACTGGGCTTCTCGAATTGGAAACCCACTGACCTCGTAGGTCCGTGCGCCTTTTTTAACGATACTTGTATCCGAGTGGCCCCCCGAACTGATACTAGAAATCAGATCCAGTTCATTTTCTAGGTTTTTAATATCTTTTTGAAAGTGCAAATTCGTACGCACGCCGCGGCCGTTAATATCCACAATGCTTAAGGGATCTTGAATAGAGTCAAATGTTCTTTCCCATTGAATAGAATCATGTTCAATCTTTTCAATATATAAGATGCGGTCTGCTGCTAAGCTCAGAACTTGCAGTCGCGAAGTCAAATATTCCATAAAAACACGTAGATCTTCATCTTTTGTACTGTGCTCTAAAAAAATCGTATTTTGAAGATCCTCGGTGTTTTTAAATTTCAGTAGCGGCAAAGACAACACATTTCCCACTGGTCTCTTTAAATTATCGGCCAAAAACTTTTGGTCTGCTTTGTCGTTGGCTTTGAGTTCTAATCTTTTTGTCCACAGCTTATCAATCGGTCGATTGATCCACTCTTCTTTGGAATGATACAAAATGTGAACTCGCCCACTGGCCGCCTTATAGCAAAATATCGGATTAACACGATACTTTGAAAGCTCTCTGACGAGGGCATCCATCAGTTCCGATAAAGTATTTACTTCGTGAGTCTTTTGAATGAATAACACAAGGTCTTTAATCTGCTTGTTTTTGGTTTCTTGATCTTTATTGAATTGATTGATTTCTTTTGTGCGTTCAAAAATTATAGTCTCTAAGTTTTCTGTGATTTGAGTTAAAGCCTTATTTTGACTTCTGATCTCTTTACTGAGCTCAGTGTATTTTTGAATTTGATATGTATGCTCTAAACTCTGTTTAATATCAGAGAGAAGCTCCTGCTCAGACCATGGTTTATTTATAAATCGGAATACACCACCTTCATTGACAGCTTCTTCCAATAAGTCTTTATCAAAAAACCCTGTCACCATTAGCCGTGTCACGTGGGGATATTTCGAGCGGACATCTCTTAGCACTTCGATCCCCGTCATTTGCGGCATACGCTGATCACAAATAAGTACAGCCACGTCATGCTGTTCAATTAAGTCATTTACATCTAACGGATTCTCGGTAGTGATAATGTTTAGATTATGAAGGCCTAATAAGCGTTTTGCTGACGACAAGATATATGGGTCGTCATCGACCCATAAAACAGTGGTATTACCGATAGGGTTTTCATGTTCGGCCATCTCACATATTATTTATGAATAATATGTTGCTGTCATTGGCAAACTCTCTAAAAGCTTTTGGCCCGAGACATTCATGACCTGCCGAATAAAAAACAGATTTAAAACAAGTTTGTCCACAATATACTCGGAAACAAGCGAAGGCTTGTCGTCAAGAACATCTGGACCTTGATCAAGAACGGCTTTCAAAAGCAAGTTTTCGAGATTTTGCTCAAATCTGTTTTCGATTTTCATAGCTGTTGCAAAGTGGTTTTCTGATTTAAAAAACTGAATTAGCTTTTCAATTTCTCTTTGCGTTGTACTGAGATCGTACATGATCTGTTCTTGAGAAATGTCGCTTTCATCAAAAATATTGTTATAAAACTCTTCTGCAAATTTTGAGTCGTTGATTTTAAATGTCTGAAGCCGATAAGAGGTTTTTACAAGGGTGTTCGCAATGTTATGTAAGCCCCAATAAATTGGCATTACCTGTAATCCGATCTCTTGGTCTATTTTTGTTTTAGTAATATCCACATTGCTAACATACTTTTCCGCAAACCATCGCAATTTCTCTTCGTCTTCATCAAAGATGGAAGTCATTATGTAAGCAGCAAAGTGAGCCGAGTTGTCGAAGGCAAGTTCATTGCTTTGGTAAATAAATCTATTCCTAAACTTCTTTTTAAAGTTAAGCACATAACTTCCGCTGCGATAGGCGACCTTGTTCGCGTATTCAGAATCATTAAATGCCATTTCGATTAAAGTCGTTTCAGGGTTAGTGACTAAGTGTTTAAACGGCGTATCTCCCATCACCGCAAATGATGACCTTCGTAAAACGCTGTGCAAGCCACAGACGCTAAAGAAACCGACATCAAGCAAGTCTTTTGGAAAACGTTTTTGCGAGAAGAAGGACTCAACTTGCTCTCTTTGAGATTCGAGCGCAGCAAACAGTACTTTTTTTCCTGGATTCATTGAAAAAAAGTAGCTCACAAAAAGATAAAAATCTTCAATTGACCATGCAAATTCGTTTTGTCTACAAAACGGATAAATTACAACGTCAAAATTAGAATTTACCCGTGAGGCAAACCGTTTAACTTCATCAAATCCCTTTAAGGATTCTTTCAGGATAAGACTTCTGTTCTGGACATTGCGTGGCAACATTTCTAAAAAGGCATCCGTGCAATGAAGCCCACTGTATTCAGACAACTGATCTTTTCCGATCTTTTCAAGATCAATAACTTTATCGAAAGAAACATCTGCTACTGTTGATTGATCTTCAATAAAATGATGAACATAGGGCGCAAGCTCTTTAAGCTCTGATACCTCTGCACTGGTCATCATAAAAATTTCTGAAGTCGGATAAAGAGTTGCAACTCCCTTTAAATAAGGAAGGCTCATCATAAACTGGTCTAGCTCTGCAAATCCACGAATGAGAATTCTCACAACTGAGCTCCTAAAAGTAATCTTAAACGTTTGCTAAATTAGTAATTTTATTTCTAAGATCTGATGCCGCTTGGTAATGTGGAATTTCATTCAGTAAAAGATCTAAAATCTTTTTGCTTTCTTTCCAATCACCCGCCTGATAGAGCAATCCCGCATATGTAAACACCCATTCTGCGTTGGGATCGCCAACGTTAAGGAATTTTTCCATTACTGCGATTGCTTTTTCATATTCCATTTCTGCAATACCCCAATCCACGGCAAGTTTAACCGCCACAGAGTTTTTGGGATTAATATCAAGAGCGTGTAAAAGCTCACCCCACGAAAGCTCACTGTCGCCTCGCGCGCGGTAGATAAGAGCTAAGCCGATCCACGCCTTGTCGTTATTTTTATTGAGCTCTAGAGCTTGCTTAAACCTTTCAAGAGCGGCGTCATGATTATCTTTTTGCATCTCGAGCGTGCCGTAGTTGACATATAAGTCGTCAGAGTGAGGAGTTATTGTATATGCTTTATTGTAATATTCTTCCGCTGCTTCGAAATCCCCTGCCTTAGTCGCTATGTTACCTAGCTTTTTATAAATTTGAAAAAGGTGCGGACTTTCATAATCAATAATCTCAAGAGATTTCTGAAAAAATTCTTTTGCCAGATCAAGCTGTCCAGCAGTATATAGGCTGTCCGCCAAATTAAAGTAATTGCTATCTGTCGGCGTGGATTCTGCGAGTTTTAAAAAGGAGGCAATTGCTCCTTCAATCTGTCCAAGTTGTGAGAGGCAATATCCCTTCCAGCGTAAAGACTCAGCATGAAACTCATCTTCAGTAAGAATCGTATCAAAAAGATTTAAAGCCAGATCATAGTCGCCATGATCAACGAGGATTAGGGCGTTCTTAAATAAGAAGTGCACATCAAAGTGGCTTGTCAAATTCCCAGAGGGTTCGTTCGATTTTTGAATATTCATTTCTAGTGACATAGAGTTCCTTTCTCTTACAAGGACTCTAAGAGCAAATAAAATGCCAAGGCTTAAAACCAATCTGCTTCAGCTATGCTGCTTTTTGATGTTTGAATTTTGATGACTCAGGAATAGTCGTCATATTTTTGGCAGCCCAAAGAGATGAGCTGCTAGACTAATGTTTGATTAAGCTTCCTCATCTAACTTGGTAGTGGTAATTCCAGACTTATAGGCAGTTATAGTCTTTTTACCTTTCTTCAAAGTTTGAAGCTCCGTAATGATACTCGCTTTTTCACGCTCAATTGTTGAAAGAATCGTAAGGTCTTGATCAAGGATCTCACGGATGACCTTGTCCTTTGCTTGAAGCAAAGCCTCTACCGACTGCTTTGTCTCGGCCGAGATATCTTCCCCAACCTCTTCGAGTTTTTGATTCAGGAGCAACTCGATTTTTTCAACCACTGCAAGAATATGCTCTCTCGTCATGTAGAATTCACTCAACTGTTCAAAGTTTCCACTCTTCAACCTATTAATCTGCATCTTATTAATGACTGAGAATTGAGATAAATATCTATTACGTTCTGAAAGCAGATGAATGATTTCATCTGTCATTGTGCCTCCCCATATGAAGTTGTTTAAAACTTTGTTATCTGTTTTCATTTTTTAGCTTCTGTATTGCCTGAACCCATCCGTCATGGAGAGTTTCTAAAAGTTTTTGAACCGTTTTTAATGACTCTACATCGTTTTGTGTATTGGCTTTAATGAGCTGCTCAATCATAAATTGATAAAGTTGCTCAAGATTTTTTGCGACATCGCCGCCGACTTTGTGATCAAGTGTATTGTTAAGCTCTAGGATAATGTCATACGCTCGACCAATGTTTTCACACTTGTCTTTAACGTTATTATTTTCGACGGCTAGTATAGCGAGCTTTACAAACTTGATAGCTCCCTCATAAAGCATCAAAAGAATCTTTTCACGACTCGCGCTTTGAATTGAGGTAGTTTTGTACTTCTTTAATGCAGCATTCGACATTTATCAGCCCTATACGTTACTTGTTTTACTCATCCCACCGAAGTTCATCGCCATTGGAGCGGGGCCGCCTAAACGCTCAGCCAACATATTTCCTTGGCTTCGCACTTGCGACATCGTTTCTTCCAACTTTGCAAATTTCCTTCTTAAATTTCTCTCTTTCATTTCTAAGTTTCGGGTTAACGAATCAATTCTAGAGTCAGCTTGTTGAATTTGAGTCGTTAAAGACTTCCTTTTGTTTCCAATTGGACCAAACGCCGCGTTTGTTATTCGGTTGATAGTGTTTCGAACAGTAGGAACAAAACCAGTATTGAAATTATCTCCGACTAAAAACGCCTTTACGTCGTCAGATTTATCCGCCAACAATTTATTAAAGTTTTTCTCATCAAAATCTAGGGTACCGTTTCGGTTGAACATGATCCCCAGTTGGTTCAGTGTTTTAATACTGCTCTTAACTCCCATTTGAGGATTCTGAATCATTCGTCGCAGATCGTTTTCAACAGAACGTAAAAGGGAGTCTCCACCAAGCGTTCTTGAGGTATCTGTATTTTGATCAACTCGGCTTTGCCCTTGAATGAAAGCAAAAGCTGCATTGGCACTTTCAACAAATGTTTTGATCTTTCCGACGACGACCTCTTTATCTTCAGTCACACCTACGGTGATTTCTTTTCCTGGAGCCGCCTGCTTTAATTCAAGAGTCACACCTGGGATAATGTCTGTGAGCTTGTTATCATCGATTTCAATTTCAAACCCATCGAGTTTGATTTTACCATTCTGTGCTGCGCGTTCTTCGTCAAAATAAAAATCCTGATCCCCATCTAGAAAATAAAGTGTCGGATACTCAATGGCGTTGCCTTTTCCTACTGATAGCCCGCTCACCATCAAGCGATATGGAGTGTCTGCATCTTTACTGTCTTTAATGACAGTTGCTTGCAATCCCAAGCCTGAGTTGTTGAGAGTAGATGCGACTTTTTCTAAAGTATTATTTTTGCCGTCGATATAAACTTCTTTTTCACCCTCTGGGGTTTGAAATTTAAAATATCCCACGCCAATTTGTGATTTGTCTTTGTCTGGGAAACCTGAAGACAGTGCTGAAGGTTTATTTGCAAGCTGCATGACTTCAAGATTCCAACTCCCATTCATCGAGGCTGCGGGATCAGCAGATCCTGTCACGATTGAGGGATCAGCAGAGTTAACAACGATATCCGTGAAACCTTGAGAGCCCGCAAGCTCAGTGAGTGAAGTTGTAATGGCTTTTAATTTTTCATCGAGTTGATTGACGAGGCCCAATTTCTCTTGGTTCTTCGCAATCTTTTCTTCGACGCGTTTAATAGGCTCCTTTTCTAGTTCGACCAATTGATCGACCAGATTCGGTGGTAATCCTGTATTAATACCGCCTAATGTTATTGCCACTAACTTACTCCCGTGCTTTCTATTATTTTCGCAGTAAAAGCAGGAATCAGTGAGTCAATAAAATGTCATTGGGACTAATAGCGGGTACAGAGAGTGAAAACTATAAAAAAGTCTACATGGCCTTGTTCAGAATCTGGCCTTTTTTCCCACCGCTAGTTTTTTGCTTTTGGTAGATAAACCACATTTCACTTTCTGGAATTCTTCGGATTGTTTTTCCGTCTGGATCTTCGATGTAGATGATGTATCGTTCGTCTATTTTTTCTGACCGAACTTGGAGATTATTGGTCTTTACGCCGTCGATTTGATTTAAATGCGCGATAACTTCTTGAACTTCTTCTTCGGTCATCTTGTGTTGGGAAGCTTCTTCTTGACCATAGCCTAGGTTGGTATCCCGTTCACCGCTGGCATCTAAAGTCGTTTTACGATCAAGCCGTTCTTTCTTGACCCCAGCTAAGTCTATAATGGAGTTTAATACGTTTTTTATATCCATCCATTAGACTCATCGGAAACATTCAGAAAAGTGTTTAGTTATTAATCACCAAATACGACCTAGGTCGTTCCCCTTAACCTAAAATACCCCTGGGGAAGTAACTTCCCCAGATGGGTTAGGTATCGGAGAGTGATGGAGACACCCCCCACCAAACACGTACTGCCAAAACTCTGATTATGATAACAACTTCAATGCTTGTGCTGGTGCTGCGTTGGCTTGTTGAAGAACCGATGTCGATGCATTCAACAAGATGTTGTTAGTTGCTAATTCCGCAGTTGATTTTGCAATATCTGTATCTCTAATTCGCGAATTAGCTGCACTCAAGTTTTCTTCTGATGTCGCTAAGTTGTTTACTGTTGAGTACATTCTGTTTTGTACTGCACCGATTTCCGCTCTGTAACCATTTAACTGAGTTTGAGCTTTATCGAGTACTTCCATTGCTTCTTGAGCACCCTCTTTTGACGAGTAATCTACTCCCGCAATTCCTAAGTTGCTTGCTGTAGCATTTAACTTTGAAGGATCAAAGCTTAGTCTGTCAGCGAAGTCATCGTTACCTGTTCCAACTTGGAAATCAAAGGCTTCAGATTCACCGTTTAATAGGTGCTTTGAACCAAACTTTGCACTCTGTGCAATTCTTTCTACTTCTTGTGTTAATTGTTGAACTTCTTTGTTAATCATTCCTCTCTCGACATCACCGATTGTATCGGAAGAAGCCTGAATACCTAATTCTCGGAGACGAGTAATGATATTTGAAGTTTCATTTAAGCCACCTTCTGCAACTTGCAATAACGAAATACCGTCATTTGCGTTTCGAGTTGCTTGACGCATACTTCTGATTTGAGATTTCATCCCTTCAGAGATTGATAATCCCGCAGCATCGTCTGCAGCCTGATTGATTCGGCTACCACTTGATAGCTGTGCAAATGATTTAGAGATAACTCTTTGAGTATCGCCTAAATTCTTTTGCGCGTTAATTGATGGTAAGTTTGTACTAATTCTTAAGCCCATATTGGACCTCCATTAATTTTTAGAGATTCATTCTCTTTCACATCACGCGGGTCTTAACCCATTGCCCGCGTGATGTGATGGCAATATCCATTGCCGTTGTTGAACACGTTGGAGTCAGAAGGAAAAATGGAGGGCCTTCATTGACATAAGTAGCAATCACTCTACTTAGATCAGCCAAACATCTTTGTACTGCCTGACTCACGAGTAACCTTTCGGCGAGGTCTGGCTAGGCTTAAGTGCGATCCAGTCAAACTGGACCATGGTCCAATCAAAACTAGACCTAGGTGTGGAAAATTAATCTAAAGTCTGGTGATTTTAATAGAAGGAAGTCCAGTGAGCTTAAAGTCTATACAGACCTACATACCCTAAACCTTGATATGCAAATTTTTCTAACGAATATTCACTGGGGTTTGTGGAATATTGAAACTTCCATGGGGCTCATATATATAGAGACCAAGTTTGGGAGAAAAGAATGAATAAAGTAATGGCACTAGGCTTAATATTAATCGCGCAAATTGCAGTGGCTAATCCATCCCGCATAAAAACGCCTGAGAGATGTGAAGAAGAAATCATGGCCCACTACAATACTGAAGATTACCTGCTTTACTACAAGCGTCTCTCAATAATCGGCAAAGGACGCTTTTCCATTCATTTCAATTATAAGGTAAGATATTTAAAAAGAGCTAAAGATGACACCATAACTGGATGTGTAGCAAATATATACTGTGCAGATTACCACCAAGAAATCATCACGGAGAACGAACAGTGTTGGGACAGCCCTGGAGAACTGAATGAAGGTTTATGAATACAACGCATGCGGAACCTGTAAGAAAGCATTAAACTATCTCGACAAAAAGAAAGTCATCTACGAAAAAATTCCGATAGTAGAACACCCACCGTCTCTTGAAGAATTAAAACAAATGCTAAAATACATCAAAGCAGACGGCGGAACTTTCAAAAACCTCTTCAACACGTCAGGCTTAATGTACCGAGAACTGAAAATCTCCGATAAAATCAAAAACGGAATGACAGAAGAAGAAGCCTTAAAACTCCTCGCCAAAAACGGCAAACTCATCAAACGTCCTTTCGTTCTCACCAAAAACAAAGGCACAGTGGGCTTCCGAGAAGACGTTTGGAAAAAACTAATCTCTTAAGAGCGGTTTTAATTTAAAATTCACTTGCTCGGACACGCCTTCCAGGCTTCTCCTTTCGGGCGCGAGTACGCACCCTCACCCCATCCATGGGGCCGGAAAGTCCGATCAAGTAAATTTTAAATTAAAACCTATCCTTCGAAAACATTTCCAAAAGAAAAATCGGAAAACATTGTTCACTTTTTCAGAAGAACGAATCCGATTAAACGAGTCGATCTAATTTCTCGATAAGTTCGGACGAAAATGAAAAGAGTAATCAAGTAAGAGTTATTTGACTTAGATCAATTTCGTTACGAATTCCCTTTTTTTCAACGAGATGGGGTTTTTCGGCCCCATGGATGGGGTGAGGACATGTACTCATGTCCGAAAGAAGAAGCCTGGAGGGCGTACCCCAGCAAGAGAAATTGCAAAGCTCAAAAACCCAACGAGAACTCTCAAACGAAGAAAGGCCATGGGAAGCCGGCGAGACTCCCCATGGCGGGCTTAAGACAAGCCTGGCCTTTTGGGCCAGACTTTCAACACACTTTGATTACTTATTTTAGGCTAGGAGTCGTAGAGCTTGAGCACCCTGTTGGTTTGCTTGAGCTAAGACTCCGATGGAAGCGTTTTGTAATACGCTTGCTGATGCAAGTTCTGCAGATTCGTATGCAACGTCGGCATCACGAATTCTAGAGTTTGCTGCATTTAGGTTTTCGTACTGAATGTCTAAGTTTGAAGTTGTAGTATTCAAACGACTTTGTACGGCACCAAAATCTGCTCGCATTGCTCCGAGCTTAACGAGAGCTTCGTCAACCGTTTCTAGAGTATCACGAGCTGAACCTTTATCACTTACTGAAATCCCATCGTATCCCAAACCGCCGCCTGTAGCATCGGCGTTAAGATTGTACTTGATGATGTTTTCTTCACCACCAAAGGGTCCTACGTGGAATTCCATTCTTGATTCTGTACCGTCAAGTAATGGTTTGTTACCGAACCGAGTTGTCTTCGCAATTCTGTCGGCTTCTTGTACTAATTGTTGTGCTTCTAAGTCTAAGAATCCTCTTTCAACTTCAGAGACGTTGTCGGATGCTGCCTGAACACCCAACTCTCTTAGACGTATCATGATATTACTGATCTCGTTTAATCCACCCTCAGATACTTGGATGAGTGATCCAGCATTGAAAGCGTTATTACGAGCCATTGCAATACCGCGAGTTTGTGAGCGCAAGTTCTCTGATATAGAGAGACCAGCGGCATCATCTGACGCATTCACGATTCTTGAACCCGAAGACAAAGCTGCTAAGGCATGCGATGCACGCGCTTGCTGCTTCCCTAATTGTCTTTGAGCATTGATTGAGGCTAAGTTTGTATTAATTCTTAAGCCCATGACGTACCTCCAACGTTCTGTTTGCCTAGATGTTAGTCCATTGGAGATATCTTGCTGCGATCACTCACATCTGCCAACGTACCGAACAAAAGGCGTTGTTACTTCTTTTTGTTGGAGCTTCTCTTAAGATCGGTGTCAGGGGGTGATTGTCCCCTTTCACCAGTTAGAGAAGATTTTTTTACTCCAACGTGTTCAGGAAACTTATCGACTAAGGTCCAGAAAACTTTAGACGTTGGTCGAGGCTTGCTGCAGAAATGCTGCTGCACTGGCTTCTTATTGTCTCACTTAGGACACCTATTTGCTTCAGCTTGATCCAAAAAGCGTTGAAATTCGTTTCAACACGATATGTTTTCTCATCAAAAGACAGACATAAAAAAAATTTCAAAAATATCGAAAAATTTTTAGACAAAAATGAAATGTTTTAAGATTTCAACCTGAAACGCCGAAAAATATTATGTTGCGGCAGTGATATAAAGGATAGTTTATGTCTCACTATGAGAAACCAACATTGCAAGAAGTTCTGTCTTTATTAGATCCCTCCATAACTATATATACAGAGGTTATTCAAAACCAACAGCGCGAGCTGGACCTTAATCCTACTAAGTTTTGGATTGATAACCCTCTTATAACTACTTATGATTATATAAGGATGTTTGATCACAACCTATCCAAGGGGGTGTCACCTTCAACGAGATGAACGTCAAAGCCTTGATGCTGAACTCAAGCTATGAACCTCTTAAACTCGTCAATTGGCAAAAAGCACTAATACTCTGGTTTCAAGATAAAGTCGAAGTACTTTCTCATCACCAATCTTATGCCCGCACCATTAAAGACAAATTCCCACTTCCAAGTGTTATTCGATTAAAAAGATATGTGCGTTCTGTTGAATCCACCAGAATCAGATTCTGCAGAGAAAATATCTATATTCGAGACGATTACACCTGTCAGTACTGCTGTTCACAATATCCTACAAAAGATCTTACCTTAGATCACGTGTTCCCAGTTTCTCAAGGTGGCCTTAAAATTTGGACAAATATTGTAACAGCCTGTAGGACTTGCAATCAGCGAAAAGGAAATCGAACTCCTGAACAAGCGCACATGCCTCTATTAAAAAAACCAGAAGAGCCGAGGTGGCTTCCCGCCTTACGTTTCGAAGTGAACCGAAAACATGCCTCGCCAGACTGGTTTGCGTACCTTAATTACGAATCCTCATAGACCAAGGTCGTTAAATTTCTATCTTACTAATTTAACACAAGTTATTTACCGAAAAGCACTTGTATGACCGATAGCCAAACGCAAACGTTTTTTCAAAAAGTAGGCACCCGCAAAGAACGCGAACGAGCGTTCCTGCTACTCTGCCAATCAAAAGTAAAATTTGAATGTCAGCTTGCTGGAAATCGTACTGCAAAGATTGTAGCAGAGAGTATTCGAGATTCACACATGATCATAGTCACACAAGATAAACTACCTGTGGGCAAGGATTCAATTGTTACCTTTCAAGTGGGCCAAGAAAAATACTTTATGAAAACAAATTTTAAAGAGCATGATTTTGCCAGCCACTATGTGATGAGTCTTGAGCCCGCACTATTCAAACTTCAAAGGCGCAATACATTTCGTGTACAAATACCCGCTGACTACGCGGCAAAAGTTAGAATCGACACCATTGACGGAAACCCTGTTCCCAAAAAGCTTCCTATGTTTGATCTCAGCGGCGGAGGATTTTCATTAGAGATACCTTGTCACATTGAATACAAACTTAAGAAAAATCAGGTGATCGCAGGTCATATTGAGATTGGCGGAAGAGTTGAAAAATACTTTGAGGCCATCATCCGTCACGCCATTAAAGTAGGTTCACAAGGAAGCGGTTTAACAAAAGTCGGAGCTGAGTTCGTAAACCTTCTTCCTGCGGATCAAAATGAATTTATCAATATTGTAATGAACATTCACCGAGACATGTTCTCAAAGTTTAAGATCGGTTCGCGCTAAAATAATTTCTGAAGGTCCTTAGGCGTTTCAATTTTTGATACCCTCTTGGAAATATTCCTTTCAAATTCGAGACGAAGTAAAGACCTTGCCTCAGCCTGTAAGCGGTTTGGATAAAATCTTCGACTTTTAAGTTCGTCATTTCGTACATTGACCAAAAGATAGTTACAAAGCTCTTCTACACCAGTTCCCTTTGTGGCCACCGTAGAGAATATTTCAATTTCATCCTTATCCTGAAAAACCATCTCCTGTTTGAGTTCTTGCTTAAGACTATCCGCACCTGGTCTATCCGATTTATTAACAATAAAAAGATTTGCAATTTCCATAAGGCCAGCTTTCATCATCTGAATGCCATCGCCACTTTCAGGAACCAAAACAACTCCCGTTAAGTCTGCTACGTTCATAATTTCAAGTTCGGTCTGTCCTACTCCCACCGTTTCAATTAAAACCACATCAAATTTAAAAAGATCAAATGCTCGTAACATCAAATAAGACGATGCACTTAACCCCCCTAAGCTTCCTCTTGAACCAATTGATCTCACAAATACATTTTCGTTCATAAGGGCTTCATGATAACGAATTCGATCTCCTAAAAGTGCGCCACTTGAAAAGGGACTGCTAGGATCCACTGCAAGCACACCAACTTTTAAATCATTGTTGCTAAAATATTGCATCATTGAAGAAATCAAAGTGGATTTTCCAGCTCCTGGTGGTCCCGTGATACCAATTCTGAGTGCCATGGATGTGGGCTCAAGAAGCTCTTTGTATTTTAAAGCTTGCGGGCCCAGGTGATCTATCTGTGTTAAAAGTTTAGCGAATAACCGAAAATCAGACTTATCCTTCGTTTTTAAGAGAGCCCCAAATTTGTCAGCCACTCACACCTGCTTTTTTATTTGTAAACCATTGAACTTAATTGATTTTTTCGGACATCCATAGGGGTTGTCAAACGTTTGGACACTAAGGCATTTTCCAGATTTAGAATTATTAAGTAATTTCAGGTATTTAAGAATGCCAAGGTTTTTGCTCTATATACAGAGTAGAGGAATTAATTATGGGCAACCTAACACAACTAAAATCAGGAAGGATCATAGCCGTCGGCTTGATCTTGATCTTTGCTGGACTGGTTTCGTGGAAGTCCGATAATAATCCGACAACTTCAAACGTCAAAGACAAGGCGACTGCAAAAGCTGAGTTCAATACTCGCAATACAAGAAACAACTCTGCACGCGATAGCAAACTTGAGAGCTTGCGATATGCGTACACTGGCCAGTGGACGAAAAACGATCTCAGCAAAGACAACTCAGAACAAAAGTTCGTATTCGCTGCACCAGTAAACACACGAAATAAACTTGAGCCTACCTCTGCTAAAAACGCTAAAAAAGACAAAAAGAAGAAGAAGAAAAAGAAAGTTGCAAAGAAGAAGAAAACATTCCCTCATCGTTATGCAAAACGTAACGACCGTTTTGGTAACGAAAATTCAAACAATGCAGATCATCAGCCGCACTTAGCTTATTACAATAATCAAAGGGTTCAGAATAATCCTCAAGACAGAGGCCCTAGCGAAGAGGATACAAAAGATAAATTAACGCCTCAACAGTGGGTTGAAATTATCACGACATCAAATTCCGAAAACGAATTCATCACTGCCTATGGCAACGGAAATGTTTCAAGAGCAAGCTTCTATGCGGTAGTGGACTTGCTTCTTTCAGCAGAGAGTGAAGAATCTAAAAAACTAGGATTTACGATTTTAGGATTAGCTCCGTCACCTTTGAGCCTTCTAAAATATGCTGAATACATCGATACGGAAATGTCCACAGAGCTACAAAGATTTGCGCAGGGTACACTTGGTGCTTACCATAGCCCAAATCAAATTCGCACTTTAAACTCACTGCTTGGCTCGTCAGATGCTACAGTGAAAATTCTTGTCTCTAATATTATTAGATCAATTACTTCATCCATTGTTCAAACAAATGCTTCAGATGGTAAAAACGTAGTTTATACTCCTCAACAACTTGAAGAATATAAAAACCTGCTCAACCAATCTTTGAATGTTATCGACAACGCACTTAGCGTTGGTGTGGAAGGCACAGTGCAAGCAAGCTTCCTATCTGCTCGCACAATTTTAATCCAATTTCTCAGTTGATTTTGATCTCTTTTTAGAGGCAGTATAAAGAGATGAACTCTACCCACGTTGCACTTATTGTTCTATTTTTTACTTCGCTTCCTGCGTTCGCGAAAGTGCACATTCCAACCAACCTCAATGAGGCCGATCGAATCGGCGTATTGAAGATACTTGGACCTGGCACAAGTGGAAAAATCCTTACTGATCCATATCCATTAGGCGGTTTTGCAGGCTTTGAAGCTGGCATCCAAATGGATTCCATTCCTGTCAGCGATCTTTCAAAATACGGAAACCAAACTCCTGATCAAGATTTATTCAGCTATCCCATCATTTCTGTTGGCAAGGGACTCTACAACAATGTTGACGTCTACGTTCATTTTATTCCTTTTACAGACAGCACTGGAATTTCTGAATACGGCGGCATCGTGCGCTGGGGGTTTTATCAGTTAGCCTATCTTCCTGTGAGCTTCGCTCTTAACATCAGCGCAAGTAGTGCAAACATCAATAACCATCTTATTACAAAAAACTTTGGATATGATTTCACCGCAGGAATAACTGCACAAAATATTTACTTTTACGGCGGCTTAGGACAACTGCAGTCCAACGGCAGATTTATCGGCGGTGTAAATGGAATCACCGATAGCGGAAATAACGAAGACAATAAGATCACTGTTGCCCACTTTCTTATGGGTGTAGGCTTCAGAGTCAGCAGTGTGTTTTTAACAGGCCAAATCGACTACTACGAACAACCGACGTACTCGGTAAAAATTGGTTTCCGGTATTAAAGTTTTAAAATCTTAGATACGATGTTTGTTGTGGAGCGACCTTCTACAAATTGAAGTGATTTAACTTCTCCGCCATAAGATAGGACAAAGTCACTTCCGAGAATTTGTTCAGGCTTCCAGTCTCCACCTTTTACTAGAACATCTGGTTTTACTAATTGAATTAAATTGCGTGGGTCGTCTTCTTCAAAAAGAGTGACATAGTCCACACATTCTAAGGAACTGAGAATTTCTCCACGATCGTTTTCATTCTGAATCGGACGGTCAGTTCCTTTTAAGCGCTTCACGCTAGAGTCACTATTTAAACCCACTACGAGGATATCACCTTGAGCTTTTGCTTCTTTGAGATATTTGACGTGTCCTACATGCAAGATATCAAAACAGCCGTTAGTGAATACAACCTTTTTGCCTTCACGAACGTTTGATACGCTTTTTTGCAAATCCTTTTGGTTTAAGAACTGTCCCATTCATTACTACTTAGTGTAGAGTTTCAGTTTTGACAAGCGACCCGCAATATCTTTACCTGTAATCATCGAGATCACAGGTAGAGTAATAAAACCAGTGATTGTGATCATAACGGATCTTAAGATCATTTTAAAAATATAAGATACTTTTTCTTGCTCTTTAGGTTGGCCAAGTTGGATATCCATTGACCACTCACCCAGAGTTTGTCCAAAGAAGCTTCTGGACAAAATAAAATAAAGTTGTGCTACCGAAAATACCAGTAGACCTAAACCAACTTGGGCGCCCAGATCATGAGACACGCTCCGAATCAGCGGAATGATCTCAATGCTTGTCGCTAAACTCAGACCTAAAGTAAATAAGATTGCTAACCCCGAAATCACTGTTAAATCTAAAACCATAGATAAACCTGTTGGGGAAGTTTCAGTAAACTCTACTTTAATTTCAGCTTGGACCTTGTTGGCAGTGGTTGCATTTTCTTTTGCCATTTGCGCTTGTGCGCCTAACTCTGCAATAAGACCCTTTCCTTGAATTGCAGAATCTTGTATCGCTGGATTTACTAATGGTTTTGTAAATCGTGGATTAAATCTTGGAATCTCAAGTGTGGCTGGTTGCGGGGCTTCGAGCTTATCTGTTGGTCTCGGAAGTGGCTTAGAGAAAAGACCGCCGTCGGTGCTTAGATCTGGTAACTCGGTTTTAGAAGAAGTTGCTGTAGGTTCTGCGGTCAAGCTTTCATCGTATTGAGGAGCATCAACGGTTTGAAATGTGGATTTTGAAATTTCAGTATCAAGCCTTTTTTGAACAGACTCCTTTAAGCTCTCTCGTGGCTCAAGTGGTGGTAGAGTTTCTTTGTCGTTGGTTTTTTTCGATTTCTTGTGAAATCCCAAACCTTCCGTTAAAGGTTTAAATTCAAAGTTTTCGAAATCCATGGCTACTCCCTTCCCCACATTCAGAACACCTCATTTTATACAGATTTTAGACGAGGCTTCAACTAGGAATTAAATTCGTATTTTAGGATACTTACAAGGGCTATACAGGCGGTTTCTACACGCAACACTTGCTCTCCAAGAGAGGAGCTCTCAAGGCCTAACTCTTTAAAGAAAACAACCTCATTGTCGGAGTATCCGCCCTCACTTCCTACGAAAAGCCAAACATTCTCAGGGTTTAAACTTTTAAGCTTTTCAATCGATTTAGACACAGTGGTATCTGAACTTCCCTCATATGGAAATAGACCCACCGAAGCTGGGTTTTGGTTCATTTTTTCTGTAACTTGATTGAGAGTGGATACGTCTGCAATCGTCATAAGGTCACCCCTGCCAGTCTGACTTGTTGCAGCTCTTACAATGCGTTCCCACCGTGCGACCTTGCCCGCAAGGCGATCAGACTTTACGTCTCTTATAAAACTATAATCCGAGGTGAACGGATGAAACTGGTAGACGCCAAGTTCGACGGCCTTCTCTACGATCGTATCCATGGTGGCAAACTTACTGATTGAAACGCAAAGATGTATGTGGGGTTTTTGAGGCTTTGGTGCCTCTCGCGTTTCAAGAATGTCTGCTACGGCAGATTTTTTAGACCGCTCAGTAAGTTTAACAAAGTAAGCTTTGCCGTCACATAAAACTTCAAACTGGCTTCCGACATCCTGGCGGCAAACATCGCAGATATGATGAAAAGTATCCCCTGTGAGGTGAACCTTACCATCTTTAAAGAATTTTTTTTCAACCCAGTATCTTCTCATCTTAAGTGATATCCTACCCACTCACCTTTTTGAATTCTCTCAACAATTTTTAGATCAGTATCTTTTAAAAACTCTTCAATGAATTCAGTATCGTTTTCAATTATTATTCCAGATAAAATAAATGCACCGCCAGGATTCCTTTTCTGAAGCAAAAGAGGCTTTAGCTTCACAAGGACACCGTCGATGATATTGGCAACAACCACGTCAAACTTTTCACTGATCATTTTTAGATCTTTTTCTGTTAAGCGCATATTGATCCTGTTAATATCTGCGTTCTCTTTTGCAACTCTTACTGCTTCAGGATCATTATCGGTGCCTAAGATTTCAGGCACACCCATTTTGTATGCAATAAAAGCTAGAATTCCCGTCCCAGTTCCGACATCAATCAACGAGCTCACCTTGCGTGACTGAATTTCTTTAAAAATAAGTTCGCTGCAAATTTGCGTGGTCTCATGGGTTCCAGTTCCGAAGGCCATTCCTGGGTCAATATAAATTGGATCAACGCCTTCAGGGGATTTTTCCCAAGAGGGCACAATCCAGAACCGATCATAGAGTTGGAAGGCATGAAAACCTTTTTTCCATTCCTCCATCCAGTCTTTACTTTCTTGAGTTTCAGTTTCAAATTCAATTTGCGGACTGATTTGAGTTAGTGATTCAGATAGGCCTTTTGGCTCTGACTCAAAATAGGCTTCTAGGTTGATGACTGGTTTTTCAATAATTTTAGGTTCTGGGTATACCTTCTGATCAAAGTCTAAAGTCTCTGAAACACCCATGGCCCCGAAATCAAAACAAAGACTCGAGACTGACTCTTCAAGATTCTTATCAACGTTACGAATAACTGCTTTTATAAATGTAGTCGGCTTGGACAAACTAAAGCTCCTTATGAAGGCCAAATTGGCCTTCATCTTTAGCACAGGAGCTTATCGAATTAAAGGAACCTGAGCACCATCAGATGGTTTAACAGAGGACTTTATAGATTCTACATTATTAGCTGGCTTTGCATTCTGTGTCGCTGGCTTTGCCGACTCCTCAACAGAGGCTGGCATCCGGCTTTCGACTTTATAATTTTCAATGGTTGGAATAATCGGTTGAGCTGCAAAACTAACACCTAACCCTTGAGGACCATAGCTTGCAGTTTTATCCGCAGACATCGCGGCAGACTCTACGTTAATAAGATCACCTAACATCACTCCGCGATGTTCAAGAATTGGAGTGTTTTCATTTTTCTCTAAAGTATCTAACCGTGCAACGCTCAGATCTTTAGCAACATAAATAATTCTTATTTTTCCTACAGGAATAGATAGCGCACGACCTTGATTTGATCCCAGCCTATCGATCACGTTAACTCTTCTGTAAAGAACGAAGGTTGTACCTGGTTTAATTCCAAGGTCATCGCCAGCGTTGAGATAATAATCTGTGAAAACTGTTTCATCATTTGAAAGCTGAAGGTTTTTTCTTATCTCAATGATTTGCACTTCCTTTGCTTCGGCTTTGAAGGTTAGAAGTGAAATTAGAGCTATCAAAAATAAAAATGCAGTGGCTCGCATATTATCCCTCCGTGGGTTATGCCACTACTCCGAACAATTCCTAGTTCTATATATGCCCTTCTGGCATCAGAGAAGTTCCTTACAATACTCATCGGTATCAGAACGGAACATTTAACTAGATCAAAGAATAGGAAATTATTACCGAAGGGGGCTAACCTTGCCTAAAGACCAATGCGACTTAAAATAAAATATACCTAAACAAAGACAGGAGTACTCAGATGAAGCACTTAGGATTAATTGTACTTATTTTATCTCTATCTGCGTGTAGTACGTTCACCGAAAGACGAAACAAATCTGATACTCAAGACACTTCAGACTCTACTCTCGGTGGACACAGTATTTATCTAAGGCCTTCATCAGAACCGCAAAAAACTCCACACAAAGCTGGAGACGAAGTATTAACGGATAATATCGCAAGCCCTATGGTTGAAGCGCCAGTTGAGGAACCAGAAGTTATCGACGTGACTCTTCAAAGAGCCTCTCATATAGATCAGCAACTCCAAGAATCAACTGCGCAGGTTGTGCCACCATACAAAGAGGAATCAGAGGACGTTGTTAATAAAAAAGTGGTTGATGCAGAAACGGCTCTCAAGTGGTTAAAAAATGGCAATAAAAGGTTTTTAAAACCAGCGCTCAGAGCTGACGGGCAATCGAAAAAAGATATTCAACGCCTAGTAAACTCAGAAAACCCTCACGCCGTTATTTTTTCAACTAGTGACTCAAGAATTCCACCAGAAATTGTTTTTGATGAAAAGCTTGGCGAAATCTACGTCATCCGCAACCTTGGTATTTCGGTGGATTCATCCGTTCTTAACAGCATTGAATACGCCATTGGCACTTTAGGGACTAAACTTGTTCTTGTTATGGACAGAAGTTATCCTGGAAAAGAAGTCGACTTCTCCCACGCAGACCAAACAGTACAAAAGCTCGTAGACCAATCTCAACTCCTAACAGGCGCCCTAGAGAACCAAGGCGTAAAAGTCATCTCCGCCGTCTACAACATAGAAACTGGCAAAGTCCACTTCGGCAAATAACGGGGACGGACCCTCCGCGATGCTGTCTAAAGTTCTGCGAGTGATAAAGCTTGTGGAACCGATTTTTGGTTTGCAGTTTCTCTGAGCTTTTGATTTGGCATTTGCACCAGACGTTGCTGAAGCATAGAGAAGATCGGTTCACGAATTGCTAGGTTATTATCTTGAAGGACACACTGTCTTGAAACTCTTGATTCTAAGTGAATCACGATCGGAGCTTTCAAATTTGCAGTCATTTCTTTAGGATCTTCAGGAATCGTAATGATACAAAACGATCTGACTTTTTCTTGAATCTTAAGGCCCATGGCTTCAAGATCATTTTTAGCTAAGTTTAATTTGTAATTCTGAACGAAGAATTCTGGCTCTAATACAGGAAACGCAACTTGAGCATGCTCGGTCGACTGTAACCAAACAAAAATTTCATCTTGTGGATCTTCAAGCAATACAAAATGTCTTAGGTCATTAAAGCCTAAAAGACCTTCTGGAAAAAACAGAACATCTGTATCTTGAATCTCTACTTGTCCAAAACGGGACGTTTGAACAGTCATTACGAATCCCCCCTGCTCATTATTAAGGATGCCCCTCATTTAGAGACACCACAAGACAAAAATATGGTAAAAATTATTTTTCGCTATAATTTAAGCAAAAGCTACGATTTAAGTAGTTTCGCGACACGACGCGCGCTATCTGAAGGTGTATCCACTGACTGCTTGTTTTGATCCTGAATTGCTAAATAGACTTCTTCGCGATGAATCTTTGTATCTTTTGGCGCCTGAATTCCTAAGCGCACCTGTTTGCCTTTAATTTGTACGACAGTAATTTTGATATTGTCGTCAATTGCTATACTTTCACCTAATTTACGAGTGAGAACCAACATGGTCGACTCCTTAACATCCTGTTTTTACTACGCCGCCATCAAGAGAGGGTTCGTGAGACTAATGCTCGAGAATTGAAACAAACCTTCCATTGGCATGCCATATCTGCTCTATCGGCAGAAATATTTCTGGTGTTTAGCTATAATTACTAACGGAGAAAGTCAAGAAGACTTGGCTGTAAAATCTTGGCTGAAGTCGACATTGTAGCTTTTAAGGTATTTTCATTTTGGCTTAAACTGCTAAAAATTTCAAACGCATCAACATCCTCGATTGAGGACTGTTTGGCTATTTCATCGACTCTAGACTTTTGAAGTGAATCTATTGTGTTCTGAAGGTTCATTACACGCGATCCCACGCGTGCTCTAGCGTGGACAATTTGGTCCATTGCCACATCGACCTTGTCAATGGCGTCCTGAATGGCTGCCTTATCATTAGTCACCATGCCAGTTTCAAGATCCGCAAAAACTTTAAAAATATTTTCACCCTCTGCGAAAACACTCATCTCTCCGAAGTCGCTTTGCTTCATGGTGCTGGCAGGTCCACGGATGGACCCCACCTCTTCTTGAGGGGGTTTGCTCAGCTCGTCCATCTGTGTGCGGTGGAGCTCATCGGGTGTATCAGGGATAGAGTTTAAAACTCCAGAAGCCTTTGCATCTCTTCCTAAAAAAACCATGTCCCCAGGAAGGTTCATTGCAACATAGGCACCCTTGTTGATCTCCACCATGATCTCGCCACGGTCTCCACGGTAAGCACCATCATTTGCAAATGGCGTTGTGGTAGTTCCGTAGCCACCAAAAATATATCGGTTACCCAATTTTCTGTTCGCGACTTGCAGGGCTTGATTATAAAGCTGTCTTACTTCTGTTGCGACAGCCTTTCTTGTCATCGGACTTGAACTCGGATCGTTGGCTTGAGAAAGCGCAAGTTCCTTTGCCCTCATAAGAGCGTTTGTTACATCCTCTAAAGATTTATCTGTAAAATCTAAAAACGATTGGGCAAAGTCTAAGTTCTTTAAGTATTGGTCAATACCTTTTGCATCTGTTCTTGAACTTAAAAGTTTTGTTGTACCAACTGGGTCGTCTGATGGCTTGTTGATACGTTTCTGAGACGCAGCTTGAGTTTGCAACTCAGACATCTCAGAGCGGTTCTTCTCTAAGGCAATCTTAGTTTTTGCATAATTCATTGAATCAGAAACTCTCACTGCCTATTACCTCTTTAAATTAATAACCGTATCAAGCATCTCATCAGC